>VGRE01000216.1 GCA_016875435.1 Deltaproteobacteria bacterium | reverse complement strand
GACCAGGGCGAAGGCGTTGGCGCCCAGCAAGGCGCCCACCCATGGCATGCCGGCCCCCGCGCCCATGCGCGCGAGCGCGAACACGTTGAGAACGAGCACCCCGGCGGTCACGAGCTGCGTCGCGACGCCCGCGCCGAGCACCGCGTGCAGCGGCGCCGCCATGACCGCCCATGCCACGTTGCCGAAGAGGCCCGCGAGGCTCGCCCCGCCGCCCGACAGGAAGCGCCCGCCGTCGAGCGGCGAGGCGCCCGTGACGAGGTTCTGGGCCACCGCCCAACCGAGGCCGTCGAGAAGCATGAAGTCGCCGGGCGCGGCCGGCGCCGCGAGGAACCACGCGGCGGCGAGGATGGCCACGGCGACGAGCGCCGCTCGCAGCCCCGCCATCTACGCCACGTGCGGGACGACGGGGTTGTTCGCCTCGACCAGCGCCTCGAAGTCGGGCCCGTCGAGCGTTTCTTTCTCGAGGAGCACCTGCGCCACCCGGTCGAGCACGTGCCGGTTCTCGCGCAGGATCTCGCAGGCGTGCCGGTAGGCCTCGTCGAGGAGGGCGTTCACCTCGCCGTCGACTCGCTCGGCGGTGGCCTCGGAGAAGTCGCGACTGCGCGCGGGGCCACCCAGGAAGGGCGACTCGCTCACCTCGCCCAGCGACACCACCCCGAGGCGGCTCATGCCGTAGTCGCACACCATGGCGCGGGCAAGTTGCGTGGCCTTCTTGATGTCGTCGTAGGCGCCGGTGCTGATCTCGCCGAAGGCCACTTCCTCCGCCGCGCGCCCGCCGAGCATGTGCGCCAGCATCGCGACCAACCGCGTGCGCGTGGTGACGCGGTCTTCGCTCGGCAAGTACTGGGTGACTCCGAGAGCGCGCCCCCGGGGGACGATGGTGATCTTGTTGACGGGATCGGACTCGGGGATGATCCGGGCCACCAGCGCGTGGCCCGTCTCGTGGTAGGCCACCAGCCGTCGTTGCTCCTCCGAGAGCACCATCGAACGGCGCTCGGCGCCCATCGCCACCTTGTCCTTCGCCTGTTCCAGGTCGTCCTGCTCCACCTGCGCCTGGCCCTTGCGCGCGGCGAGCAGGGCAGCCTCGTTGATGAGGTTCTCGAGGTCGGCGCCGGAGAAGCCGGGCGTCCCCCGGGCGATGCGCTCGAGATCCACCTTCGGGGAGAGCGGCGAGCGCCGCGCGTGGACCTCCAGGATGCCGAGCCGGCCGCGCAGGTCGGGCGAGGGCACCATCACCCGGCGGTCGAAGCGACCGGGGCGCAACAGCGCCGGGTCGAGCACGTCGGGACGGTTCGTCGCCGCCATGAGGATGATCGTCTCGCTGGTGTCGAAGCCGTCCATCTCCACGAGCAGCTGGTTGAGCGTCTGGTCGCGCTCCTCGTGGCCGCCCCCGGGGAAGCCGCCGCGGTGGCGCCCGATGGCGTCGATCTCGTCGATGAAGATGATGCAGGGGCTCTGGCGCTTGGCCTGCTCGAAGAGGTCGCGCACGCGCGAGGCGCCCACGCCCACGAACATCTCCACGAACTCGCTGCCGCTGAGCGCGAAGAAGGGCACGCCCGCCTCGCCGGCCACGGCGCGGGCGAGCAGGGTCTTGCCGGAGCCGGGCGAGCCCATCAGCAGCACGCCCTTGGGGATGCGACCGCCGAGTCGCGTGAATCGCGACGGCTCCCTGAGGAAGAGGATGATCTCCTGTAGTTCCTCCTTCGCCTCCTCGCAGCCGGCCACGTCGTCGAAGGTGACCTTGCGTCCACTTTCAGCGGCGAGCTTGGCGCGCGACTTGCCGAAGGACATCGCGCGGCCGTTGCCCTGCTGCATCTGCCGCATCATCATCGTCATCATCACGATGATCACCACCACCGGCAGCAACATGCCCGCCAGCGGCATCCACCGCGCGCTGGAGCGGTCGAAGCTCGGCACCACGCCCTTATCGGTGAAATAGCGGATGTAGAACTCGGGGTCTTCCGGGCCGGCGGCGGATTTCTGCGTGCCGTCCTTCAGGGTGACGGTCACCTCGGGGCCGCGGAAGCTGACACTCGCCACCTCGCCCTTCTCCACGTGCTCGACGATCTCGGGCATCGCGACGGTCTTCGCGCGCCGACCGAGGGGGCCGCGGCTCGACACCGCCATGCCCACGAAGCCGATGAGCAACACGAAGGCGACGAGGACCCAGAGTTGGCGTGACCGCACGGTGGTTGCCTAACCTGCCGGGGAAGGCGACGAGTTAGCCGCGGCCCATGCTGATCCTCTTCCTGGCCTGCACCCCCGGCGATCCCGCCGCGAAGGACACCGACTCCGCCGACACCGCCGCGCCCCAGGGCCCCTTCCGCGTGACCATCCTCCACACCAACGACTGGCAGAGCCACATGCTCGGCTTCGGTCCCAACCGCGAGTACACCCCTGGGACCACCGGCGACGACGACACCGTGGGCGGCCTCGCGCGCCTGGCCGCGAAGGTGGCGGAGATCAGGGCGGCCTCGGATCACCCGGTGGTGCTCTACGACGGCGGCGACTGGATGGCCGGCGACCTGTTCCAGTTGCTCGCCACCACCGAGGCCGCCGAGCTGTCGATGATGGGCAGCCTCCGCTACGACGCCGTGACCCTCGGCAACCACGAGTTCGACTGGGGACCACAAGTCCTCGGCGCGATGATCAACCTCGCCGACGCCCGCGGCGTGCAGACGCCGATCCTCGCCAGCAACACCGTGCCCAACCCGAGCGACAGCGGCGACGACTTGCTCGAGGCCCACTTCGAGAGCGGCCGCATCCAGTCCCACGCGGTCCAGGAGCTCGACACGGGCTTGCGCATCGGCCTCTTCGGCATCCTCGGCGACAGCGCGCAGTCGATCACGCCGGCGGTGAGCCCAGCGAGCTTCTCGCCGGCCACCGACGCCAGCATCGAGGCGGTGGCGGCGCTCGAGGCCGAGGGCATCGACCTCGTCGTGGCGCTCACCCACAACGGGGTGACCGACGACCCGTCCACCTCGCCCGACGATCTGCTCGCCGCCGACGTGCCGCAGATCGACGTGATCGTGGGCGGGCACAGCCACACGCCGCTCTTCGAGCCGCGCACCGTCGGCAGCACGGTGATCGTGCAAGCGGGTGCGCTCACCCAGTACCTCGGGCAGCTCGAGCTCGCGCAGGACGACGCGGGAAACTGGACCGTCGAGAGCTACCAGCTCCACGAGCTCGACGACGAGATCCTCGGCGACAGCGATGTAAGCAACGAGGTGGAGGCCTACAAGGCCGAGGTGGAGGCCGGCCCGCTGGTCGACATCGGCTACGGCTACGACGAGGCGGTGTACGACGTCCCCGCCAGCATGCCCGCCACCGGCTGCACGGAAACGGCGCTGGGCAACTTCGTCACCGACGCCTTCCGCCACGCGATGAACGCCCTCGACCCCGCCGACCCCATCGAGTTCAGCTTCGAGTCGCAGGGGGTCATCCGCGACCCCATCGACCATGGACAGACGGGCGTGCAGGGTTTCTCCGACGCCTTCCGGGTGTTGCCGCTGGGCTTCGGCAACGACGACTTGCCCGGCTACGCGCTCGTCGACTTCTACGTCACCGGCGCGGAGCTGCTCGACGTGTGCGAAGTCACCGCCTCGGTGTCGCCGTCCTACGGCTGCAACTACTTCATCGAGGTGTCGGGCATGCGCTGCAACCTCGACATGAGCCGGGGCCAGTTCAACCGCGCCCAGTCCATCGAGCGCCAGCTCGACGACGGCACCTGGGAGAGCATCGACTCCAGCAAGGATGCCACCGCGCTCTACCACGTGGCGGTCGACAGCTACGTGGCGAGCCTGATGGGCATCCTCGAGAGCCTGACCTACGGCCTGATGGTCATCACCGCCAAGGACGAGAACGGCGTGGAGTACAGCGACGTCGACAGCATGGTGTTCGACGCCGACCCTTCCACCCCCGGCGTGGACGAACTGAAGCTCTGGCAGGCGCTCATCGCCTACGGCCAGAGCTTCGATGACGCCGATGGCGACGGGGTTTCCGACCTGCCGAGCGCCTACGCGGCGCCGGCAGGGAGGATCGCAGGGTACGACTAGCTACTGGACGGTGATGCCCGTGAACACGCTCAGGCCCGGCAACGCGCCCGAGAGCTGGCTGCCGGTCATTTCACCGGCGTCGGCCTCGTAGGTGGCGATCCCGGCGGCGGGCACCACCGCCAAGCCGCCCGCCGCCGCGCTGGTGGCGGCGTTGGGCTTGCCGGCCGTGGTGAAGAGGCCGTCGCTGGCGTCGGCATCCAGGTAGAAGACGGCCTGGCCGGCGCCGCCGTCGCTCACCACCGCGCCGTCGACCGGGTTGCCCGAGGCGTCGCGCACGTTGATGAAGAGCACGCCCGTCTCGGTGATGGAATCGCTCACGCCGAGGAGCGCGAGCGAGTCATCGACACCGGCGACCATGGCGCTGGAGACGACCATCGCGGTCTTCCCGGCCAGTTCATCGCCGTCGCCGAAGCCGCTGTAGTCGGAGGAGGCCACGCCGGTGGCGGTGCTCATGTTGCCGCCGCCGCTCACCACGAGGAAGGCGCCGAGCCCGGGGTTGCCCTCGATGCCGTCGATGGCGAAGGTGCCGTCGGCCGCGGTGGTGCTGGTGCCGAGGATGTCGAGCTCGCCGCCCGAGAGCGCCGGGGTGGGGTCAGCGAAGTCGACGATGAGGTCGGCGGCCGCCGGGCCCCGCGTCATGAAGTCCACCGCCATGCCGCTCACCGTCCAGCCGGACTCCGGGGTGCCGGTGTCGGTGTCGGTGTCGGTGTCGGTGTCGGTGTCGCTGTCGGTGTCGGTGTCGGTGTCGGCGTCGGCCTGGTCGGCGGTGTCAACCGAGCGACCGTCGCAACCGAGCACGAGGAGGAAGAGCGAGGGAGAGGCGAGCTTGACGAGAGACATGGGATGGACTCCGGAAAAAAGGCGGCGCGGCCCTACCCCACTCCCGTGCATCGGGCAAGTGACTGTTGTATACGGACGCTGCCATGAACCTGCTCCTCTCGCTCACCGCGGCCCTCGCTTCCCCGATCTCCGCCCCGGCCACCATCGGCTCGCCCGACTCGGGACCGGCCACCGCCGACCCGGCGGCGATGCACTACAACCCGGCGGCCATCGGCGGCAGCGACGGTCTCGACGCCCTCGCCGACGTGCAGGTGAGCTTCATCGACGTGACCTTCACGCCCACGCGCAACGACGGCATCGACCCCAACACCGGCGAGAAGTACATCCCCGCCGAGGCCCACGCGGTGGTGCCGGTGGGCCTTCTCGGCGTCACGTGGAAGCCCTTGAAGTGGGGCGCCATCGGCCTCGCGGCCACCGACAGCTTCGTGGGCGGCGGCGACTACTCGGGACAGGAGACCGATCCGCCGCCCTACACCGGCGCCCAGCGCTACGCCGGCGTCACCTCCAAGGTGATCACCCTCGCGGTCATCCCCGGCATCGCGATCACGCCCGTCGACGGTTTCCACGTGGGCGGCGGCTTCGCCTACGTGTACGACAACGTCACCATCCTCAAGGTGTCCGACCCGCTGGGCAACGAGGGCCTGGGCTTCACCGGCACCCCCTACGAGTACGACGTGGTGCTCGACGCCAGCGGCACCGGCTCGCACACCACCTGGAACGCGGGCATCTTCGTGGACCGCTGGAAGTTCCTCCAGGTCGGCGCGAGCTACACGGCCGGCGCCCAGTTCAGCGCCGAGGGCGAGGCCACGGTCACCGCCCCCGACGCCCTCGCCGAGGGCGACGGGAGCGTGGCCATCCCCGGCAAGTTCACCTTCGACATGCCGCTGCCCGCCGTGATCCGCGCCGGCGCGGTGAGCGAGATCAACGACAAGCTGAAGGTGGGCGCCACCATCGAGTACTACATGTGGAAGGACTGCTGCGGCGGGGCCAGCGGCGACGCCTACATCACGCTCAACAGCGAGGATGGCGACCCCGTTGGCCCGGAGGACGGGCTGTCGATCGAGGTGAACGACGAGATCTACTCCCCGCGTCGCCTGTGGGACTCGATGGTGGTGGCCGCCAACGGCGGCTACTGGATCGTCCCCAGCGTGTGGGTGGGTGGGCGCGTCGGCTACAAGCAGTACGCCGTCCCCGACTACGCGGTGAGCGCCACCAACCTCGACTTCGACGCCTACGGCGTGTCACTCGCCGCCCGCTACCGCATCGCGCAGAAGTTCAGCATTGGCCTTGCCTATACCAAGAACTTCCTCGTCGACCGCACCATCACCAACTCGGCGTGGGACGCCGACCCCGAGAGCGACGACTACGTTGACGATCGCTTCTCCACCGAGCTGCCCTACAATGCGAGCAGCAACGGCAGCTACTCGGCGAGCAGCAACATCCTCGGGGTGAGGTTGCAGCTGGACTTGTGAGCCAGGGGTTGGCGGGAGGAGGGAGGCCGGAGGAGGCGACCGAGGAGACCATCCCAGCGAGCCAACGCCGGTCGTCATGGTCGTCGTCGCCATCGGGAGTGAAGTACACTCGACTCGTCACCCGACCCCGACCCGGCAACACCCTCCCCGGCCCCGAGCGCCACCAGCCGACGGACCGCAGAGGGGTCGTCGGGGACGACAAGATCGTCCAGTACGCGGTTGCGACGGGGCGCGCCGCACGCCGCACAACGGTATTCGATCATCCAGCCCTTTTTCTCCTTGACCACGGCGACCGGCACCAGATCGCCTCCGCACTCGCTCGCGCGGTCGCCGGGGACGACATCCACGTGTCGCGAGTGCAGGCACTGGTGACAGTGATCCCGGGGACGGCGACTCCCCGGGGGCACCTCGCAGCCACAGTGCGCGCACGTGAAGCCCTCGTCGCGGGCGGTCGGGGTCGACGCCACCTGGGCCGCGTCCGAGCGGGCCGCGAGCAAGCGCAGTAGTTTCTTGCCGGGCATCTCGGGCCAGCCATCCGGGATGACCACCCCGCGGGCGCGGGCCTCGGCCACCGCCGCCTCGCGATTGGCGGCGCTGAGCCGGGCGCCCAGTCGCTTGAAGTCGGCGCGCGTCGGCCGGGACATTCGGCGGCGTTATCGGCTTGCCCCGCGGCGCGCCGCGCGTGACGTGGCCTCGCCGTGCTCGCCGCCTGCCTGTCCCTCGCGCTCGCCGCCGACTTCGCCGGGGTTCCCCTCCCCCTGGCCGAGATGGTGTTCCAGGTGGAAGCCCGGCGGCTGCCCGCCGAGACCCTCGTGCCCGTCCTCCTCGACCCGAGTCCCGCCACGCGTGCGCTCGCGGTGCGTGCGGCCGGGCGGCTCCACGCCCCCGGGAGCGTGCTCGCGGGCCCGGCGGCCGA
>VGRE01000215.1 GCA_016875435.1 Deltaproteobacteria bacterium | reverse complement strand
TCGGCAGGCGCGCTCGACGGGGCCTCGCCCGCGTCGCCGCAGTCCACGTCGGCGCTCGTGACGGTGCGGGTGCCCCGGTAGCCGTCGCCGTCGGCATCGGCGTAGCACACCTCGGCGCCGTCGCAGTCCTGGTCGAACTCGTCGCCGGTGGTCTCCCTGGCGCCGGGCGAGACGGCGGCGTCGCTGTCGTCGCAGTCCTCGTCGCCTGCGCCGCCCACGGTATAGCCGTCCGCATCTGCGTCGGCATACCCCAGATACACGTATACCTTGCCATAGGTGGTTGAATCAGAGTAGTCAGCCACGGCGAGGTCGGCGTAGCCGTCGCCGTTGACGTCGGCGCCGGCCAGCGCGCCGCCGTAGTAGTTGCCGCTCGACGAGGAGAGGCTGGTGACGGCGGTGCTCCCCACGCCCGACGTGCTGCCGGCGTAGACATAGGCGGTCTGCGCGTTGAGCGCGCCGCAGGCCACGTCGTCGTAGCCGTCGTCGTCGGTGTCGCCGACGATCGCGACACTGCTGCCGAAGCTCGTGTCGGGCTCGCTCAGGGTGGTGGCGGCGGTGGACGACACGCCGCCGGTGGAGCCGTGGTACACCCAGGCCTCGGCGCTGGCCGCGAACTGGCCGACGATGATGTCGTCGTAGCCGTCGCCGTTGACGTCGCCACCGCCATCGACCGAGTAGCCGAAGAGATCGTCGTCGGCGGCGCCGTCAATCTCGGTGGAGGCGCTCGACGACACCCCCGAGCTCCTGCCGTGGAATACCTCCACGCGACCCTGGTAAGTGGCCGTGTCGCTGTAGTACGGCGCCCCGACGACCACGTCGTCGTAGCCATCGGCATTGACGTCGCCAGCGTAGGCGAGGGCCTGGCCGAAGTACGAGTCGTTCTCGGAACCGTTGAGGCTCGAGGAGCTGCTGCCGATGCCGCTGGAGGAGCCGCGGTACACATAGACTCGTCCCTTCGCCGAGGACTGTGCCGGGGAGCCGACGAGGAGGTCGTCGTAACCGTCATTATGAACGTCGCCATCGAGGGCCAGCGCGTGGCCGTAGCGAGCGGTGACAGTTCCCGAGAGCGAGGTGCTCGCGGTGGTGCTCACCCCGCTCGCCGAGCCGTGGAAGACGCGGACGTAGCCGTTGTAGGTGCAGGACAGGGCGACGTCGTCGTAACCGTCGGCGTTGGCATCGCCGCCACCGGCGACGACCTTCCCGCAGAGATAGGCGCTCGACACCGAGAGGGTCGTGGCCGCGGTGGTCGACAGGCCCGAGGCGCTGCCGTGGAAAATATAGGCGCGGCCCGCGAGGGACGACGCGTGGGGCGAGCCGACGATGAGGTCGTCGTAGCCGTCGTTGTTGACGTCGCCGGCGCTGGCGAGCGCGTAGCCGAACTGGCTGCTGGCGGAGGCCCCGGTGAGCGTGGTGCCGGCGGTGCTCAGCACCGGGTCGATCTCCACCGGGTAGGCGGCGCCGGTGTCGTCGACCCACGCGACGAGGCCCTCGGGGCCGGCGGAGAAGCGCGCGGGGAGGGGATCCCCGGTGGCGTCGAAGGCGGCCAGCCCCTGGTACTCGTAGAGGCGGCCGTCGTCGTCGACGAGCTGCACGGCGTCGGCCTGGGCGTCGAGAACTTCGAACCCGTCGAGTTGCAGGAGGAAGGAGAGCGGGCCATCTCCGGGCGGAGAGGCATCGACCGTCCAGCCGTGCTCGAGCCCGTCGGGCTGGCCGGCCCACCACTCGGTGAGTTCGCCGTGCGCGTACTCCAGCCGCCGGATCGCCCGCTTGCCGGGGTCGAGGAGCCCGGGGACGGGCGCGCCCAGCGCGGGTGGTGGCGAGGACGGGAGCGGCAGCGTGTCGACGCCGCGCCCCCAGGCCACGAGCCCGAGGCCGTGGCCGTTGACCCGGAGGCCCTGCTCGTTGAACTCGGCGCGCATCCCCATCGCGGGAAATGTGGCGATAAACATGCCGTTGCGCTCGACGATCTCGTGCTCGGCCGCAACCAGCCGCTCGGCTGTCGCCACCGCCCAGGCGTCGGGGGACTCGGGTGACGAGGGTAGGCCGCAGGCCACCATCCAGAAAAGCATCAGTGTCACGCGCATCCGCCCAGCGTACCGCAGGGGCGTGGTCGTGCGCCCCCCCGATGGCGGAAAGCGCCGTTCGAGCTAGCGGATGTCAAGGGGGATCCGACGCAGTTCGATGACGGCGGCGTTGCGGCGCGCGCGGACCACGAGGGCGCCTAGGCCGGCGACCCCCTTGGCACTCGGGGTAATCGTGCCCGTCCACTCGCGCTTGCCGCCTGCGGGGAGGCGTTCGTCGGCGGTGGTACGCCAGGGCGGCGCGCTCTCGACGGTGCGCGCGAGCGTGAAGCCCTGGGCCGGGGCCAGATCCTTGCCGGCCGCGTCGAGCAGAACCACCTCGATGGCGTAGCTCTTGAACGGGTTGCCGGTGGGCACGCTGTGCCCGGCCCCGCTGTTGAGCAAAGTGACGGTGACCGGCAACGGCTGGCCGCGTTGAAGCGAGGCGGCCGGGAGGCTGACCAGCGTGGTGAGCGCGCGATCCAGCGTGGTGGCGGAGGCGTGGGCGTTGACCGGGCTCTTGACGCCCGGCTGTGACACCCCGGCCACCGGCGCCATGTGACAGTCGAGGCAGTCGACGCCTGCCTTGGCGTAGGCGCTGGACTCCCACTCGCCGTAGGTGTCGTAGAAGGGGCGATCCGCCTCGGGCCAGGTCAGCTGGTGGCAGGTGGCACAGAGCGCGCTCGAGGAGAGCTCGTCGGACTTCACCAGCGGGTGAGGGGCGTTGTGGCTCGCGAAGGTGCCGAGCACCTTGCCCTCGCGCACGTGGCAGGCCACGCAGGTCACGCCCTCGCTCATCAGGGTGGCGTCGAAGCTGGCGTTGGCTTCGAGTCGCGGTCGCGACAGGTCGCCGTCGACGTAGCCGTTGGCGAGGCGGTCGTGTTGCGCGGCCACGGGGAGGTGGCAGCCGAGGCAAGCGGTGGAGTTGCCGGCCGAGCGAAGCGCCTGCTGGTAGAGGGGGTCGGTCCAGGCCACGGCGTGGGCGCTGCCGTCCCAGGTGTCGTGGGCCGTCCAGTGGCAGGCGTTGCACGACTGCGCCGAGAGGGAGGCCACGCCCGGGGGCAAGCTGTCGATCACCACGGGAAGTCCAGCGGGGAACAAGCCAGGCGCGGGCTCGGCGGGCGACGCGGATGCCGGCTCGGCGATGACGGCGGGCACCGGGGGCGACTCGGCCTCCATGGCCTTCTTGCCCCGCGCCACGGCGAGGCCGATCCCCAGCAACGGCAGGGTAGCCGCGAGGAGCGTGCGGGTGAGGGTCATCGTTGGCTACCAGAGCACCGGGTTGGTCGTCGCCCCCCACCACTTCCCCGTCAGGCTGTCAGACGCGGTGGCGCGGCCCGTGCTCGCGTCGATCAACAGCACCTTGTTGCCCGAGGTGAAGCCGTAGAGCGTGCCGTAGGCGTAGCCCAGCGCGTAGACGCCGCCGTGGCCGATGCTGCCGAGGCGGGTGGCGTCGCCGGTGGCGGGGTCGATGCGAACGAGGTCGTCGGCGCTGCCGCCCTGCACCGACCAGTAGAGGTAGCCGTCGGGCAGGCCCACGATGTCGCCGCTGGAGGTGTAGTCGTTGCGACCGATGCGGCTGGTGCGTCCGGTGCTGGTGTCGACCTTCACGACCTGGTTGTCGCCGGCTGCCACCAGCGTGCCGTCCGACACGAAGGTGAGCGCGTTGTACTGCGTGTCTAGCGTCGCGACATGGGTGAGCACGGCGGTGGCGGGTGTGATGCGGTAGAGCTCGTCGTAGGCCACGCCGTACATGCGACCGGTGAGGTCGATGGCGATGTCGGTCATGTCGGTGACCGTCACCCCGCCGCGAGTGAAGACGCCCACGGCGGTGGCCCGGTTGGCGCTCGGGTCGTAGCCGTAGAGCGTGTTGCCGGTGCTGAGGTAGATGGCCTCGGTGGCGATCTCCGGGTCGTGCACCATCTCGCCGCTGTCGGGCTCGCCGGCGGTGTCGACAGCGGTGTCGGCCGCGGGCTCGAAGGCCTCGCCCGTGTCTTCTCCCTCGGCCACGGTCTTGGTGGCCTTGAGGTCGTAGTCCTGGCAGGCAAGGAGGAGGAACATGGCGGCCGGGCTAATGTGATAGCCGCCGACTTTCCCTGGTGATTCGGTGCAGCAGCCTGGAAAGTCGCGCGACGAGGTGTTTGCCGCGCTCGCGCAGGCCCGGTCGGGCGATGCCGACTGGAAGCACGGCCGCACCTTCAGCCTCGTGTACTTCGCCGGCGACGAGTCGCTGGAGCTGATCCGCCACGCCTACGCGAGCTTCATCCACGAGAACGGGCTCTCGATGGACGCCTTTCCCTCGCTGCGGCAGTTCGAGCGCGAGGTGATCAAGAACGGCTGCGAGATCTTTGGTGGCGCGAGTTGCGGGTCGATGACCTCGGGGGGCACCGAGAGCATCCTGATGGCGATGAAGGCGGCGCGGGACTGGGCGCGGGCGGAGCGAGGTGGGAGGGGGACGGTGGTCGTCCCGTGTACGGCGCACCCGGCCTTCGACAAGGCGGCGCACACCCTCGGGTTGCGGCTGATCAAGGTCCCCGTGGGCGGGGACTTTCGCGCCGACCTCGCCGCCACCGAGGCGGCCATCGACGGCGACACCATCATGCTCGTGGGCAGCGCGTTCTCGTTCCCGCACGGCGTGGTCGACGACATCCCGGCGCTGGCCTCGATGGCGTTGTCGCGCGGGCTCCTGTGTCACGTCGATGCCTGCCTGGGTGGCTTCGTGCTCGCCTTCGCCGACGATCCCGTGCCCTTCGACTTCCGGGTGCCCGGGGTCACCTCGCTCTCGGCCGACCTGCACAAGTACGGCTACGCGGCGAAAGGCGCCTCGCTGGTGCTCTACCGGGACCGGAGCCTACGACGCCACCAGTTCTTCGCGACCACCGACTGGCCGGGCGGCCTCTACGGCTCGCCGACCATGGCCGGCACCCGCCCCGGAGGGGCCATCGCGGCGGCCTGGGCCATCCAGCAGTACCTCGGTCGCGACGGCTACGTCCGCTTGACCCGCCAAGTGCTCGCCTCGGCGCGAAGCCTGCGCGAGGGCATCGCCGCCGTGCCGGGGCTGCGGCTCCTCGGCGACGCGCGGCACTCGGTCATCGCCTTCACCGGCGACGGCGTGGACGTGTTTGCTGTCGACGAGCGCCTGCGTCGTCTCGGCTGGCACCTCGACCGCTTGCAGGCGCCGAGCGGCGTGCAGATGATCGTGTCGGCGGCGCACGGCGGCGTGGAGGAGGCCTTCCTCGCCGACCTCCGCGAGGTGACCGCCGAGGTGCGTGAGAAGGGGCTCGCCGCCGAGGCCGACGGCGCGATCTACGGGGCGCTGGCGACGATGCCCGACCGCGAGCTGGTGGGCGAGCTGGTGCTCGGCTGGCTCGACGGCCACGCCGACGGGGCATGATCGGGCTGGCGCTGGTGGTGACGGTGGCCTTCCTCGTGGAAACGGTCACCGGCTTCGGCGGCACCGTGGTGGCGGTGGCGCTGGCGAGCTTCTTCATGCCGGTACGCGAATACCTCCCGGCGCACGTCCCGGTGAACTTGCTGCTGTCGACGTGGATCGTGGCGCGCGACTGGGCGGCGGTAGACCGGGCGCTGCTTTTCCGGCGAGTGCTGCCGGCGATGGTGGTCGGTTTCCCCCTGGGGGCCTGGGCCTTCTCGGGCCTATCGGCCCACCACGGCGTGCTCGAAGCGGCTTTCGGCGGCTTCGTGGCGCTGGTCGGGGCCTGCCGTCTCGCGGGTCCGGTGGCGATGCTGGGCCCGGTCGCCACGCAGGGCACCCTGGCCGCCGCCGGCGTGGTGCACGGCGCCTTCGGGACCGGCGGGCCCCTGGTGGTGATAACGCTGTCGCGGATTGGCCTCGACAAGGCGACCTTCCGGGCCACGCTGTCCGCGCTGTGGATCGTCCTCAGTTTCTTGCTGCTGGCCCTGTACGCGCGCGAGGGCGTGCTGGGCGAGGACAGCGCCCGCGCCAGCCTCGTGCTCCTGCCCGGGTTGCTCGCGGGGGGCCTCGCCGGGCAGTGGGTGCACGGGCGCATCGACGCGGAACGCTTCCGTCGCGCGGTCGACGGGATGCTGTTGCTCGCCGGCCTCTTGTTGCTGTGGAGGAACCTGTGAACCACGACTACGCCAACCTGCACGAGCTCGCGCGGCTGCCATGGTTCAGCGTGGTGGACGGGGAGCTCCGCCTCGACCCCGCCGTGGGGCCCGCGATCGACGTCCACACCCACCTGGCCCAGAGTTTCCTCGTGCCCAACCGGGTGCAGCTCGCGGTCGAGAGCGGCGAGGTGCACCACTACCTCCCGCGCGACCGGGCCTTCGCCTTCGACCGCTACCTCAACCAGTACCTCACTGCCGAGGACCGGCAGCGCATGGAGCGCGACCTCGTGTGGGGGGTGTTCGCCGGGGGGCGGATGAGGGCCACCCACACCGCCCCCAACCTCGCGCGCGAGATGCGAGCGTCGGGCGTCGTCAAGAGCGTGCTGCTCGCCATCGACTGGCCGATCCTGTCGTGGAATGCAATCGAGTGGCTGCGCGCCTGCGCCGATCGCGACGACATCGTGGTGTTCGGCTCGGTACACCCGCTGGCGCCGCGCGTGGCCGAGCGCCTCGACCAGCAGGTGGCGCTCGGGGCGCGAGGCATCAAGATCCACCCCGCCGTGCAGATTCTCGGACCCGACCATCCGCGCACCGTCGCCCTGTGCCGGATGTGCGGCGAGCGTGGCCTGCCGGTGTTTTTTCACTGTGGCCCGGTGGGCATCGAGGGCGAGGGGGCGCGCGCGCGCTGCCAGGTGGATCGCTACCGCGCGGCCATCGAGCAGAACCCGGGGACCACCTTCGTGCTCGGGCACTCGGGCGCCTTGCAGCCGGAGAAGGCCATCGCGCTGGCGCGGGAGTTCCCTCACGTGTGGGTGGAGTTCGCCTCGCAGTCGCTTCCCGTGATCGAGCGCGTGCTCGCCGAGGTCGACCCCTCGCGCATCTGCTTCGGCAGCGACTGGCCCTTCTACCCGCAAGCCATCGGCATCGCGAAGGTGCTCGTTGCCACCGAGGGCAACGAGGGGCTGCGGCGGGCGGTGCTCCACGACAACGCGGCGCGGCTCCTGGGGAGGGTGCGGCAGGAGCAAGCTGTTCCATCGATGGTCGGGGTGGGTGGATGCAACGAGGTTCGAACTGGCTGGTGGAGGCCGGGGAGGACGAAGCGGCCGGGCTCACGGAGCTGATGGCGGGGTAGCGCCGGGGTACGGGAGCGCGGTGGGGGCGAGGTGCCGACTCCCGTGCCCTGCACGCAGCGGCTCGCCCCCCCGGCGCTGACAGCCGCCGACG
>VGRE01000214.1 GCA_016875435.1 Deltaproteobacteria bacterium | reverse complement strand
CCGGCGCGGCTACACGTCGAGGTTGCGCACGTTGAGCGCGTTCTGCTGGATGAAGTTGCGGCGCGGCTCCACCTCGTCGCCCATGAGGATGTTGAACACCTCGTCGGCGGCGTAGAGGTCTTCCACCTGTACCTGCTGGAGCGTGCGGTTCGAGGGGTCGAGCGTCGTTTCCCAGAGTTGCTCGGCGTTCATCTCGCCGAGGCCCTTGTAGCGCTGGATGTCGTAGCCCTTCTCGGCGGCGGCGAGGAAGTCGCGGCGCAGCTCGGCAAAGCCGTGGCGGGGCGGGAAGCCCTTCACCTGCGCCGGCAGCGTCAAGAGCGCCGCCACCTCGTCGCGCGCGCGCTTGAGGGCGGCGTGTTCCACCTCGGAGCTGGCAGAGCCCAGCGTGGTGACATGGTCCTGGCTCTCGCGCAGCACGCGCACGTGTACGACGGGGCGTCCCTCCTCCTCGCGATCCGCCCGCACCTCGAGCACGTCGAGGTCGGGGTGGGTGAGCTTGAGCCGCTCCCGGAGCCGGGCAGCGAAGGCCACCGGGTCGTCCGCGTCCACGACGCCGCCGAGCTCGAGGAATTGCTCCAGCACCGCCGGGTGGTAGCGGCGCGAGAGCCGGTCGAGCCGGATGGCGAAGCGACCGGCGCGCTCGGTCACCTTGGCGAGGAGCTCGCCCGAGATCTGGTGCTCGCCGACGCTCACGTCGAGGTGCTTCACGCCCTGCTCGAGGAGGAAGGCCTCCTTCGCACCGTCGTCGCGCAGGTAGAGCTCGGTCTTGCCACGCTTGGCACGGTAGAGCGGCGGCTGCGCGATGTACAGGTTGCCACCGGTCACCAGCGTGGCCATCTGCCGGTAGAAGAAAGTCAGCAACAAGGTTCGGATATGACTGCCGTCGACGTCGGCGTCGGTCATGATGATGATGCGATGGTAGCGGAGTCGACCGGCGTCGAATTCCTCGCCGATGCCGCAGCCCAGCGCCGACACGAGGTTCTGGATCTGC
Source organism: Deltaproteobacteria bacterium (assembly GCA_016875435.1). Taxonomy (GTDB): domain Bacteria; phylum Myxococcota_A; class UBA796; order UBA796; family SXON01; genus SXON01. The sequence goes on along the minus strand of VGRE01000214.1, from coordinate 6,510 downwards.
TCCGACGACAGCATCTTCTCGAGGCGGGCCTTCTCCACGTTGAGGATCTTGCCGCGCAGCGGCAGGACGGCCTGGTACTTGCGGTCGCGACCCTGCTTGGCGGTGCCACCGGCCGAGTCGCCCTCGACCAGGTAGAGCTCGCAGCGCGTGGGATCGCGCTCCTGGCAGTCGGCCAGCTTGCCCGGCAGCCCCCCGCCGTCGAAGGCGGTCTTGCGGCGTGCAAGGTCGCGCGCCTTCCGCGCCGCCTCCCGCGCCCGCGCCGCGTCGATCGCCTTGTTGACGATCGACTTGGCGATGGCCGGGTGCTCGTCCATCCACACCGCGAGCTGCTCGTTGACGATGGCCTCGGTGAGGCCCTTGGCGTCGCTGTTGCCGAGCTTGGTCTTGGTCTGGCCCTCGAACTGCGGGTGGCTGATCTTGACCGACACCACCGCCGTGAGCCCCTCCCGGATGTCTTCCCCCGACACCGCCACCTCGCCCTTGGCGTTCTTGAGGAGGTTCTGCGCCTGGGCGTAGGCGTTGACGGTGCGGGTGAGCGCGGCGCGGAAGCCGGCCACGTGGGTGCCGCCCTCGATGGTGTTGATGTTGTTCGCGAAGCTGCAGACCGTCTCGTTGTAGGAGCCGTTCCACTGCAAGGCGATCTCCACCTCGAGGCCCTCCTTGCCGCCCTTGAGGTAGACCGGCGGGTGTACCGCTTCGCGGCCGGTGTTGAGGTACGCCACGAAGCTGCGGATGCCGCCCTCGTACAAGAAGTCGTCGGAGCGCTCGCTGCGCCGGTCGGCGAGGACGATGCGCAGGCCCTTGTTGAGGAAGGCCAGCTCGCGCAGCCGGTTGGCGAGGATCTCGTACTGGAAGTCGGTGGTCTCGGTGAAGATGGTGGGGTCGGGCAGGAACCGCACGCGGGTGCCGCGCTTGTCGCTCGGGCCCTTCTTCTCGAGGTCGGTGACGGGCAGGCCGCGCTCGAAGCGCTCGGCGTGGTGGAAACCGTCGCGCCAGATGTCGAGGAAGAGCACCTCGGAGAGCGCGTTGACACAGCTCACGCCCACGCCGTGGAGGCCGCCGGACACCTTGTAGCCCCCGCCGCCGAACTTGCCGCCCGCGTGGAGCTTGGTGAGCACCACCTCGGCGGCGGGGCGGCCCTCCTTCTCGATGATGTCGACCGGGATGCCGCGGCCGTCGTCTTCCACCGAGCAGCTCCCGTCTTCATGGAGCACGACGTTGATCACCTCGCAGTGGCCGGCCAGCGCCTCGTCGACCGAGTTGTCGACCACCTCGTAGACCAGGTGGTGCAGGCCGCGGCTGCCGACGTCGCCGATGTACATCGAGGGGCGCACGCGCACCGCCTCCAGCCCCTCCATGACGGTGATGCTCGACGCGGAGTAGTCGCCCTGGACCGGCGCATCCATGGCGCTCGCCTCGGCTTCGGGGACGCTGTCTTCTTTCGGGTCGGGCAAGGGGCCTCCGCGCGGGCATGCGCGCGCGCGATGGCTATCCCGATGGCGGTGTCCTAGCCCTGCGCCAGGCGCGCGACGCCGGCCTCCACCTCGAGCACCCGCATCCCATCGATGCCGACGGGGAGGAAGCGGCGATCGGTGGTGGTGAGGAAGACCTGCGCCCCGAGCGTCCCCAGCGTGTGGACCAGTCGCGACGTGCGACCAGGATCGAGCTCGCTCCCCACGTCGTCGACGAGGAACAGCGGCGTCTCCCCCTCGGCCCACGCGCTGGCGAGCTCCGCGAGCTTCCAGGCCAGGACCAGCGAGCGCGCCTGCCCCTGCGAGGCGTAGGCGCGGGCAGGCTTGCCATCCACCAACAGCTCGAGGTCGTCGCGCTGGGGCCCGGCGAGGAGGCGCCGGGCATCGCGCTCGCCCGGCCTCGCCGCGTGCAGCGCGCGGAGCACGGTCTCGGCGTCGCCGGCGAGGTTTGGCCGGTAACGCACGGCGCAGCTCTCCCCTGCGCCGAAGGCGGCGTGGAAGTCGCGCATGCGGCCCGCCATCGCCGCCACCGTGTCGGCGCGTCGCGACACCACGCGGACGATGAGCGCGGAGAGCTGCTCGTCGATGGCGTCGAGGGTGGGACCGTCGGCTCGCCCGCTCCGCACCAGCGCCGCCTTCTGTTCCAGCGCGCGGCGGCACTGCTGCGACAGCGACAGGTAGCTTGGCTCCAGCGTCAGCGAGGCCCGGTCGAGCAGGGCGCGGCGCAGCGTCGGCTCGCCCCGGACGATGCCGACATCGGCAGGGACGAAGTAGCTGGCACGGAGGCTCCGGAGCCAGGCCACGGCGTCGACGTTTCGGTCCTCCCGGCGCAGGCCGCGCCCGCCCTCGCCCCAGGACCACGTGAATCGGCGGCTGAAGCCCTCCGACTCGGCGTAGCCCTCGACGGCGGCCTCCAGAGCCCCGTGCCTGAGGATCTCGGCGGGGCGCGCCGTGCGGAAGCTCCGGAGGGTGCCCAGCACGCCCACCGCCTCGAGCCAGTTGGTCTTGCCCTGCCCGTTGGGGCCGCAGAAGGCGACGATCGGCGCGTCGACGTCGATCACGGCGGGGACGAGGTTGCGGAAGCCCGTGGTGCCAACGCGAAGCAACCGCACGAGCCCGGCCTAGTCGAGTCGGACGGGCATCACGACGAAGAGCGCGCCATCGTCGTCCATGTCACGGATGATGCAGGGGGAAAGAGCGTCGCCGAGCTCCACCGACACCCGAGCACCTTCGATCACCGCCAGCACCTCGCCCACGAAGCGGGCGTTGAAGCCCATGGCGATCGGCTCGCCGCTGTACTCCATCGGCACCTCGTCGCGCGAGTCGCCCGCGTCGAGCTTGCGGGCGCTGAGTACCAGGCCCTCCGAGCTAAACTGGAACTTCACCGAGTTGCTGGCGTCGGTGGCGAGGATCGAGACGCTCTTGAGGGCCTCGCGGAAGGCGTCCTTCTCCAGCACCGCGCGCCGCTTGAAGCTGGCGGGCAGCACCTGGCGATAGTCGGGAAAGTCGGCCTCGAGCAGGCGGACGTGAACCAGCACACCCGGCCACTGCGCCAGCGCGGCGCGCTCGCCGAAGCTGATGCCCACCTCGCCCTCGTAGCCATCGAGCAACTTTCGGACTTCGCCGAGACCTTTTCTCGGTAGAAGCATCTTGCGCCCGATGCCGAGCTCGCCGCGGTACGGCACCTGAGCCCACGACAGGCGGTTGCCGTCGGTGCCGACGAAGCGCACCACGGCGCCGGCGGTAGTGCTGGTGTCCTCGACGTGGGCCCCGTTGAGGCCGTAGCGGTTGTCGTCGCCGGCCACGGAGAAGTGGACGCGATCGATGGTGCGGCGCAGCCCGCCGGCGTCCACGGTCATGGTCCGGGCCTGGTCGAGCGCCGGGGTGACGGGGAACTCGGAGGCCGCGAAGGTGGTGAGGTTGTAGATCGCCGAGCCGGAGCGCACCTCGAGGCGCCCGTTGTCCAGCAGCTTGAGGGTGACGATGTCGCCCCGCAGCACCTTGGCGGCCTGGAAGAAGTTGGTAGCGTCGACCGCCACCTCGCCCGGCGTCTTGACCGTGGCCGCGTAGTCGGCGATGAGCGTGATCGCCTTGTCGGTGGCGGTGGCGCGGAGCGTTTCACCGCTGGCCTGGAGGAGCACCGAGGAGAGGATGGGCGACGTGGAGCGCTTCTCTGCGATGCCCTGGGCACGGGCCAGGGCGCGGACGAGTTCGTCGCGGTGGATGAGGAGGTCCATGGGAGGGGCACCGTAGAAGCAGCAGAGACTATTCTGTTGAAGATGATCCTGTTGATGCTTGATGTGGCCTGTGGAGAGTGTGGATATCTCGAAAAGCCTAGCTCTAGGGGGAATCTCTACCCGGGACAAGTCGCCGCTGGCGACCGCGGAACTCGACCAGTTGTCCCCGGTGGCCTAGGGGCTCGGCCGGCACCTCGGGAGAAGGGGTCGAGTTGCCGGCTGCTTGTCCCGGGCCAGTTCCCAGCTTGTCGACAGGCTTGTCCACAGGGCCCGCCCAGAGGCCCCCGGCCGGAGACGGAGAGCACTAGCGCCCGCGGATCATCTTCTCGAGGTGGTCGAGCTCGGCGCGGAGGTTCGGGTCCTTCTTGGCCTCGACGCCGACTTTCTTGCAGGCGTACTGCACGGTCGAGTTGTCGCGGCCGAACACGCGGCCGATCTCAGGGAAGCTGAGATTCGCGACGGAGCGACACAGGTACATCGCCAGTTGGCGCGGGCGGGCGATGTTCGCAGGGCGGCGGTCGCCCTTGATGTCGTTGGGGAGAATATGATAGTTATCGGCGACTTTCTTGATGATCGCGTCGGGCGACGGCGGCGGCGCCTCGGGCGGGAGGAGGGTGGAGAGCTTCTCCTGGACGAAGGCCATGGTGATCGGGCGGCCGTAGAAGGCGTGCATGGCATTGAGGCGGTTGAGCACGCCCTCGGCCTCGCGCACGCTGTTGCGCGCGCGCTGGGCGATGAGGTATTGCACGTCGGAGGGCAACTCGAGGCGAAGCAGGCTGGCTTTCTGCCCGAGGATCGCCATCATCGTCTCCACGTCGGGCGGCTGCACGTCGGCGATGAGACCGGCGGCGAAGCGAGTGCGCAGGCGCGGCGTGAGCTTGCCGATCTCCTGGGGCGGCTGGTCGGCGGCCAGCACGATCTGCTTCTTGCCGCCCAGCATGTGCTCGAACAGCAGGAAGATCTCCTCCTCGGTGCGCTCCCGCCCCGCGATCACCTGGATGTCGTCGATGATCAGCAGGTCGATGTCGCGACGGAATCCCTCGCGAAAGGGGGCCACCGCGTTGTTCTGGATGGCGGTGACCATCTGCTCGAGGAACTGCTGGCCGCTGAGATACAGCACGCCGCCGCCGAGGCATTTCTCCACGCGGTTGCCGATGGCCTGGACGAGGTGCGACTTGCCGAGGCCGCTCGCCCCGTAGACGAACAGCGGGTTGTAGGCGTTGCCCGGGGCCTCGGCCACCGCGCTCGCCACGCCGTGGGCGAAGTCGTTGCACTTGCCCACGACGAAGTTCTCGAAGGTCATCTCGCGGTTGAGGCCGCTCGGCCGCTGCCCCTTGTTGCGAGACGGCGCCTCCGGCTCGGCCTGGGCGCCGTCCCAGGTGAGTTGGACGTCGATGGCCTGGCCGCATACCTCGCCCCAGGCCTCGAGAATCTGCGGCATCAGGTTGTCGCGGATCCACTCGTAGCTGTAGCGATTCTCGGCGCGCAGCCGCACCACCGAGCCATTGACGTACTCGGCCCTGAGCGCGCCGGTGCGCGTCCAGATGTCCGCCTCCTGGGCGCCGATACGCCGTTCGAGTGCGTCGCAGAAAGCAAGCCAATTCGCGTCGATGCTCATGCTCTGGCCCAGGGGACTACGGTGCAGGCACACCTCACTCGGCCCGGCCGTCGCCTCTCCCGGGGAGGCTGGCGGCCGGGCTCGTGGCCCGCGCTCCTGGTGTAGCGCAAGCACCGGAGGCGCTCAAGGGGGCCTCGTCGCGCAAGTCCGCGGAGTACCGTGACAGTTCTCGTTGATAGTCACGGGGGAAGGGTAGTTTTCCACAAAGTTTCGGGCGCGTGTCAAACCTGCGACCTTTGCACCTGAAAAGCTGCGGATCTCCCTGCCTACGGCTTGCGGGGAGGGTTGCCCTTGGCCGCAGGCGCGGAACGCGTTAGCCGCGGCGGCTCGAATCGGAGTCGGACATGAAGCGCACCTTCCAGCCTCACAACAAGCGCCGCAAGCGTACTCATGGCTTCCGCGCCCGCATGGCGACGAGCGCGGGTCGCGCCGTGCTCTCGCGCCGCCGCGCGAAGGGCCGCCGGCGCCTCGTCGTCACCGTTGCCACCAAGCGCGGGTAAGCCTCCGACACGGCTCCGCCGGTCGGCCGACTTCGCGAGCGTGCAGGGCGGGGGCCGTCGCATCCGGGGCAAGTTCCTCGTGGTGGTGGCGGCCCCGGGTCCCGACGCGGACGGGCGGGCGGGCCTGGCGGTCAGTCGCAAGGTGGGAAACGCCGTGGTTCGCAACCGGGTGAAGCGCTGGCTGCGCGAGTCGCTACGATTCCTGGCAGGACGATTCCCGCCGGGCCGCGATCTCGTGCTTATCGCCCAGCCGTCCGCGGCCACCGCCGGGCTGCTCGCCCTGCGCGAGGAGCTCGCGGCGGCTCTCGACCGGGTGTCGCCATGACGTGGTTCTTGCTCACGATGATCCGGGGATGGCGGCTCGCCGTCTCTCGTTTCATGCCGCCGATCTGCCGCTTCTACCCCTCTTGTAGCGCGTATACCGCCGAGGCCATCGTGGCCTGGGGGCCGTGGAGCGGCACCTGGCTGGGCGTCAAGCGGATCTGTCGCTGCCATCCTTTCAACCCGGGTGGCCACGACCCGGTGCCCCTGCCGCCGCCCGTGGAGCGCTCGTGAAAGACCCGAATGAGAAACGCACGCTGACGGTGCTCGTCTTGAGCATGGCGGTGATCTGGATCTGGTCGGCCTTCTTCGCGCCGCCCCCGGTGCCGCCCATGGCGCCGCCGGAGGCCACCGCCGCGACC
>VGRE01000213.1 GCA_016875435.1 Deltaproteobacteria bacterium | reverse complement strand
TCCTCAAAGTCTGGACGGCGCTGCTTCGTCGCAAGTGGTTGTTCATTCAGGCGGTCGTGTTCTTCACCATGGGCGCCAGCATCCTCGCGATGGTGCTGCCCAAGCGCTACGAGTCCACCGCCAAGATCAGCGTGGAGTCGTCCGACGCCTCGATGTCGATCCTCTCCGATATGGATCTCTCGGAGATGGCCCAGTCGCTCACCGGCGCCAGCGACGACATGCAGACCAAGATCGCGCTGGCGCAGATGCGGCCGGTGCTCGACGAGGTGATCTGGCGGCTGCAACTGCGTGACGGCGACGGCGAGCTGCTCCCGGCCGAGAAGCTGCTGGTCCCCGGCATCGACGGCGAGCTCCTCGCCAGCCCCTGGATCGAGATCCAGGAGCAGCAGGGCACCAACATCCTCATCGTGCTCGCCACCACCGAGAACCCGGAACTATCCGCCTTGCTGGCTGATACCGTGGTCGATGTCTACCTGAGCATCAGCCAGGAGCGAGCCAAGCAAGACACGCGGGACGCGCTGGTGTTCGTCACCGGAGAGCTCGGCCGACTGCGCGCCGAGTTCGACATCGCCCTCACCAACGTGGCCGATGCCAAGGCCCGCCAGCAGGTGCTCGACCTCGACACCGAGATCAAGTACGCCGTGCAGCGCGTGAGTGAACTCTACGCGGCCTCGGAGGAGGCCGACGCCGAGATGGCCGACGTGCGCGCGCAGATGCGCGAGCACGGCGAGGTGAACGAGCTCGAGTCGCTCGAGCTCGTGGGCCCGGAGACGGTGACCAGCAACACGATTATTCGCGACCTCCGCAAGACGATCGCGGAAACGCAGCAAGAGCGCGCCATCCAGTTGCTCGACAAGACGCCGAAACACCCCGACGTGGTGCTGCTCGACACGCAGATCCGGGAACTCGAGGGCCAGCTCAGCCACGCGCTGCGCGAGCAGCACGACCTCGATCCGCAGGTGATCGAGCTGCGCGTGGCCCTGGCCGGCATCCAGCAGCGCCGGGCCCAGCTCCAGGCGGCGGCCGCCACCACCATCGACGAGTTCGTGCGCTACCCGGCCAAGATGCGCGAGATCGCGGGGCTCCAGCTCGCCGCCGACGCTACCGAGTCGATCTACAAGTCGCTCCTGGAAACCCAGTACGAGATCGCGGTGGCCGAGGCGATGACCGTGGCCGACATGAAGGGCGTGGAGCCGGCCAAGGCCCCCGACAAGGCGGCGGCACCGAAGCTGCTGGTGTACCTCGTGCTCGGCTGCTTCGTGGGCATCGCGGTGGGCGTGGGCCTAGTGTTCCTCGCCGAGTACGTCGACGACAGCATCAAGGAGCAGGACGACCTGCGCGAGGTGTGGCCGCTGCCGGTGCTCGGCATCGTCCCCTTCTACCGGCTGCCGGGCAAGCGGGCGCTCATCGACCAGCTTCCCGCTACCGACCCGCTCTACGAGGCCTTCCGCAGCATCCGCAACGGCGTGCAGTTCGCCGGCGTCGACCAGCAGATCAACATCCTTACCGTCACGTCCTGCTTGCCGAGCGAGGGCAAGAGCACGGTGATGGCCAACCTCGCCATCTGCCTCGCGCAAGACGGCCAGAAGGTGGTCGTGGTCGACTGCGACTTGCGACGGCCCGCGCAGCACAAGACCTTCGCCTCGCTGTCGAACGAGCGCGGGCTGTCCGACGTGCTCACCGGCAACTGCCCGGTCGACGAGGCGGTCCAGGCCACGCCGGTGGAGAACCTCTCGGTGCTGACCTCGGGGCCTGTCCCCGCCAACCCGGGTCGCCTCGTGGAGAGCCTCCGCCTGCGCCAGGTGCTCACCGGCCTGGCCGGGAAGTTCGACATGGTGCTGGTCGACGCGCCGCCGCTGCTCATCGTGGGCGACGCCGTCGCGCTCTCCCGGTCCTGCAAGGGCATGGTCATCGTGATCGAGGCCGGCAAGACGCCTCGCCGCATGATCAGCGATCTCCGCGCCCGGGCCGAGCAAGCCGGCATCGAGCCCACCGGGGTGGTGCTCAACAAGGTCGACGTGCGCACCGGCATGCAGGCCTACTACGGGGCCTACGCCAAGCACTACAAGACGGACGAGCCCAACAAGGGCAAGGGGAAGGTGGCATGATCGCGCTGCTCGCCCTGGTCGCCTGTGGGCCCTCGGCCGACGAAATCGCCACGGCCATTGCCTCGGAAAACCCGGTGATGCGCGAAGATGGCGCCAAGATCGCGCAGAACTACGCCGACGAGGTGGTGGAGAAGGCGCTGGTGTCGGTGACCGCCGATCCCGACGAGAAGACCCGCCTCAACGCGATCGAGTCGCTCGCGGAGATCGAGGCCACTACCGCCACCGACGCGCTCGTCGACCGCCTCAACAACGACGAGTCGCCGCGGGTGCGCCGTGCGGCTGCCGACGCGCTGGGACGGCTGCAAGCCAAGGACGCCGCTCCCGCGCTCATCCTCTACGTGCAGGGCTTCCAGCCGAGCGACCGCGAGATGCTCGCCGGCGTGTGGGCGCTGGGCAGCATCGGCTCCGAGGTGGGCCTCGATGCCGAGGTGCGCAAGGCGGTGTTGAGCACGCTGGTCACCCTTCGCGAGTCGAGCAACGACAGGTTCGTGCGCTGGCAGGCCACGAGCGCGCTCAGGACGCTGAAGTAGCGCCTACCTCGGCGCCCCGGCCGCGTACCAGGCCTTCACGAGCGCGAAGTCGTCGGCGGGGAGGGCGGGCAGGCCGAGGGGCATCCCGGGCAGTTCCGGTCGCGACACGGCGGCGGGCACCTCGCCGGGCTTGACGTGGTCGCGCGCCTCCTCGGCGTAGCGACGCTCGATGGCGGCCACGATTCGATCGCCGTTCTGCACCACGCTCTCGTAGGTCTGGAGTTCGAGGCCGGTGGCCGGCCAGCCGAAGCCGCCGGCGTTGCCAGGGCCGCGTCGCCCCTCGTTCTGCGCCGGGTCCATGTGGCAGTGGGTGCAGATCTTGCCGAACACCCGCGACTCGACGTCGTCCCAGCGGGGCGTCGCGGCACTAGTTGCCGCGGTGGCGACGGCGGCCCTGGCGGTGGTCCCGCCGGGATCGGCGAGCACGAGGTAGTCGCGGAGGGCGATCGCGTCGTCGTCGCCGAGGCCGAGCGCGGGCATCGTTGCCGCGGCTGAGACTGCCTGCGGATCGAGGATCCAAGCGGCGATCATGTCGTCGCTCATGCGCTCGCGCGCCCAGCGCAGGTCGGGCGCGGCCGGCAGCACACCGGTGACCGACGCGGCGCCGAAGTCGTGACAGCCGCCGCAGCCCCGCTCGCGAAACAGCTGCTCGCCGCGCGGCACGTTGGCCTGCCGCGGTGCCGGCGTGCCCGGGGCCACCACGCTCAAGGTCGCCGCCCAGCGCGCGATCTCGCCGATCTCGGCGCCGTCGAGGCCCAGGCGCACCATCGTCTCCGGCATGCTGGGCCGCAGGTCGTGGGGATCGGCGAGGTAGCGGGCGATCCAGTCGGGATCGAGGCGAGCGAAGCTGGCGCCGAGGTCGGGCACGTCGAAATAGCTCGCGACGTTCTTCTCGTAGCGCGCCCAGCGGGGGAACACCTGCATCGCCTTGGCGCGCTTCGCGGGGTCGGTCGACACGTCGCGCACCCACCGGTGGCAACCGTCGCAGCTCCCTGCGCGGCTCGGCGCCGCCACGCCGGGGACGACGTGGCAGGCGGCGCAGTCGCTCGACGCCGCGATCACCTGCCCCGGGTGGGGGGGCTCCTGGGCGAGGGCGAGGGCGAGGCAGGCGAGCACGCCGCGCTCGTATCAGGTGGAGGGGCGGGCCACCGGGGTCGGGGCTGCCGCCTCGGGGATCACCGACTGCGCCTGCACGGCGGCGGCGTTCTCCAGCGCCTTCTTGACGCTCTCCTTGGCCCTGGCGTCGGCCTCGACGCCGTCGATCTCGGCGAACACGTCGGCGAGGCTGGTGGGCGCAGTGGGCCTGTTGGCCTCGGCCACCGCGAGCATCTCGTGGGGCATGGCGCAGGCGTCGGCGGGGGAGACGAGGACCGACACTAGGGCGAGGACGAGAGACATGCTGACCTCCGATTCGTGGGGACAACGACCGCTCGCCCGGGAGGCTTACAGGCCGTCGTCGATTTCGACGCCCGAGGCGGGGGAAGGTTCGCGCGTATCCGTCACGTTTCGTCGCCGGCGCAGCGCGGCGCCAGCGCGGCGAGGTCGTCGTCGCGGGGCCAGCGGGCCTGGTACCGCGCCAGTCGCGACCGGGCCTCATCGAGCTGTCCCTGATCGAGGAACCGTTCCACGATCAAGGCGGCCTCGAGCGCTGTGCCCGGCTGGGGTCCCTCCACCTGGCGCTGCAGGCGCAGCACCGCCTCGGGGTAGGCGCGCAGCACGCGGAGCCGGGCGAGGGCCGCCTCCACGTGGGAGACGCGACCGGCCGCGAGGGCGAGTTGGGCGATCCCGAGGAGGCCGTTCGCGTTGTCCCGCACGCTCGCGAGCGCCGCGTCTTGCTCGGCGGCGCGCTGCGGCGCGGGCAGGCGCTCGGCGCGGGCGTAGCGGCGGCGCGCGTTGTCGGCGGGGACCGTGCGTCGCAAGCCCAGGAGGAGCAGCAATAGCGCCGTGCCCACGAGTGCCCATCGTGCCCACGCTGGAAGGTAGGGGCTCGAGAGATCATCGAGCGCCGCGATCAGGTCGCCGAGTTGGCCCATCACGCGGCGCATAGCCTCGGCTTTCGGCGTGGGCTACGGGCGGGCGTCGTGCGCCTCGCACCATACGTCGCCTGGGTCATCGCCTTCGTGGTGCTTGTGGGTGTCGACCCGGCCGCCTGGACTTCGGCCTACCTCGGGCGCGCGGGCGACGCGGCGATGGCCCAGCTCTGGCTGCGCGACTGGATCGCCGCCGGTGCGCCCAGCGCGATGCTCGGTTTTCCCTGGGGTCTCGACCCCCTCGACTACTTCGATGATCGCGCGGGCGTGGCGCTCCTCGCGCTGCCGCTGCGCGCGATCTTCGGGGAGCCACTCGGGGCCAACCTCCTGCTGTTCCTGGCGCTGGCAACCAACACCTGGGGCCTGCGCGTCCTCGCCCGCGCGCTCGGGGCGTCGGAGAACGCCGGCTGGCTGGTGGCGTTGCCCGTCACCTTCAACGTCGCCACGCTCGGCGCCCTTCAGGACGGCCGGCCGGAGGCGGCCCTGTGGGTGTTCGCGTGCCTTGGCGTGGCGCGTTTCCTGCGGGGCACCACCGGTGCGCGTGACGACCTGGCCTTGTTCGCGTGGTTTGCACTCGCCTCGCTCGTGTCGGGCAGGCAGGCTTCCTTCGCCATCGTCGCGTGTGGCCTCTACGCGCTCGTGGAAGGGGAGGGACGCGGTCGGGAACGCCTGCGGCAGCTCGCCGTGCTGTTGCCGGTGGTCCTGGCCACGCCCGGCCTGCTGCTCGGCGCTGACAATCCCTTCTTGTCGAGCGCCCGCGGCTGGTCGCCCTGGGACTGGTCGGCCAGCACCGCGGCGAGCGCCGACGGGTTGAGCTCGATCGACCTCGGCTCGCGGCGCGCTGGCACATGGAGGCTCGGCAAGGATGGCGAGCTCGGCTTTGCCGAGGGCCGTCGCGAGCTGATGTACATGGAAATGGCGGTGCTCGCGGTGGGCTACGTGGTGTCGCGACGACGCGCCCTTCGTCTCGGCCTGGTACTCGCGGGGATGGGCGTGTTCCTCGCTGCCGGTCCCCAGGTGGCCGGGATGCCGAGCGCCCCGTGGATCGCGCTCGCCAAGCTGGTCGGCCCGCTGCGCGCCGACCACGCGCCGGTCGAGGCCCTCGTCGCGTGGCACCTGGGGGTTGCCGTCCTGAGCGTGGGGCTCTGGGAGAGCTTCGGCCCGTACTGGCGAAGCCGCGCGGCGGTGTTCGCCATCGTCGGCTTCGGATGGCTCGCGGAAGTTCTCGGCTCGCGCGCCGTGCCGCTCGACGCGTGGTCCCCGGAGGTCCCCGAGTTCTACTCGTGCCTGGCTGCGGCCACCGAGGGCGCTGTCGTTCACTTGCCGGCCGACGACACCGCCTCGCTGGCCCTCTACCAGTCGATCCACGGCCGGCCGGTGCTCGCGGGGCTCGATGGACACGCCATGAAAGGCCTGCCAGCGGAGGCGCGCGCCCTGGTCGAGGCGAACACGTTCCTGATCGCGATGGACGCGATCGTCGACGGCGACACCGAGGACGCGAGCATCGAGCCCGCCGATCAGGATGCGATCGGCGAGATCGGATTCGCGTGGGTGGTACTCGACAAGCGCAGCATGCTTCGCGATGCCGCGGCGGGGGAGCGCGAGGCCCTCAAGCGCATTGCCGCCGCGGGCTCGCGGCTCACTGAGGTGCTCGGCGAGCCGATCTACGACGACATCGAGACCTCGGCCTGGGCGCCGTGGGGTGGCGAGTCGCCCTGCGGCCGGAGCACCTCCGTGGAGCCTGACACCACGCCGATGATGGACGAGGTCCCCGACGACGTCGTGATCCGCGAGCCGGGTCAGCGACCGCAGCTCGGTGGCAGCACGCGCTGATCGGACGAGCAATGACACCCGGCGGCGCGCGGCCGTTCCCCCGGGCGTGCTAGACGGCCCGCTGTGAGGTCGAGATGCTCTCTGCTCTGCTGATGCTGCTTGCCCTTCAAGGTTGCGACGGGAACACCCAGGGAACGGCGGCCGACGGCGCCACCGAGGTGACGGCTGCCCCGCCCGCGGCGTTGCGCACGGTGCGCCACGGCACGCTCTTCGTGCGTCGCTGCTGGTTCGCCAGCCTCACCGAGGAACAGGTCAGCCAGCTCGGCACGATCGCCACCGGCGCGGCGAAGAGGGAGTCTGCGGCCCACCTCGCCGTGTCGGCGCGCCACCTCGACCTGAGCCAGATCCTCGTCGACAAGGGCGGCCCCGAGGCGCTCAACGGTGCCGCCAAGGCGCTCGCCAAGGCCGAGCGCGACGTGATCGTCGAGGAGCTCAACACCCTCGTGGAGCTGGTGAAGGTGCTCGGGCCGGCCCAGATGGGTTCCGGCGGCAAGGAGAGCGCGGTGGTGGCGCTGCAGGAAGGGCTCACGGCCAACGGCTGGTTCAGCGCCACCGACCCCTTCACCCGCATGCAGGGCGAGACCTGGAGCGACGACGACCTGGCCAAGCTGGTGGCGCGGCGCATCGAGCTCGATCGCGCGCAGATGGCCTTCAAGACGGGCCTGGCGGCGAGCACCACGGAGGCCTCGGTGATCGACGTCACGGCCGCTGGCTGGGACGGCACCTACACCACCTCCGTGGGCGCGGCGGCCGACGCCTGGGAGCAGTACCGCACCGTGGTGGTCACCTCCTACACCACGTGGGTGGCGGAGATGCCGGTCGACGAGCTGAACAAGCTCATCCTCTCCGGCGGGCTGCGCGGCTCGCTCCAGCTGCCCCAGTTCGACCAGGGCGTCGGCGGCGGCATGGGCGGCGACGCCCCGGGGGGCATGGGTGGCGGCATGGGCGCTGACGCCGGGGCCGCGGGTGCTGGCATGGGCGGTGGCATGGGCATGGGTGGCGACGCGGCGGCTGGTGGCGGCATGGGCGGCGG
>VGRE01000212.1 GCA_016875435.1 Deltaproteobacteria bacterium | reverse complement strand
CATCGAGCAGCACCACGCTGTACGGGCGACGGCGCACCGCCTCCGTCAACTGTCCGCCTTCATCGTAGCCAACGTAGCCGGGGGGCGCGCCGATGAGCCGGGCGACGGTGTGCTTCTCCATGTACTCGGACATGTCGATGCGCACGATGTTGTTCTCGTCGTCGAACAGGAACTCGGCGAGCGCCTTGGCGAGCTCGGTCTTTCCCACGCCGGTGGGCCCGAGGAAAATGAAGCTGCCGATGGGACGGTTGGGGTCCTGGAGGCCGGCCCGCGAGCGGCGCACCGCGTCGGACACCGCCACGATGGGGCCGTGCTGGCCGATCACGCGGTTGTGGAGGTTGTCCTCCATCTTCATCAGCTTGGCCTGCTCGGACTCCTTGAGCTTGGTGACCGGCACGCCCGTCCACTTGCTCACCACGAAGGCGATGTCGTCGTCGGTGACCTTCTCGCGCAGCACGCCGCCGTCTTTCTGCAGCTCGGCGAGCCGCTGGGTGGCGGCCTCGAGCGCCTTGTGGGCGGCGGGGATCTCGCCGAACTTCAGGGCCGAGGCGCTGGCGTACTCGCCGGCGCGCTCCATGCGCTCCAACTGGTGACTGAGCTGCTCGATCTTCTCGCGGTTGACGGTGATGTCGTCGAGGGCGGTCTTCTCCGCCTGCCACTTGGCGCGCAAGCCCCGGGCCTCCTCCTCCTTCGTGGCAATCTCCTCGCGCAGCTTGTTGGCGCGCTCCATGGCCGCCTTGTCGGTCTCTTTCTGCAGCGCCGCCAGCTCCACGTTGAGCCCGCGAACCTGGCGCTCGAGCACGTCGATCGGCTGGGGCAGCGACTCGATCTCCATCTTCAGTCGCGACGCCGCCTCGTCGACGAGGTCGATGGCCTTGTCGGGTAGCTGGCGATCGCTGATGTAGCGGTCGGACATGTGGGCGGCGGCGAGGATCGCGTCGTCGGTGATCTTGATGCCGTGGTGGGTCTCGTACTTCTCCTTGATGCCGCGCAGGATGCGGATGGTGTCGGCCACCGTGGGCTCATCCACGAACACCGGCTGGAAACGGCGCTCCAGGGCCTTGTCCTTCTCGATGTGCTTGCGGTACTCGTCGAGCGTGGTGGCGCCGAGGCAGCGCAGCTCGCCGCGGGCCAGCGCCGGTTTGAGCATGTTGCCGGCGTCCATCGCGCCCTCGCCCTTCCCGGCGCTCACCATGGTGTGCAGCTCGTCGATGAACAGGATGATCTTGCCCTGCGACGCCTCGATCTCGGTGAGGACCGACTTCAGGCGCTCCTCGAACTCGCCGCGGTACTTGGCGCCCGCGATGATCGCCGCCATGTCGAGGGCGAGGACGTCCTTGTCCTTGAGCGACTCGGGCACGTCCTCGGTGGCGATGCGCTGGGCGATGCCCTCGACGATCGCCGTCTTGCCCACGCCCGGGTCGCCGATGAGCACCGGGTTGTTCTTGGTTCGTCGCGACAAGACTTGCAGCGTGCGCCGGATCTCCTCGTCGCGACCCACCACCGGGTCGAGCTTCCCCTCCCGGGCCTGCTGCGTCATGTCGCGGGTGTACTTCTTCAGCGCCTCGTACTGGCTCTCCGCCTCCTCGCCCTGGACCTTCTGTCCCTTGCGGATCACCTGGAGGGCGTTGAGCACGCGCTCGCGGGTGACCCCGTAGTCGGCGAGCACCTGCTTGGTCTTGTCGGCCACGTCGCAGATGGCCACGAGGATCAGATCGGCGGCCACGTGGGTGTCGCCCAGCGCGCGCGCTTCCTTGTCGGCAACGTCGATCACCTGCTGGAACTGTCGCGACATGTTGGCCTTGGCGCCGCCGTGCACCTTGGGCAGCTCGTCGAGCGCCTGGGCCACGGCGCGGGTGAGACCCGGCGTGTCGGTGCCGATCTGCGAGAGCAGCGAGGTGGCCACGCCCTTTTCCTGCGTCAGCAACACCATGAGGAGATGGTGCGGGCGGATCTCGGGGTTGCCGTACTTGCCCGCGAGGTTCTGGGCATCGGAAAGGGCCTCGCGGGCCTTCACCGTGAAGCGGTCGAAGTTCATGGGTCTCCTGTGGGCCGGGGCGGCGGCGCCGGTGATGACGCTGAGCCTAGGCACCCCGACGTAGCGCGCCAAGCTGAGGATGATCACCCGCCGCAGCGGGATATGACGCCGACGCTGGCGGTAGGCAGAATGTTGGCAATGGCCTGGGCATGGTTGTCGTGGATCGGCTGCGCGGAAGAACCGGCGCCGCCAGCGGCGCCCGCCTCGCACACCTGGGCCGATGAGGCCGAGCTGGTGGTAAAGGGCCTCGACGAGGTGGAAGCGCTCCACGCCCAGGGACAGAAGAGCGCGGCGCGCACGATGTCGGCGCGGGTCTACACCGACCGCTACGAGCCCCGCCTGGAGCCCGCGCTACGCAAGGCGGAGGGCGAGGGCGCGGTGCTCGAACTCGAGTACGAGTTCGGCCAGCTCACCCTCGCGCTCGACAGCAACGACCCGAAGGTGGTGGAGGCACGGGTGGCCGCGCTCCAACGGCGCGTGCGGGCGGTGGCCGACGCGGCCAAGGCGGCCGTCCCGCCGCCGGGAAGCACGCCAGCGGCGGAGGCCGCGCCTCGCCGCGAGGCTCGCCCAGAGGTGCCCGATGTGCCGCCCAACTGGGAGGCCGGGGAAGCGCCAGCCGCAGGCGCCGAGGCGGCGCCCACCGACAATCATTGACGCGGGACTACAGCCCTCTGACTTGATGCCGAACGGGGGCAAGGACATCGTGGTCCTCGACCCGTTCACCCGGAGGAGGCACAATTGCTCGCCCTGCTCCTTGCCCTCGGCTGCGCCCCGTCGCCCGAAGCGACCCGCGAAGCTCGCTGGCCCAGGGTGGGTGACACGGTGACCGTCGAGGTAATCGCGGGCGAATCCGGCATCAGCGCCTCGGCCTGGCCCGTGGAGCCGGCCGCCCTTGCGCTGCCCAGCACCGCAGGATGCGTCGCGACAAGATCGCACGCCGCCCCCCTGCCGGGCATGACCGCCATCGACGTGGCCGTGCCCTTCGCGCAGCGGATCGGCGCCGATGGGCGGAGCGAGGCCGAGGGCCCCTCGCCCCGCCGCGATGCAAGCTGGGCGGTGGGCGACGTGCGGGTCGTGCGCGACGACGGCACGCGCGCGCACGCGCGCTCCGCGCTGCGCTTCGGCGAGGCGGCCGACGTGGTGGCGGTGCTCCACGACGACGATGGCAGCGCCACCCTGCGGTGGGCCGAGCGCCCCGAGGAGCACCTGGAGATCCTCGCCCGCGACGATGGCGGCCGCGCGTACACCTGCGTCGGCCGCGCGGGCCTCCTCCATATCCCCGCCGACCTGATGCCCGGGCTGGGCGAGTTGATCACCCTCCGCGCCGTGCGCGACACCATCACCGTCGTGCCCAACGAGGTGATGGTCCGCGGCCGCGCCGTCATCGAGACCCGCTTCGACATTCACGCCGAGATGCTGTCGGACCGCGCCGCCCCCCGCCCCAGGCCGGCCCCGTCGGTGTGGGAGCCGCGGCGGGTGCTCCGGGTGAGGTCGAGCCTGGGGTAGTCAAAGGATGCGTACAACCAAGATCTCGTCGCGTTGTCGAGAAACCCGAGGTCACGCCTTCGGAATCTGAAAAACGCTCCGCAGCAGGCCTTCGAGGCGGCTTTCCTCTAGCCGAGCACCTCCGCCACCCGCCGCACGCCGCGCACCTGCATTCGTCCCTCGCTCGCCACGCTGGCGGGCACCCAGGCCTGTCGCAAGCCGTGGCGCTCGGCCTCCTTGAGCCGCAGCGAGGGCTGTCCCACGCCGCGCACCTCGCCCACGAGGCCGATCTCGCCGAAGGCCACGAGGTCGGAGGGCAGCGGCTCGCCGCGCGCGCTCGACGCGATCGCCAGCGCCACGGCGAGGTCGGCGGCCGGCTCGTCCACCCTCAAGCCGCCGGCCACGCTCACGAACACGTCGCGCTCGCCGAGGTGGAGACCGGATCGACCGAGCACGGCGAGGATCATCGACAGGCGGCCCCGGTCGAAGCCGATGACGGTGCGCGCCGGGTTTCCCGGTGACGGCTGCCCCACCAGCGCCTGGACCTCCACCAACACCGGGCGTGCCCCCACCATCGCGCAGGTGACGACGGTCCCAGGGGCGCCGGGCAAACGTTCCTGCAACAGGCGCGCCGAGGCGTCGGGCACCTCCACCAGTCCCTCCTCGCGCATCTCGAAGAGCCCGATCTCGCCGGTGCTGCCGAAGCGGTTCTTCGTGGCGCGCACCACGCGCAGCGCCGAGGCCCCGTCGCCCTCCACGTAGAGCACGGTGTCGACCATGTGCTCCAGCGTGCGGGGGCCCGCGAGGTTGCCCTCCTTGGTGACGTGCCCGACGAGAAATGTCGCGACGTCTTTCTGCTTGGAGATCGCCATCGCCCGGCTCGCCACCTCCCGCACCTGCCCGAGGCTCCCGGGGACACCGTCGAGCTCGGGGCTGTGGACCGTCTGCACCGAGTCGACCACCAGCACCCGGGGCTTGACCTCATCGACCGCCGCCGACACGGCGTCGAGCGAGGTGTCGGCCAGCAAGTAGAGGGCGTCGCTCATCACGCCCAGCCGCTCGGCGCGCAGGCGCACTTGCCGCGCGGACTCCTCGGCCGAGGCGTAGAGCACCCGGATGCCCTTGCGGGCGAAGGCGTCCATCGTCGTGAGGAGCAGCGTGCTCTTCCCCACGCCGGGATCGCCGCCCACCAGCGTCAGCGAGCCGGTCACCAGGCCGCCGCCGAGCACCCGGTCGAGCTCGCCGATGCCGATGCGCAGCCGCACCTCGCTGCCGTCGCCCGCCGCCACCTGCGTGATCGGTCGAGCCGCGCTCGCGACGGGCGCCTTCCGGGCCGGCGCCGCCTCGCCGCGCTCCTCCACGAAGCTGTTCCACGCGCCGCAGCCGGGGCACTTGCCCAGCCAGGTCTGCGTGTTGTGTCCACACTGCTGGCACACCAGCACCGACTTGTTCTTCGCCACCGGCCACCCCGAGCGCGCGGGGATGTAGTCGCGGCGGGCGCCCGCGGGAAGGGCTAGGTATTCGCGTGCTTCGCCTCTGCCGCTGGACTCGCGCCGACTACGAGACGGCGGAGCTACACGAGATCGACGGCGTCGAGCGGGTGGCCGATCCCGCCGTGGCCGACGTGGTGGTGGTGCCGAGCACGCGCCGGGTCGTCCCCGCCGACGTGCCTCGCGCGCGGCTGGTGATCACCACCACCAGCGGTTTCGACAACCTCGACGTGCCCTCGCTCCGGGCCGCCGGCGTGCGCTGCGCACGCTTGCCGCTCGCCCGTCGCGACGCGGTGGTCCACACCACGCTGGCGATGATGCTGTCGCTCACGCGGCGGCTCGGCGACTTCGCCACCACGGCACGCGCCGGCACCTGGGACCGTTCCAACCTCCATCGGTACGACGCGCGCCTGCTGGGACGCGTGGGGGTGGTGGGCATGGGGGTCATCGGCACCCGCGTGTCGGAAGTGCTGCGGGCGCTCGGCGCGGAGGTGGTGGAACTGCGCCGCGGCGATGCCCTCCCCGGCGATGTCGACGTGCTCACGCTGCACGCCTCCCTCCACAGCGACAACGCGAGCATGCTCGACGCGCGCGCCCTCGCCCGCTTGCAACCCGGTTGCATCGTGATCAACACCGCGCGCGGCAAGCTCATGGACGCCGACGTTGCCTACGCCGCCGTGGTGGCGGGCCATCTCGGGGGCCTGGGCGTCGACGTGTTCCCCGAGGAGCCCACGCGCCTCGACCGCTTCGCGCACCCCCGGGTGATCGTCACCCCGCACGCCGCCGGCTGGCACCCCCGCCTCGGCGAGAGCATCGCCGATGGGGTCCGCGACGCCGTCCTCGCCTGCCAGCGCGGGGAACCGGTGCCCTGGGCGATATGAGGCGCCGATGATCCTCGTCGCCACCGCGAGCGCCGCCTTCCTCGGCGGCGTGGCCTTCGTGCCGCCGGGTGCCGCCGTGTACGCCTGGGACGAGATCGACGGCTGGTCCGACACGCTGTCCGGCGAGTGGGACGGCTGGATCCGTCCCCCGCTCACCGCCGAGGCGGGCTGGGCCGGGTCGCGACACGCGCTGCTGGGTCACCTGGCGATCGTGGAGTGGTCCACCTCGTCGTGGGCGGAGTCGGAGCATCACTTCTCGGTGGGCGGCCTGCGCCTCGGCGCCGACTGGCGCCGCTACGTCTGGCCCCGCGAGGCGGGGAAGGTGAACCTCTGGCCCACGGCGGGACTCTACGGGACGATCCCCAACAGTTTCGAGACCGACAGCGGCTGGAACACCGAGGAGCAGGCCGAGGCCGACGAAGACAGTCGCGACCGCCGCGCGCGCGTGGGCGGGCTGGGG
The DNA here is from genome assembly GCA_016875435.1 of Deltaproteobacteria bacterium. Classification (GTDB taxonomy): domain Bacteria; phylum Myxococcota_A; class UBA796; order UBA796; family SXON01; genus SXON01. The sequence continues at coordinate 1,215 of VGRE01000212.1, read as the reverse complement.
CTGCAGGCCGGGCTCGGCTTCGAGTACCCCTTCCCCGACAAGGAGGGCCGTCCCGGGGTGATCCTGGGCGCGCGGTGGCTGGCGCGGGGCTTCTCCGGGCTCGACGTGCGCGAGGAGCAGACCGAGTGGTCGATCCTCGTCGCGAGCGAGGCGGCGCTGTTGCTGGAGTTCAGCCGCTGACGATCCGGCTCACCTTCTCGGCGCAGATGAAGTCGTTCTCGGTGACGCCGCCCGCGTCGTGGGTGCCAAATCGGACGACGCAACGGCCCCAGTGAACGCTCATGTCGGGGTGGTGGTCCTCGGCGTGGGCCACCCAGGCCACGCTGTTGACGAAGGCCATGGTCTGCCAGTAGTTGTCGAAGCGAAAGCTGCGCTCGATGGCGGTGCCCTCCGCCACGAGCTGCCAGCCCGCCAGGTGCGCCAGCCTTGCGCGCAGCGCCTCGGGTTCGAGACGGGCGGCGGAACTGCCGGGCATGCAGGTGGGGCTGGGGAAGTCAGACATGGGCGCCGCCTATCCGCGCAGCGCCAGCACGCGATCGACCAGCTCGGCAAAGCCGTAGCCGCCCTCGCCCTCGCAGCGGAAAGCCGGCGGCACGGGGATGCGCGGCAGGAACCGATCGACGTTGGCCACCCCCACCGACAGCGGGAAGTACTCGAACATCGGGGCGTCGTTGGCGCTGTCGCCGGCGTAGATCCACGCCGATGGCGATGCGTCGAGCGCGAGGTCGGCGCAGAGGCGACGGAAACCTTCCAGCTTGTCGAAGGCGCCGAACCACCCGTTGACGTGGATGCTCGACACCTTGCAGGTGGCGCCGCGACGCTCGAAGACCGCGACGATGCGATCGACGGCGGCGTCGTCGAGAGGGGGCACGTCTTCACAGAAGTCGACGGCGAGATCGAGCTCCCGGTAGGGCTGGTCGCTCGCGATGCCGCAGCCGGGGACGGCGGCCAGCACCTCGGCGCGGATCGTCGCGAGGCGCGCGCGGTTGGCAGCACGGGTGGCCTCGTCCTGGACAAATCGCCGCTGGAGCTTGCCCTGTCCCATGAAGAACCAGAGCCCGCCGTTCTCGCCCACCACGCCCTCGCAGGGCCACTGGCGCGCGACGAGGTCGCACCAGCCGGCCGGGCGCCCGGTTACGGGGATCACCCGGAGCCCGGCGGCCTGCGCCCGTGCCATCGCGTCGAAGGCGGCCGGCACGATGCGACCGTGCAGGG
>VGRE01000211.1 GCA_016875435.1 Deltaproteobacteria bacterium | reverse complement strand
GCGCCATGGCCGCTACGCGCAGGGCATCCCAGCCCACGGCCTCCACCACGGTGGGGTCGCCCTTGCCGCGGTCGCGCCAGCGCCGCAGAAAGTCGCGGCTGCCGATGTTCTCCGAGCCCACCCAGAAGGCATCGACGAACACGCTGTCGCGCACGTAGTCACCGCCGCGCCGCGGCCACTCGGGGTTGTTCCAGGCGTTGAGCCCGACGAGCCCGAGCGGCACGTCGTCGGCGCGGGGCCGGAAGCCGCCGATGGGAAACTCCTCGAAGGCCAGGGCCGACGCCAGCAGGGCCGAGCGCTGGTAGCTGTCGGGCACGAAGATGGCGTCGTAGTCGATGGTCGGCTTGGCAGGGTTGCCGCCGGCGCGACCGGTGGCCGCCCTCACCGAGGCGAACTCGCTGGCCCGGGCCCTGTAGTCTTTCTGCCCGAGCACCTTCCCCACGGATCGAAAGTCCTTCGACGCGGGATCGTACCCGTGCACCATGGCAATTGTGCCGCTGCGGGCCTCGACGGCGGCCTGGAAGCTGCGGGCCGCGCTCTCGCCGAAGCTGGTGGTGGGGTGGAGCACGGCGAAGCGGGCCCAGCCGCGGCCGCCCATGAGGGCGTCGAGCAGCGCGCCCACCTGCTCGCCCACCGAGGGGTAGGGGCGGAACACCTGGTCGCCCGCGGCGAGCACCTCGTCGGCGCTGGTGAAGGTGAGCATCGGCGTGTGGAGCGCCTGTGCCACGGGCGCGCAGGACAACGCCTCGTCCCTCGTGAGCGGCCCGAGAACGATCGCCGCGCCCTGGTCGATCACCAGCGACTCGAGCGCCGCCTTGCAGTTGGCGGGGTCGCCCTTGGTGTCGAACACGGCCACGGTGGTGCCGCCGAGCGCATCGGCGCTGAGCTCGATCGCTTCCTTGAGCTGCCCGCCGGGGAGCCCGTACTCGCCGCCCAGCGGCAGCGCCACCCCGACGATGTCGCGACGGATCGGCGTGCCCTTCTCGGCGCGGCGCAGCGCGTATGCGGCCTCGGGCGCGAAGGGTGAGTCGGCGTGACGCGTGGCGAAGGCCTCGGCGGTCGCCTTCACATCGCTAAATCGCGATGCGGCGAGATGAGTGCGGATCTGCTCGATGGCCACGAGATCGGCGGGGCGCGTGTCGGCCGGTGCTGCCACCGTCACGCTGCTGGCAAGCTGCCCACGGAGCTCCTGCACGGCGGCCTGCACGCGCGAATGGACGGGCGTGCCGCGGGCGCTGGCCTCGGCGCGGCGCAGGGCCTCGCGGGTCTTGCCGGCGTTGCCCTGGGCCGCCTCGGCGCGGCCCACCAGTAGCCAGCGTTCGGCGTTGAGCGTTCCCGGGACGCCAGCCTCGGAGATCAGTCCCAGCGTGGCGAGCGTGTTGCCGCCGGCCTTGCCCCCGTCGAGCGTGCTGGCGTCGATCACCGCCAGCCCCACCTTGGCTGGCTCCCGCGCCGGGTGGTTGCCATAGTCGACGGCCACCTTCTCGAAGGCGGTGCGGGCCGCGGCGTCGTTGCCGGCCAGGCGAAGGTACTCGGCGTCGTAGAGCAGGATCCAGCCCTGGTCGTCGGGGGAGGCGCTCTTGAGCGCCTCCTCGAGGAAGGCGGCGGCGGCCTCAGGCGATCCGGCGCTCGCGGCCTTCTTCACCACGGACGGAGGACCGCTCGCGGCGAGCGCCGGGATCAAGAGCGCGAGGCACCACGCGATCATGCGCCTCGTCCCCCCGCCGAGCGGGCGCCGAGGGCCTCGACGAAGGCCCTCTTCTGTGGGTGGGCCTCGCCCCCCGCGCGCCGCGAGAACTCGATCAGCGCGTTCCTCGCGGCCTCGTCCAGCGCCGGCGGCACCTCCACCGCTATCTTCACGTGGAGATCGCCCTTGGCCTTGCCGTCGGGGCTGGCGAGGCCGCGCCCGGGCAGGCGGAAGGACTTGCCCGAGGGCGTGCCCGGCGGCACGCGGATGGTGGTGAGGCCGTCGAGGGTGGGGACCGACAGGTCGCAGCCGAGCGCCGCCTCCACGAAGGTGACCGGCACCTCGCAGAGCAAGTCGGCGCCCCGGCGACGGAAGAGCGCGTGGTCTTCCACGTCGACCAGGACCAGCAGGTCGCCGGCAGGACCAGGCACGCCCCCTGGCGCGCCGGGGCCGTCGTTTCCCTTCCCGCGCAGCTTGAGCTTCTGGCCGGTAGACACGCCGGGCGGAACCTTCAACTTCAGGGTTTCCTCGGCCACCGTGCGCGTCTCGCCGTTGCAGCGGGCACAGCGGGCCGCAGGCTTGTAGCCCTTGCCCAGGCAGAAGGGGCAGTCGTTGCGCAGGAACCGCCGCGTGGCAGATCGCCCGGTTCCGCCGCACTCGGTGCAGGGGACGCGTCCCTCCTGGGCATCGCCGGTGGCGCCACAGTCGCGACACGACATTGTTCTTTGAATGCTGATGGTGCGCTCGGTCCCGCGCGCCGCGTCTTCCAGCGACAGCGTGAGGGTGTAGCGGATGTCGTCGCCCCGGTCGCCCGGCTTCTTGCGGCCGAAGAGCCCCCCGAGCGCGTCGAGCAGGATCTCGTTGAGCTCCTCGGGCCGCGGCGGCTTGCCGTCGTGAGTGAACAGCGGGCCCATGCGGTCGTAGCGGGCGCGCTTCTCGGGGTCGCCCAGGACGTCCCAGGCCTCGGCAATCTCGCGGAAGTGCCGCTCGGCGTCGGCGTCGCCGGGGTTCCGGTCGGGGTGCCAGCGCATGGCCAGGGCCCGGAAGGCCTTCTTGACCTCGTCGGGCCCGGCGGTGCGGGGGATCCCGAGGATCGCGTAGTAGTCGCGGCGCGCCATCGCGCGCGGCGTCTATCCGCTTTTCGGAGCCCTAGACCTCGTCGTCCACAACGTCGTCCTCGATCGACACCAGGGGGCCAGCCCCGAGGCCCGGCGCGCCGCCGTAGCCGCCGGTGTCGCGACGAGCGGCCGCGTAGATGCTCTCGGAGAGCCGCTGCGCCGACATCGCCAGCGTTTCCCGGGCGTGGCCGAGGAGGTCAGTGCTACCGCCGTCCAGGGCCGACTCGGCGCGGGCGATGGCCTCGCGGATGGCCTGGGCGTCGGAGGGTGGCACCAGCTCGGCGTACTCCTCGAGGCTGCGGCGCGTGCTGTAGATGAGCCCATCGAGCTGGTTGCGGGCCTCGGCCACGGCGCGGCGCTCCTTGTCGCGGGCGTGGTGGGTTTCCGCGTCGGCGATCATCTGGTCAATCTCGCCGGGACTGAGTCCCGAGTTGCTCACGATCCGCGTGCTCTGGCTGCGGCCGGTGCCCTTGTCCTTGGCGTGAACGTGGAGGATGCCGTTGCTGTCGAGCTCGAACATGACCTCGATCTCGGGGAGGCCACGCGGCGCCGGAGGGAGCCCGCTGAGCTCGAGGAAACCGAGCGACATGTTGTCGTTCGACATCTCGCGCTCGCCCTGGCCGATGTGCACCCGCACCATGTCCTGGTTGTCCTGCGCGGTCGTGAAGACCTTCGACTTGCGACACGGAATCGTCGTGTTGCGCAGGATGATGGGCTCGAAGGTGCCGCCGGCTGTCTCGATGCCGAGCGACAGCGGCGTGACGTCGAGCAGCAGGACGTCTTTCACCTCGCCCTTGAGCACGCTCGCCTGGATCGCCGCGCCCAACGCGACCACCTCGTCGGGGTTGATGCCACGCTCGGGCTCTATCCCGAAGATCTGGGCGACCCTCTCCTGCACGCGCGGCATGCGGGTCATGCCGCCCACGAGCAGCACTGCGTTGAGGTCGCTCGGGCGCATGCGCGCGTCGCGAAGCGCCGACACGCACGGCGCATCGAGACGGTCGATGAGGTCGGCCACTAGCCCCTCGAGTTGCGCGCGCGCCAGGCTTGTCATCAGGTGCATCGGCCCCTGGGACGTCACGGCGATGAAGGGCAGGTGGATCTCGGTCTCGGTGACGTTCGAGAGCTCGTGCTTGGCCTTCTCGGCCGCCTCGCGGATGCGCTGGAGCGCCACGGGGTCGCCCGCGAGGTCGGTGCCGGTTTCCGAGCGGAAGGTGTCGAGGAGGTACTGGACGATCCGACTGTCGAAGTCCTCGCCGCCGAGGAACGTGTCGCCGTTGGTGGCGCGCACCTCGAAGACGCCGTTGTCGATCTCGAGGATCGACACGTCGAAGGTGCCGCCGCCGAGGTCGAAGACGGCCACGCGCTCGTGCCCCGTCTTGCCGAAGCCGTACGCGAGAGCGGCCGCCGTGGGCTCGTTGATGATTCGCAGCACGTCGAGGCCGACGATGCGACCGGCGTCGCGCGTGGCCTGGCGCTGAGCGTCGTTGAAGTAGGCGGGAACGGTGATCACCGCCTCCGTGACCTTCTCGCCGAGGTAGGCCTCGGCCACCTGCTTCATCTTTTCAACCACCATCGCCGAGATCTGCTGTGGCGAGTACTCGGTGCCGCCGATGCTGAGCCAGGCGTCGCCGTTGGGCGTCTCCACCACCGGGTAGGGCACCATCTGTCGCGTTCGCTGCGTTTCCTCGTCCTCGTAGCGGCGGCCGATGAGGCGTTTCGCCGCATGCACTGTGCGTTGTGCGTTCGTCACCGCCTGTCGCCGCGCGATGGCGCCGACGATGCGGTCGGTCGCCTGGGGGAAGGCGACGACGGAGGGCGTCGTGCGGGCGCCCTCGTCGTTCGGAATGACGAGTGGCTCCCCGTTCTCGAGGACCGACACGCACGAGTTCGTGGTGCCGAGGTCGATGCCGATCACCTTCGCCATGATTCGAACCTGCAGGTAGGGGAAATGGTATCACTCGCCGTCGGGCGGGGTCGACGCCACCACCACGCGCGCCGGCCGCACGAGGCGGCCGCGGAGCTTGAACCCCGGGGCCACTTCGCTGTGGACGGTCCCGGGTGGCACGTCGGTATTCGGCATGTGCAACACCGCCTCGTGTTGCGACGGATCGAAGGGTGTTCCCGGCTCCGCTTCAACCCGATCCACGCCGATCCGCTTCAACAGCATGCGGAACTGCTCCGCGATCATGTTCAATCCGGCGACCACGCGGGCGGGGTCTTGTCCCGCGTGGACGACGCCGCGCTCGACGTTCTCGACGATGTCGAGCAAGCCCCGGAGTACGCGCTCCTCGCCCATGCGCTCGGCCTCTTCGCGGTCCTTGCGGGTGCGCTGGCGCGTCAGATCCGCCTCTTGCTGGAGCCGCTGCACCGCCTGTCGCAACTCGCGGTATTGAAGGTCGAGTTCGTCGCGTCCTTGCCGCGCGAACTCGAGCTCGGCTTCCAGGCGGCGCACGCGCTCGCTCGCCTCCCGGGCCCGGTGCTGCCACATGCGGCGCTGCTCGTCGATTTCGGCAAGGCCGAGGTTGGCCATCGGGTCGGGGCGGCGGGCCCCAGGCTCGGCTGCGGACGCCGGTGGTCCCGAGCGGGGGTGCTCATCCGGGGGGACCGGTCGCGAGCGCGAGTCGGGGGCGGCCGATTGCGGCGGCGGCTCCACCCTGGCCGGCGGGGCGGTGGGCACGTCGAGTTCCAGCTCGATCGTCTCGGGCGTGACCAGCGGGACCGCGGTGGGCTCGGCAGGCGTGTCGGGAGCCTCGACCGCCCTGGGTTCACCGGGTCCGGGCGGGTCGATGCCCACGCCGTCCTTGCGCGCGCGGGCCTCGCGAGCGCGCGTGTCGACGGCGGCCAGGGCTGCCTCGATCAAGCCCGGATCGATGGCGATGTTCAGATCGCCGTCGTCATCCGCGGGTCGGTCCTTCGCCATCAGCTCCCTGCCAGGAGGCGCGAGTATGCCCCAGGTTCCGCCGCGGCGTCAGTGGAAGCCGCCCACAAGGCCTCGGCGAGGGCGTCGGCGAGAGGGAAACCGTCGCGTTCCAGGAGGATCGCGCCGCCGGCCGCGCGAAGCAGGCCCGCGTCGCGAAGCGTGGCGGGAAGGCGCACCTCGATGCCGGTGAGCGCGCGCGTCGTCGCGAGTTCGACGCCGTCGATATGACGGAGGGTCGACCACAAGAGCTCGCGCAGCAGGGCCTCGGGCGCGGGCGTCTCCACCGACGGAGCGGCGCCCGAGGCCCAGGCCGCCCAGTCTGCTGGGTTGGCCACGCGCGCGTTGTCGGGGCGCCACCCGTGCGCGGAAGGCCCGAGGCCCATCCACCGGCCACCGCGCCAGTAGGTCTCGTTGTGCGCCGAGCGGTGGCCTGCCCGCGCAAAGTTGCTCACCTCGTAGCGGATCAGGCCCGCGTCGTGGAGGCGCGCCACGCCGAGGTCGTACATCTCGCGCCAGGTGTCGTCGTCGGCGGGCCGGCGCCCGCGGCGGGCGTAGTCCGTGCCCTCCTCGATGCTCAGCCCGTACAGCGAAACATGGTCGACGCCCAGCGCCACGGCGAGGTCGAGGTCTTCCTCCAGGTCGGCGAGCGCCTGGCCCTCGGCGCCAAAGATGAGGTCGATGCCGACGGAGCGGAGGCCGCTCTCCATGGCCAGCTCGACCGCCGCCTCGGCCTGCCTCGCGGTGTGGGCTCGCCCGAGGCGGCGCGCGACCGCCGGCACGAAGGACTGGACGCCGATCGTGAGGCGATCGACACCGGCGCGCGACCACGCGGCGAGCGTGCCAGCGTCGATGTCCTCGGGGTTGGCCTCGAGGGACACCTCGCCCTCGGGCTGTACCTCGGCCACGAGCGCCGCCACGTGCGCCGCCAGCAGTCGCGAGGGGGTGCCGCCGCCGAAGGCGAGCGTGCGCGGCGGGCCGGGGAAGTGTGGACGCTCCCGGGCCCAGTCGCGACGGATCCCTGCGAGCCACTCTTCGTGGGGCACCTCGGCGCGGGTATCGACGAAGAAAGCGCAGTAGGGGCAGTGAATGCGGCACCACGGCGCGTGGACGTACACCCCGAACACCGCGCCAGGGTAGCACGGCCGACGGCCCCGGCGGATAAGGCCCCGACGTGCTGACCTCGCGCCTCGACAACGGGATGCACGTGGCGCTGTGGCCGGATCTCCCGGGCACCAGTGCCGACGTGGCCGCCGTGTATGCCTGGATCGACGTGGGCGCCGCCGACGAGCCGCGCGGTCTCGAGGGCGCGGCGCATTTCATCGAGCACCTCGTCTTCAAGGGCACCCGCAGCTTCGGCGTGGGGGAAGTGGCGGCGGCCGTCGAGGCCCTCGGCGGCGACATCAACGCGTGGACAGCGCAGGAAGAAACGGTCTTTCACGCCACCGTGCCCGGAGCCGCCGCGCCACGGGCGGTCGAGATCCTGGCCGAGATGGTGCGCGAGCCGCGCTTCGACGCCAAGGAACTGGAGCGCGAGCGCGACGTGGTGATCGAGGAGATCCGGGGCGGCGAGGACGATGTCGACCTCGTCGTGAGCGAGGCCACCTGGGCCGTGGCCTTTCCCGGGCACCCCTACGGGCGCTCGGTGATCGGCACGCCGTCGAGCGTAGGCGCGATGTCGCGGCGGTCTCTCCTGGACTTCCACCGGCGCTACTACATGCCCGCCAACACCCACCTGGTGGTGGCGGGGCAGTTCGACGCCGAGGCGGTGCTGGCGGCGGTGACCGCGGCGTTCGCGGGGGGGCCCGCCCGCCCGCCGCGCGCGCGCGCTCGACCCCGCGGGGTGCCG
>VGRE01000210.1 GCA_016875435.1 Deltaproteobacteria bacterium | reverse complement strand
CGATGGCTGGCCCGCCGTGAAGATCCGGCAGAGGTCGACCTCGACTCGCTCGGGAGCGCGGCGCTCCTGCTCGTGGCCTCGGGGGCGCTGCTCGCGCGGTCGGGGCACGCCGGCGGGCCGCTTCTCTTGCTGCTCGCGGCCATCAGCGTCTGTGCGGGCGCCGCCTCTGCGCTCGGGGGCCACGAACTGCGCGCGCGCGTGGAACGGGTGCTGGCCGCCGTGAGCCAGCCGCCCCGGCTGGCGGCAGGGGCGGCGGTGCTCCTCATCGCGGGTGGGGTCAGCGTGGTCCCCACCGGCCACGTGGGGGTGGTGGAGCGGCTCGGTAGCCCGCTCGCCGAGCCGGTCTCCGCCGGTCTCGCGGTGCGGTTGCCTCCGCCCCTCGAGCGGCTCACGCTGGTCAACGTGGCCGAGGTGCGCCGCACCCCTCTCGCGACCGCAGAGACGCCCCTGCTCACGCTCGACGGCGCGCTCGTGTCGCTCGAGGTGGGCGTGCACTGGACCGTGGCCGACCCGCTTCCCTTCGCGCTCCACTCCGCCGATCCCGCCGCGGCCCTTGGCGCGCTCGCTCGCGCCGCGCTGGTGCAGAGCGTGGCTCGCTTGCCCCTCGATACCGTGCTGACCAGCGGTCGCGCTGCGCTCGAGGCCGAAGTAGCTGCCTCCGCACAGGCCGCCGCCGACCGGGCGGGACTCGGCCTGCGAGTGGACGCGGTGCAGCTGTCGGCCGTGGCCGTCCCGGCGCCGGTGCTCGCCGCTTTCCTCGATGTCATCTCGGCCAGCGAGTACAAGCGGGAACTGATCAACGTGGCCGAGGCCTACCATGCCACCGTGGTGCCGACGGCGCGCGGGTCGGCAGTCGCCGCGCTCGAGGCTGCCCGGGGCAACGCCTCGACCGTGCAGGCCGAGGCCGAGGGACGGCGCCTCCTGGTGCGTGCTCTGGCCGAGGGTGGCGCGCCCGCCCCGGCGCTGAACCGGCACCGCACCTGGACAGAGGGCCTCACCGAACAACTGTCGGGACGGTCGCTCGTCCTTGCTCCTTCCTCGGTGCACGTCTGGTTCGATGGCGCCGAGGCCACCCCGGGCCTGCTGCCCGTGCCACCCAGGGGGGCCGCCCGTGCGCCCTAGTCCGGTTTTACTCGCCCTCGGCGCCGTCATCGGCCTTGGCGCCGCCAGTGTCTTCACCCTCGACGCCCGCGAGGTGGCCGTGGTCACCGCCTTCGGCGCGCCGGTCCGGACCCTCACCGAGCCCGGGATGTACGCACGCTGGCCGTGGCCGCTCCAGGAGGTCGTGCGATTCGACGCGCGGGCGCGAGTGCTCGATGCCCCGCCCACCGAGGTGCTCACCGGCGACAAGAAGAACCTCGTCGTCGAGGTCTTCGCCATCTGGCGGGTGGAGGATCCGCGCCGCTTCCTCGAGGCGCTCGGTAGCGTGGAGGCAGCGGAGGCCCAGCTCGTCGACCTCGTCAGCAGCCGCGCCGGCGCCGCGATTGGCGCCCTGCCCTTTGCCGACCTGCTCGCGACGCAGTCGCCCGAGCGGGGGCTGTTGCCACCGGGCGTGGCCGAGGGGGTGGCCGCCACGGCCTCCTCCCGGCTCGGCGTGGCCGTGATCGACGTGCGCCTGCGCCACGTGGGACTACCGCTGCAGAACGAGCAGTCCATCTACGAGCGCATGCGAGCCGAGCGCCAACGCATCGCGAGCCAGTACCGCTCCGAGGGCGAGGAGCAGGCCCAGGGCATCCGGGCCCGGGCCGACCGCGAGGCCGCCGAGATCCTCGCGGCCGCGGAGGCCGAGGCTGCGCTGGTGCGTGCCGAGGCCGAGCGCGAGGCCGCGCGCCGCTACGCCGAAGCGTACCGGACCGACCCGGGCCTGTACGAGCTCCTGGTGTCGCTCGACGGTTACCGCGAGGTCCTCGGCGAGAAAAGTGTGCTCGTGCTCGACAGCCAGGGCGAGTTTTTCGACGTGCTCAACGGTGCGCCGCGGTGAGGGTGGGTCGCGCCTTCGTCGCCGCCGTGGCCCTCCTCGTCGTGGGCGCGTCGGTGCGGTTGGTCGAGCCCGGGGAGGCGCTGGTGGTGTACCGCCTCGGCGCCGTCGATCGCGTGGGCGGGGCGGGCCTGTCGCTGGTCTTGCCCTGGCCGCTCGAGCGGGCCGAGCGTACCCGGGTGGGAGAGATTCGCCGCGTGGAGATCGGCCGGCAGCGGCTCCTCACCGGCGACACCAACCTCGTGGTTGTCGACCTCGTCGCCCAGTATAGCGTGGCCGACCCCGTCCGCTTCGCGTTGCGCCACGTCGAGCCCGACCGCCTCGTCGCGCGCGAGCTGGCTGCCGCAGCGGCGGCATCGGTGGCTCGCATCGACGTCGACACGCTGTTGAGCACCGGCCGGGCCACGCTCGGGCAGGCGGCCCAGGAGCACGCCCAGGCCGCGCTCGACGCCGTGGAGGCTGGGGTGCGCCTGCAGGCGGTCGAGGTGCGCGACGTGGCCCCGCCGGAGGCCGTTGTGAACGCCTTCAACGACGTGTCGAGTGCTCGCGGCGACCAGGAGACGACGCAGTTCGCGGCAGCCGCCTACGCCTCGCGCGCCATCCCCGAGGCCCGCGGCCGGGCCGCCGAGGCGGCGGAGCGGGCGCGCGCCCATGCGTCGGAGCGGGCGTCTCGAGCTTCGGCGGACATCGCCCGGTTCGAGGCCCTGCGGCCGGCGTGGCAGCAAGACCGGCGCGCCGTCGAGGGGCGTCTCCGCGGGGAGTTGCTCGCGGTCGTGGGCAAGCGGGCTAGGGTGATGGCCGTCCCCCCGGGCACCGATCTGATTCTTCCCGAGGCGCCGTGAACTCACTTCGTCCCGTCGCCATCACGGTCGTGCTCGCGAACGTCGCGCTGGTCTCGTGGCTGTTGTTGCGCGACCCCGCGTCCGCGCCGGCGAGCGGCGTGGGCGAGGCGCTGCGCCCTCTCGTCGATGACGTCACCATGGACGCGGCCCAGTACGACCTCTCCGCCCGCGCCTCGTCGCTCAACGTGGTGCTGGTGAGCCTCGACGCCCTGCGCTTCGACCGCACCGGGGCCAGCGGCAACGCCGACGGCCTGACGCCCAACCTCGACCGCTTCGCCGACGAGGCGGTCGTGTTTCACGACGCCACGGCGGCGGCGCCCTGGACGGTGCCCTCGCACATGGCGGTGTGGACGGCCCGCTGGCCCTCGATCCACGGCGTCACCAACAAGCTGAAGCTGCTGTCACAGGATCAGATGGTCGACGCCGCGCTGTCGCCCGGCATCGAGACCTTCCCCGACCACCTCGTGCGCGCTGGGCTGGTCGCGGCCGCGTTCACCGGGGGGGCCGGCGTGAAAGCGAGCTTCGGCTACGGCCGGGGTTTCGACACCTACCTCGACGATCGGCCATTCGCGGGGATGGACTACTCGCTCCCCCCCGCGCTGGACTGGCTCGGGAAGAACCGCGACCGGCGGTTCTTCCTGTTCCTCCACGGCTACGACGTCCACGGGCAACACCCGCTCCTCGGCCTCACCCCTCGTGACGCCGTGCCTGACTACCAGGGCACGCTCGACGGCTCCATCGAGGAGCAGGCCCGCCTACGGGAGCTCGGCCTCGCTGCCATTCAGAAGCCTGGGGACGACGCCGACCTGACCGGCACCTTGTCGGCGGAAGACGCGCGCTTCCTCCTCGCGGTGTACGACCGGAAGGTGCGACAGATGGACCAGCATTTTGGCACCTTCGTGGCGCAACTCAGGGCCCTCGACCTGCTTGATCGCTCGATCATCGTCGTCTTCTCCGACCACGGCGAGGAGTTCATGGAGCACAAGTACATCGACCACGGGGCCACGCTGTGCCAGCACCAGCTCCACGTGCCGTTGATGATCCGTTTTCCCGGCTACGCGCGCCGCCACGACGTGAAGACGCCGGTGCGCACTATCGACATCTTCCCAACGATCTTCGATGCCCTGGACCTCGCCGGTCCCTCGGGCGTGGATGGTCGGAGCCTGCTTCCCCTGCTCCGCGGACAGCCGCTCGACCTCCCGGTGTACGCCGAGACCGACTACCGACTGTTCGTTCACCGCCGGATGGCGCGTGCGGACACTCGGAAGCTGCTGCTCGACCTCGAAGACGGCCAGCGCGAACTCTTCGACCTCGCCGCCGACCCGGGGGAGACGCGCGACCTCTCGTCGAGCGAGGCCCGCGCCGCGTACGAGTTGGAGCAGGCGCTGCGCGGGTGGATGGAACGCACCCGCACGAACCCGCAAGACTACCTGGGGATTCGACAGACCCCAATCGCGTTGTTTTGATTGCCAAGGCGCCTGTTGCGCGGGGCCGCACTCCGTCGTAATATTCGAGGCGTCGTCTTGCGCCCCCCGGAGTACGAATGTCCTACAAGCCTTCGTTGGAACCCGATCTGTACGCCAGCGTCGGCGGCCGGGTCGACGAAGCCTTCATGGACCAGATGGCTCAGCAGGACCGCACGCCGGTTGCCACAGACCGTCGGCTTCCAAGGGTGGCCCTTGTAGTTGGCCCGTCGCCGTTCTCGATGCCGCGGGGCTGGGAGTTCTTCCTGGCCTCTCCCTACGAGGGTGTCACCTACATCGCCACGGTGCTCCACAACGCTGGCTACCCGGTGCGCATCATCGACGTGCGCTACGATCCCGACCCGCTCGGCTCGGCCTACCGGCAGGTGATGGAAGGCACCGACGTGCTCGGCTTGGCCACCTACGAGGACTGCTACCCCTTCCTCGAGGAGCTCATCGCCGAGGTGAAGCACGCTCGTCCCGAGATGCCGGTGATCCTCGGCGGCTCCCTGGTCACCTCGGTGCCGCACGTGTTCATGCACGAGACTCGGGCGGACGTGGCCGTGATCAGCGAGGGCGAGATCACCATCCTCGAGCTGATGCACCTCTACGCGCGAGGCGAGTGGAACACGCGCCTGTCTGAGGTGCGCGGCATCTGGTACCGCGACGGCGAAGGGCAAGTGCACCGCAACCCGGCGCGCGGCCAGATGCCCAACCTGGAGAGCCTCCCGCGGATGCGGCTCGACCTCTGGCCCCAGTCGCGCGACCCCCGCGGGCTGCAGCCGCAGGTGATCGCCAGCTACAGCCGCGGCTGCAAGATGGACTGCTCCTTCTGCTACCGCACCACGCCGCAAGAGCGAGTCAAGTCGCCCACGAAGCTGCGGGCCGACCTCGACTGGCTCAAGACGCAGTATGGCGTGAATTTCGTGTTCTTCGTGGACCTCACTTTCACGGCCCACAAGCGACAGACCCTCGAGTACCTCGATGTGATTCGCGAGTTCGACATCGGGTGGACCTGCCTGACGCGGAACGCGGACGTCGACGCCGAGGTGACCCGCGCGATGGGCACTTCGGGCTGCGACATCGCGCTCTACGGCGTGGAGTCGCTCACTCCGGCCGCCCTCAAGCAGGCGCGCAAGGGGTCGACGGAAAACCTCGTCGAACGGGCGATGCGCAACACCTGGGACGCCGGTGTCCGCTACGGCGCGCTCACCATCGTGGGCTTGCCCGGCGAGACCGAGGAGTCGCTCGACCACATGTGTTCTTGGGCGGAGCGCCACAATCACGTCACGCGCGTGAAGTACCTGTCCGCGATGCCGGGCACCACGGTGTACGAGCAGGCGGTCCGCTCGGGCCAGATTCGATCCGAGGTGGAGCACCTCCGCTGGCTCGCCGTGGAGCAGGCGCTCGAGCGCGACGAGTTCCTCAACTACAACGAACTTCCCGATCCCGTCATGCGCCGGGCCTACAAGCGACTCTACGACGCCTACCAGCCCGGGCCGGTGATGGACTTCAAGCACTTTCCCGAGCACTTTGCCTACTACGACCCCGATGGCGAGTCCGCGCGCCCGTGGCGTCGCGAGTTCAGCTCTGCGGGTGGGTTCCCCGCGCCTGGCTGGGAGCGCTTCCGTGGCCTGCGCCCGTCGACGGACGGTGTGACCCTCAGCTCCGTGCGCCCGCGGGAATTCGCACTTTCGGTCTAGTACAGGTGCCGCGCAGGACGGCGGCCGGCCGCGACGTGCGGTAGAAGGGGCGGCGATGTCATCGACGGAAACGCCTCAGTCGAGCCACCGGCCCCCCGAGCTGGAGGGCACGCGCACGCACGAGCACCTGCGGCAGGCCTACGCGCGCGATGCTCAGGCGGCGCGCCTCTGGGCCAGCTTCGCGCGCGTGGCGGAGATCGAGGGCTTCCCGGAGGCTGCGCGCGTGTTGCGCGACCTGGCCGAGTCGGAGGCCCTGCACGCCGACGGTCACCTCGACCTCCTCGCCCGGGCCGGCGATCCCCTCGACGGCGCGCCCCTCGGCGAGACGGCGGCAAACCTTCGCGCGGCCATCGGCAGCCAGGAAGCCCATCACCGCGAGGTGCTGGCCGTGGCGGTGGGCGCGGCGCGCGGGGAGGGATTCCCCGACGTGGCCAGCTGGTTCGAGTCGGTGGGCCACGCGCGGGCGGTTCACGTGGAGCGCTTGCGTGCCGTGCTGGCGCACACCGAGGGCGGCTCCAGGTGAGCGAGTCGACTCTAGACGTGGCGCCTTACGACGCCCGGGCCGTGACGGTGCTCCGCGGGCTCGAGGCGGTGCGCCGTCGGCCGGCGATGTACGTGGGCTCCACCGGGCCCGAGGGCTTGCTCCACCTCGCGGCGGAGGTGATCCAGAACGCGGTCGACGAGGCGCTGGCAGGCCACGGCAGGCGGGTGGTGGTGACCCTCCACGACGACGGGCGAGTGGAGGTGGGCGACGAGGGGCGCGGTATCCCGGTGGATCCCCACCCCGACACCGGCCGTCCCGCGGCGGAGCTGGTGCTCACCACGCTTCACGCCGGCGGCAAGTTCGACGAGGGCCCGTACCTGGCGCCGGGCGGCATGCACGGCGTGGGCGTCTCGTGCGTCAACGCGCTGTCATCCGAGCTCGAGCTCGAGGTTCGTCGCGACGGCAGCTTGTTCAGGCAACGTTACCGCCAAGGCGTCCCGGTGGCCGACCTCGAGCGCGTCGGCGAGGCCGAGGGCACCGGCACCCGCATCTGTTACCGTCCTGACGAGGAAGTATTCGGCGCGGCGGTCTTGCCGGTTGACACCCTCGACGACTACCTGCGTGCCCAGGCCTTCCTCTGCGCTGGCCTGCGCATCCGGCTCGACGATCGACGCGGCGGGCGCCTGCTCGAGCACCAGTACGACACCGGCCTCGTCGGCTTCGTCGAGGAGCTCGACCAGGGGCGGGCGCCAGTCCACGGCGGGCCGGTGCGCCTGCGCGGTGCCCACGCGGGCGCCGAGGTCGACGTGGCCCTGCACTGGACCTGGGCCTTCCACGAGGAGATTCGTGGCTACGTCAATCACGTGCCTACGCCGCGCGGCGGCACCCACGTCGAGGGGCTCAAGGCCGCGCTCACCCGCGTGATCGACGCCGTGGCGCGGGAGGGCGGCCTCCTCGGCGCCGGCGAGAGCATTGCCGGCTGGGACGTGCGGGAGGGGCTCACCGCCGCGCTCTCGCTGCGCCTGCGTGACGCGGCCTTCGAGGGACAGACCAAGTCCGCGTTGTCGACCCCCGGCGCCGCCGAGGCGGTGGAGCGCGTGGTGGCGGAGGGGCTGC
>VGRE01000209.1 GCA_016875435.1 Deltaproteobacteria bacterium | reverse complement strand
GCCGCCCCGTCCACCCCGGCCGCAGCCGAACCCCCGCCGCCGGCGCCGCCCCCGGTGCAAGCGCCGATCCCCGAGCCCGCGGCCGCCGAGGAACCCCCTCCCGCCGAACCCGCGCTCCCTGCCGTCACCCGGGGGCCCGAGCGTCGCAAGGCGCTGGAGGCCAGCCCGTCACCCATGGCCCTGGCGATGAGCCTCGACAGCCTCGCCATCACCTACAGTAGCGCGCTGCTCCCGAGTGGCGCTTTCCCCACCTTCACTGTCAAATACAAAGAACTTCCCGGAGAGAACCTATGATGTCCCTCGTCCTTCTCGTGTCGATGGCCCTCGCGGCCCCGCTCAACTCCCCCGGCGGCGAGATCACCCTGCCGTGGAACGACTTCGAGGCGCTCTACCGGAAGATGGTGCTCGACCAGCAGCCGAAGATCGTGGCCCCGCGCGACTGGACGCTCGACCGCGCCGTGTTTGCCGGCCGGGTGGTGGGCAAGGATGACGACGCCTACGCGGTGGTCAAGCTCCAACTCAAGGGCACCGTCCACAAGAAGGAGGGCTGGACCACCGTGCCGCTGGTTGGCGCCTCCACCGCGCTGCGCTTCGCGAAAATCGGTGGCAAAGACGCGAATCTCTTCGTGAAGGACGGCTACTACACGATGATCTCCGACAAGCCGGGCAGCTTCGACGCTGAGATGGAGTTCGCGGTGAAGCTCTTCGCCGCCGACGGGGAAACCGGATTCACCATCCCGCTGCCGCAGGCCGGCGCCACCGTGGTGGGCGTGGCGGTGGAGAGCGCCGAGGCGCTGGACTTCGAGGTGCCGGGCGCCCAGGGCACGAATGTCACCACCGTGGGCAACGAGCGCCGGCTGGAGGCCTACGTGCCCTCGATGAACAGCCTCACCGTGAGCTGGCACCGGGAGCTCACCGAGCAGGCGGCCGCGGCGCAGCGCGAGGCGCGCGTGTACGCCGAGGCGCGCACGCTGGTGGGCGTGAGCGAGGGCGTGCTCGCGATGCGTTCCGACATCGACTACACCGTGCTCCACGCCAAGGTCGACAAGTTCAAGGTCCAGATGCCCACCGACGTGACGGTGCTCGACGTGAAGGGCAACGGCATCCGCAACTGGACCCAGGGCGAGGACGGCACCATCGACGTGGAGCTCAACTACGGCGCCGAAGGCCTCTACCGCCTCGGCATCGAGTACGAGCGCGCCTTGCAGAGCGGGATCGACGTGCCGCTGCCGCGCTTGTCCGGTGTCACCCGCGAGACGGACTACGTGGGCGTCGACGCGCGCAGCGCGGTGGAGATCATCGCCAAGCAAGCCAGCGGCGCGGTGCCCATCGACGTGCGCGAGCTGCCGGCCGCGCTCGTGGGACAGACGGACTACCCGGTGCTCCTCGCCTACCGCGCGCGCGGCGGCGAGGTGAAGATCCCCCTCGAAGTCAAGCAACACCCCGACCTCGACATGCTCGTGACCCTCGTCGACACCGCCAGCGCCGAGACGCTGGTCACCGAGGACGGGCGCCGCATGACCCGCGTCCGGTACGCCGTCCGCAACAATCGCAAGCAGTTCCTCCGCGTGTCGATCCCCCAGGGCGCCGAGGTGTGGTCGGCGTCTGTGGCCGGGCGCGCGGTGAAGGTGGCCAAGGCCGAGGGCGGGGTGCTGGTGCCGCTGGTCCGGTCCGACGCCTCGGGGGGCGCGCTCAGCGCCTTCCTCGTCGACCTGGTGTACGTGGAGAACGGGGGCGAGCTGGCCGAGGGTCGCGGCGAGCTGCGCGCCGACTTGCCCAGAGTCGACGCCCCCTCGAGCGTCTTGCAGTGGACGATCTACGTGCCCCACAGCACCACCGTGGTGCCGAAGACCTCGGAGGGCACGGTGCGCCGCGTGCAGTGGTTCAGCGCCGCGCCGGTGTTGCCGGCCGAGGCGATCGTGACCCAGGCGGCCTCGAACGCGGTGCGCATGGAAACCCAGCAGCAGGGCGACAGCGGCGTGCTCGGCCAGGGCGTGGAGCCGGTGGAGGTTCAGATCCCGCTCTCGGGCAACGCGTACTACTTCGAGAAGACGCTGGTGCTGGGCGAGGATCTCTGGGTTGGGTTTGATTACAAGCGGAAGATCAAGAAGCAGTAGTTACCAGCGAAATCCCACGGAGAGGCCCGCCCGGCTCGTGTCGCGACTGCGCAGCGTGGCCGAGCGGCGCTCGGAGCGACGGGGGCGGATCGAGGCGCTGCTGGTCGGCGCTGGCGTGGGGTAGCGCGGGGCTGGGGCTCGCGGGGTGCGGGCCGATCATCGTCGCCTGGCCGCCGCCGCAGCCCTTGCCGACGGCGGTGGGCCCGGTGGAGGATGGCGAGATCGAGGCGGGTCTCGGCCTCATCGCCAGCCCGGCGCGGTGCCCCGCCGCCGCCAGCGTGGCGAGCAGCGGGTTCGACACCAGCGTGCCGAGCCCCTCGTCGCCCTCCACCGCAGCCACCAGGTCGTCGAGGCCCGGGCCGCAGCGCGAGCGGACCGCGTTCAGTCATGCGCCCGCGGGGTAACGCGGCGTGTCATCCCCGCCGGGAGACGATACCTGCGCGCCTCCCCGGAGTTCACCTTGCTCCTCGCCCTCGCCGGACTCGCGCTCGCGGCCGATCCTGCGCCATCGATCCCCTTCGAGAAATACACCCTCCCCAACGGCCTCGAGGTCGTGCTCAGTCACGACGCGCGCCTGCCCCTGGTGGCGGTGGACATCTGGTACCACGTGGGCGCCGGCTATGAGCTGCCCGGGCGCTCCGGCTTCGCCCACCTGTTCGAGCACATCATGTTCCAGGGCAGCCGCAACGTGCCGGAAGACCAGTTCTTCCCCATCCTCGAGGGCGTCGGCGCGCCCTTCGTGAATGGCACCACCGATTTCGACCGCACCAACTACCTGGAAACCGTCCCCAGCAACCAGCTGGAGCTGGCGCTCTGGCTGGAGAGCGACCGCATGGGCTTCTTGCTCGACACGCTCACCCAGGAGCGGCTCGACAACCAGAAGGCGGTGGTCCGGAAGGAACGGCAACAGTCCACCGAGAACGTGCCCTACGGCGTGGCCGAGGAGCAGTTCTTCAAGCTCCTGTTCCCCGCGCCGCACCCCTACAACGGCGTGGTGATCGGCAGCCACCAGGACCTCGAGGCCGCCACCCTCGACGACGTCAAGGCCTTCTTCCGCACCTGGTACCTCCCCAACAACGCCACGCTGGTGATCTGCGGCGACTTCGAGGCCCAGAGCACCAAGGCGCTGGTCGAGAAGTACTTCGGCAGCATCCCGAGCGGCGCCGAGCCCATCATCACCACCCAGCTCGCCCCGCCGATCTCCTCGGAGAAGCGCCTCTCCACCACCGACGACGTGGAGCTCCCCAAGCTCTACATGGGCTGGGTGAGCGCGCCGGCCTTCAAGCCGGGCGACGCCGAGCTGCAACTGGCCGCATCGATCCTCGCCGATGGCAAGTCGAGCCGCCTCCACCGCGAGCTGGTGGAGAAGAAGCAGATCGCGCAGTCGGTGAAGGCCTACCAGTACCCGCTCACCTTCGGGTCGGTGTTCGTGGTGGAGGTGATCGGCAAGAAAGACATGGCGCCGGCGCGGCTGGAGGCCGAGGCCTGGGCGGTGGTGGAGGCGATGCGCAAGACACCCCCCACGCAAGACGAGCTGTCGCGCGCCTGGACCCAGACCAAGGCCCGCGTGCTGCGCGGCCTCGAAGAACTCGGCGGTTTCTCGGGGAAAGCCGACGTGCTGAACTACTACAATCACCACGTGGGCGATCCCGGCTACCTCGCCGCCGACTTCGCCCGCTACGACGCCGTTACCCCCGAGGCCGTCACCAAGGCGCTCTCCGAGGCCATCCGGCCCGACAATCGCGTGGTGGTCGACGTCGTGCCCGCGCCCAAGACCGAGGGAGGTGCCCAGTGATTCGCCTCGTCCTGCTCGCTACCCTCGCCGCCTGCGCGCCAAAGACCGCCCCCGTGGTGGCCGAGCCGCCGCCGCCCCCGGTCGACCCCGAGGCCTGGCGGGCCAACCGTCCCGCTGCCGCGCCCGCGAAGGCGTGGACGGCGCCCGTGGCCACCCAGTTCACCCTGTCCAACGGCATCCCCGTTTACCTCGTGAAGCAGGGCGACCTGCCGCTCCTGAGCGTCCGCCTCATCATGAAGGTGGGTCGCGACGCAAATGGCGACAAGGCCGGCCTCGCGGCGCTGGCCGCCAACATGCTCGACGAGGGCACCAAGACGCGCGACGGCGCCAAGATCGCCGCCGACGCCGCCATGCTCGGCGCCGACCTCGCGGTGTCGCCCTCGGCGGAGAGCACCACCCTCACGCTCGACGCGCTCACCGGCGATCCCCTGTCGCCCTCCCTCGACCTGCTCGCCGACGTGGCGCTCAACCCGCGCTTCGACAAGAAAGACTTCGCGCGCGTGGTCGACGAGGTGGTCACCGGCATCGTGGCCGCCCGTGCCGAGCCTCGCGACGTGGCCCAGCGCACCTTCCTCGCGCAGATGTACGGCAGCAAGCACCCCTACGGCGTGCCCACCGTCGGCACCGAGGCGAGTGTCAAGGCGCTCAAGCTTGCCGACGTCACGCGCCACTACGCGGACCAGTGGCACGCGGGCAACGCCGCCCTGGTGGTGGCGGGCAACATCGACGAGGCCACCCTCAAGCCACTGCTCGAGTCGCGCTTCGGCAAGTGGAAGGTGGGCAAGGCCGGGCGCAGCGCGGTGACCGCTCCGAGCGCCCCGCTCAAGACCCGCGTGGTGTTCGTGGAGCAGCCGGGCGCAGTGCAGAGTGTCATCAACGCCGGCACGGTGGCGCCGAGCCGCACCACGGCGGACTACTGGCCCGCGAGCGTGGCGATCACCCTCTTCGGGGGCATGTTCAGCTCGCGACTCAACATGAACCTGCGCGAGGAGCACGGCTGGAGCTATGGCGCCTACGCCGGCTTCGCCGACGCGCGCGACTACTCGCTCCTGGTGGCGCGGTCGTCGGTGCAGGCCGACAAGACCGCCCCGGCGGTGGCCGAGGTGCTCAAGGAGATGGGCGCGCAGGCCGGGCGCGTGCCCAGTCCCGAGGAGATGACCCTCGTTCGCGACTACCTCGTGAAGTCGCTGCCCGGGAACTTCGAGACCAACGCCTCGGCCTCGGGCACCTTCGTCAACCTGCCGCTCTACGGCCTCCCCGGCGACGAGTGGGCCAAGTGCGGCGAGCGCGTCACGAGTGTCACCGCGGAGCAGGCGGCCCTCGCGGGCAAATCCCTGCTCGACCCAGCCAAGACGCTGGTGGTGGTGGCGGGTCCCCGCAGCATCGAGGTCGACGACGGCAAGGGGGGCAAGACCAAGGTCGACGTGCCCGGCGAGCTCAAGGCCCTCGGCTACGAGTTCGTCGAGCTTCCGCGCCCGTAGCGGGCCAGGGCGAAGCCCACGATCACGGTGACGATCTCCCGCCCGTAGGCCCGCGCCGCCTCGGGCGTGAACATGTGCGCGAGGAAACCCTCCCGGTCGATGCCGAAGGGGATGAACCACGGCCAGGGCGACACCATCCGCTCGTTGACGAGCGGCCAGAACACCGGCACGCCGAACTGCGATGGCCCGCCCGGCTCGCCGGTGAGGTAGTCGAGCGGCACGTGCATCAGCCCGGCGACGACGGGCAACCACGCCTCGCGACGAGGCAGGCGCGCCAGCCACGCCACGACGAGCCCGCCCGCCGCCGCGCCGAGCAACGAGTGTGTGGGCCCGTGGTGCCAGAGGATGCCCCCGGGCAGCGCGATGACAAGGAGCATGTCGAGGTCGGGGACGATCGACGCGGCGGCACAGGCCAGGGCCACCCGATCGGCCCACGGCTGCCCCGGTCGCGACAGGCCCCATCGCAGCGCGATCGCGAGGCCGACGTGAGCGACGGGGGAAGGCACGGCGCCGCGATAATCCGCCGGCCGGCCGATGCTCTTCTCCACCTTCGACTACTTCCTGTTCCTGCCGCTGGTGGCGGTGGCGCACTGGCTCGTGCGCGACAACCGGGTGCAGGCGTGGATCATCCTGGTCGCGAGCGCGATTTTCTACCTCGCGTGGAACCCGCTCGACTCGCTGGTGCTCTTCTTCGTCGGGAGCGCGGCCTTCCTGTTCGGCCACTGGATGCACGCGGCCAAAGACAAGACCCGCCTCGCCTGGGCGGCCGCCGCCGTGATCCTCGGCCCGCTGTTCTTCTACAAGTACGTCCACTTCCTCGGCGAGAACATTCAGGCCGCCTGGCCAGCCTTCCCCGTGTTGCCGCGCCAGCACCTTCCCATCGGCATCAGCTTCTACAGCTTCCAGGCGCTGGCCTACGTGCTCGACGTCCGGCGCGGGGAGAAACCCGAGTCGAGCCCGGTCAAGTTCGCCACCTTCCTCTGTTTCTTCCCGCACCTCGTGGCCGGGCCCATCCTGCGGGCGTCGAACCTGCTCGGCCAGCTCGCCGCCGACCGGAACATCACCCGCGACGACGTGGGCCAGGGCCTGTGGCGCATCGGCGTGGGACTGGCCAAGAAGCTGCTCGTCGCCGACGTGCTTCGCGTGGGGATGATCGACTCGGTGTTCACCGACCCCGCGCAGTTCACCGGGCTCGAGGTGCTGGTGGCACTCTACGCCTACACCCTGCAGATCTACGCGGACTTCAGCGGCTACACCGACTTCGCCATCGGCAGCTCGCGCCTGCTCGGCTTCCAGATCCCGGAGAACTTCAATCGTCCATACCAGGCGCTGTCGGTGGCCAACTACTGGCGTAGATGGCACATCACCCTGAGTGATTGGGTTCGCGACTACGTGTACTACCCGATGGGTGGCAGCCGGGGCACCGGGCTGGTCCCCTACCGCAACACCATGGCGACCTTGCTCATCCTCGGCGCGTGGCACGGCGCCAACTGGACCTTCATCGTCTACGGCGCGCTCCACGGCGTGGCGGTGGGGCTCAACCGGTGGTGGAAGAAGCGCCCCGGGTGGACGCAGCCCCGGGGGCTCGGGGTCGCATGGCGGTGGATGCTCACCTTCCAGTTCGTGGTGCTCGCGCGAATCCTCTTCCGCTCCGACGATCTCTCCCACGCGGGCACCGTGGCCGGGGCGCTGCTGAGCCGCTGGTCGTTGGACTTGCCCCGCTTCTCGCCGCACGCCTGGGCGGTGCTGCTTCTCGGCTACGCGGCGCACTTCACCCCCGTGGGCTGGGCGCTGGCCGCGCGCCAGCAGTTCCTGCGGCTGCCCGCAGTGGCCTGGGGTCTCGCCCTCGCCAGTCTCGGCTGGCTCTGCGCGCGGCTCGGCGTGGGGGATAGCCTGGCCTTCATTTACTATGCCTTCTGACACTCGCGGACTTCGCAGCCTGGTCGTGGCCTTCGGCGCGGCGGGAGTGGCCGCGTCACTCGCCTACGTCGTCCCCGGGTGGGAGGGCATGCGACCGTGGAACCGGGGCGAGCCCCTGCCCCTGCTCCGCAGTCTCCTGCCCCGGGCCGAGGCCCGGGTGGTGGAAGACGAGAAGGGGGAGCTCCTCGCCGCCCCGGTCGAGATCGAGGCGCCCGCCGCCGTGCCGTCCCCCGTCGCGCCGGCGGTGGCCTCCGCCGCGCCCGAGTCCGCACCACCGCC
>VGRE01000208.1 GCA_016875435.1 Deltaproteobacteria bacterium | reverse complement strand
CGAAGACACGTCGACCGGGCGCGCCCACGCCTCGATGGGGACGTCGGCGAGCAGCAACGCGGTCCACAACAGCATCAATCCGGGGATATCTCGCGCCGCGATGCAACTGCGCCTGCTCCGCCCCAGTGACGACATCCGGGCCCACGTCCGAGCCATCTACGAGGAGCACGGGCTCGGCTACGACCCGGCGTTCGAGGACGACCTCGAGGACCCCGTGCCCAGCTACGCTGGCGGCGCCTTCTGGGTGATGGAGGACGACGTCGGCATCGTGGCATGCGGCGCCGTGATGCCGAGCGCGGGGACGCGCCTCATCAAGCGCATGTACGTGGCTCCCCGGGGACGGCGCCTCGGGCTGGCGCGAAAAATCCTCGCGCTCGCGATGCGCTGGGGCGACTTCGAGCGCACCGAGCTTTGGAGCGACGTGCGCTTCCGAAAGGCCCACCAGCTCTACCTGAGCGAGGGCTTCCGCATGGGACACACCCGCGTGCTCGACGACCCCGACCGGAGCGTGGAGCGCTACTTCTGGCGGCTCGGCTGAACCGAGGCGCGGAGCAGGAGCAGGAACAATAGGCCCTCGCCCATGGTCTTCGACTCGCGGGTGAGCCAGGACAGCCCGGCCGGGAGGAGCTTCTCCACCGCGCGCAGCCAAGTGAGCGGCCAGGCGAGCACGAACCAGCAGAGCGTGAGGGTCACCCACAGGACGATCGCCTTCGCCCGAGAGGCGTGTCGCGACTCGGCGGCCACCCGGCCCGCCGCCACGCCCATCGCCACCACGAGGAACACGAGGTGGTGCTCGTAGGTGTACACCGGCAGCGCGACCATCAGCACCGCCAGCGCCATCAGCGCCGCGCCCGGGTCGGTGGCCTCGCGCGCGAACCAGGCCCAAAGGCCGAGCAGGCCGAGCGAGGTGGCGGCGCTGGCGTGCCGCGCGTTGTCCGAGAGCAGGCGACCGGCCGAGGGGAAGGCCCGGTCGAAGAGGTCGGGGATGGAGTGGTTGGCGGGGAGCGAGATTGAGACGGACAGGCCGTGGTAGTCGCCCTTCGAGAAACCCGGCAGGATCTCGGTGTAGAAACGAAGCTGGGCGTCGAGGGGGACGACCGCCAGGGCGCCCAGCGACAGCGCGATCGCCGTGCCGACGGCGGAACCGACCGGCACCCACCGCCGACGCAGCGCCCACCACGCCAGGAACAGCGCCGGCGACATCTTCATCATCGCCGCGGTGCCGACGAGCACCCCCGCCGCGATCTCGGCCGCGCGGTCGCGGCGCCGCTCCGCGAGCACGAGCCCGGCGAGCGCCGGCAAGAGCGCCCAGAGGTTGGCCTGTCCCATCCAGGCGTTGTCGGGGATCGGCGTCCACGTGCACAACAGCAGCGCCATCGCCCAGGTCGGCACGCCGAGGCCCCACGCGCCGGCGGCGAGGCACCCCGCGAGCAGCGCCTCGTTGATGAAGAAGGCGTGCCGGTACCCCTCGGCGAGCGTGAGCGGTCGCGACCACCAGGCCGAGAGCAGGAACGGCGGCGGGTAGAAGAAGGGGTGTACCGCCTTGCGCGTGCGATCCGCTGCGGCGCGGGCGGAGAGCGCGGCGGTGTCGTAGGGATCGCCCCCATCGGCGGCCACCTGCACCGCGTAGTAGTACGAGGCGTAGTCGCGACCGGCCCCACCCGCCTCGATCTTCCTCAGCGCCGGCCGTGCCTGCAAGAACAGGTGCCCGGCGAGCCCCAGCACGATCAGCAGCGCAGGGAGGAAACGACGCATGCGAGCGGGTAACCGAGTACGACGGGGCTCGCGCCGCGTGCCCACTCCCGACCCGACCCCCGCCCACGTCCAGGCCGAGCTGGCCCCGGAGAGCCTTCGCCTGCCGAGCTTCCCGCCGGCCTGGCCCGGCGATGCCCCCCGTCGCGACAAAGTGATGTGCCACGTCGGGCTCGAGATCAACGAGGAAGGCGTCCCCACCTCGGTCACGCGCCGAGACTGTCCCGTCCCCTTCTTCGCTGTCGGCGAGGAGGCCGCGATGCAGTGGCGCTGGTACCCGATGCGGCCCGACCCATGCCCCGTCCGCTTCGACATCAACTTCGTCCTCAGAATGGTCGATGAGAGATAGGAACACCGGTGCTCCTCGCAGCCGCCCTCGCCCTCGCGCTCGACGCCGAGCCGCCCTGGGCCACGACCATCCCGGCGGGGGTCAGCTCCGAGCTGGCCACCCTGCGCGAGCTCGACCAGCGCACCAGCACCGCGCCAGCCGACCTCGTGCTCTTTGCCGTGGGCGAGCACCGCGGATCGCTCGAGCCGTGCGCCTGCGTGAAGCGCCCCCGCGGCTCCCTCGCCCGCTTTCTTGGCTACGTGGAGGCCGGGCGCAACGCCGCCCCGGCGCCCTCGGTGGTGGCGCACGCCGGCTACTGGCTCACCGACGCGATGGACTACGTGGGCCAGCTCCGGCCCGACGTGGCCCTGCAGGACCAGTGGATGTTCCGCGGCATGCGGGAAGTGCCCTGGAGCGCGGTCAACGTGAGCGCGCACGACGTGGCGGGGCTGGTGTCCCTCCGCGCCTCGGGCGTCGACGTGGCGGTCGGCGCCTTGCCCCTGGTGTCGGCCCAGGTGGTGGGCCCCGGCATCGAGCCATACCGCATCGTCGACAAGGGCGGCGTGCGCATCGGCTTCACCGGGATCACCGGCGAGGCCGCCACGATGGCCGACCTCGCGCCCTACGTCATCCGCCCCGCGAAGGAAGCCGCCACCGCGATCGCCGAGCTGCGCGCCAAGGTCGACGTGCTCGTGATCCTGGCGTGGTCGCCCTCGGGGCAGAGCGTGGCCGACCCCTTCCGGTCCGACGCCGACATCGTCATCGACGCGCGCATGTTGCCTGAGACGCTGGAGGCCGCCCACGAGCGCGGCACCATCACCGTGTTCCCCGCCTTCCAGGGCGTGCGCGCCAGCGAGCTGCGGATCGACATCGAGGACAAGAAGATCGCCGGCGCCATCGACCGCGCCATCGACCTCGACAGCGCCATACCCCAGTCGGTGACGCTCGCCTCGGTGAGCGCGGAGGCGAAGCGCGAGATCGACGCCAAGAAGAAGGAGCTGTACGGTCGGTGAAACTGCGGGTGGCCGTGACCTGCGACCGGCGGGCGGCAGGCCCGGTGGCCCCGAGCGCCCGCGTGCGACCGGCCCGGCCCGAGGTCTTCGTCTCCGAGCATGTAGTGTCGCGACTGCGCGAGGCCGGCGCGGCGGTGGTGCTCCTGCCCCCGGGCGACGCCGACGGCGGGACGGATCTGCTCGATATCGTCGACGCCCTCGTGATCACCGGCGGTGCCTTCGACATCCACCCCCGCCACTACGGCGAGGGGGTGTCCGCCCGCCTCGACCGGGTCGACGACGAGCGCACCAGCCTGGAGCTGCGCCTCGCCGCCAGCGCGATGGATCGCGACCTGCCGGTGCTCGGACTGTGCGGCGGCATGCAGGCGATGATCGTTGCCGCTGGCGGCAGCCTCCTCCAGCACGTCGATGGCCACGAGCAGGACACCGACCCCGTGCACCCGGCTCACGCCTTGCTCGTCGAGCCTGGGACGCCTGCCTGGCTCGCGACGACACTCG
Organism: Deltaproteobacteria bacterium; assembly: GCA_016875435.1. Taxonomy (GTDB): domain Bacteria; phylum Myxococcota_A; class UBA796; order UBA796; family SXON01; genus SXON01. Next base: position 4,013 of record VGRE01000208.1, on the reverse strand, counting down.
GCCCCGACAGCAACAGCACCCACCACCAGGCCGCCGGGCGCCTCGGTCCCTTCCGCGTGGCGGCGCGTGCGCCCGACGGGGTGATCGAGGCGGTGTACCACCCCGCGCGGCGCTTCGCCGTCGGCGTCCAGGGCCACCCCGAGCTGCGCGGCGGGGCGCTCTTCACGGCGCTGGTCAGCGCTGCCCGGGGTCGTTCACCCGGTAGAGGCCCAGGCTGACCTCGCCCTCGCCGTAGTCCACCCAGCCGTCGCTGGCGGCCGGCACGCGTGCCTCCTGCACCACGTCGAGACCCATCGCCGCGCCAGCCCAGGCGGCGGCGAGGTGATCGGCGCTGCCGCGGTAGAGCCAGTCGCCGAGCGCCGGCGTGGCCGAGCCGAGCGCCCGCCACGGGAAGCCCGTGCGCAGGCTCATCCAGTTGCCCATCGCGCCGTTCGGGTCCAGCGAGGCGTCGTACCAGCCGGCCTCGGTGGCCCTGGCGAGGTTGGCGTCGAGCCCCTCGCCCCGGGGCAGGGCCTCGCGCAGGAACCGGTACTCGGCCTCCCAGGTGTAGGGTCGCGTGCTCGGCGGCATCCAGAACGCGGCCAGCAAGCCGAGCGGCGCGAGCCAGCGGGCGCGATGTTTCACGTGGAACACGGCACGCGCAGCGCCGAGGGCGGCGGCCACGAGGAGCCAGGTGTGGACGAGCAGGCCGAAGCGCAGCGGATCGGCCAGCGGCTGCGTCTTCGGCAGGTAGAGCAGCGCGTTGACGGCGAGCAGCAAGAGCGGCCAGCGAGCCCGCGAGTAGAGCGCGAGCGCGAGCAGTGGAAGCGCGGCGACGAGACCGTAGGCGCCGGCCATCTGCGGCCAGGCTACCGGGTCGAGGAGGCGACCCCAGGGGATGGGGACGCTCCCCGAGGGGGGGGGCAGGTACGCGAGGCGCGACGCGAGGGCCAGGACCGTGACCACCAGCCAGCGCGGGTGTTTCCACAACCCGAGGGACAAGAGCCCGGCCACCGCGAGCTGCTCGGGACGGAGGTGACCCAGCATCACCAGCGACAGTGCCGCCAGCCGGTGCCCGCCCTTGCACGCCAGCGCCGCGACGGCGAGCACCTGGAAGAAGGCCACGAGCACGACGTGGTCTTCCGCGCGGGCGAGGGCCACGGGCCAGGCGGCGGCAGCGAGGGTCAAGCCGGCGAGCCAGGATCCCTGCCGCCCGAGGGCCACCGCCACGCACGCCGTCGCGACGGAGAAGCACAGGTTGAGCGAGTGGGCCAGGGCGGTGACGTCGGCGCCGAGGGCGTGCATCGCCTGCGCCAGCGCCCCGTAGAGCGAGGGCCAGCTCTCCCCGTAGTAACGGTCGGCCGTGCCCCGGCCGAGGGCGGTCTGCAGGCGCTCGTAGGCGGCGTCGCCGCCGAGGATCACCGTCTCGGGGAGGCGTAGCCGCAGTCCCAGCGCGAGCAAGCCCGCGGGAATCATCGCCCAGTGTCGCGACCGCCACAGCCACGGAAACAGGACGAGGAACCAGGCCGTGACCACCAGGTGGAATGCGCGCGGATGCCAGCGGGCGATGGCCCGTTCCTCGCCGCCCCCGAGGGCGACCTTCTCGCTGGGCGGCCGGGGCCTGCCGTCAGGACCGGGGCGCGACGCGGCCCCCGCCTCGGCGAGCGCCCGCGCCTCGGCCATCGCGGCGATCGCGGCGGGACCCAGCGCGTCGAGACCGTCGCACGTGGCCTGAAGCGGGCCCGGGACGGTCCCGAGGTCGAAGCTCTCCGAGCTCGCGTGGAGGTCGCGCCGCACCCCCACCTGCACGCCACCGCCCTGGCAGTAGCCACCCGCGCCCGGGGTCAGCTCCAGCCAGTAAGGCGCCTCGCCGGCAAACTCGCCGCGGACGAACTCGGGGTGCACCGTCTCCGCCACCGGCGGCGAGGGCCAGGGCAAGGCGGCGAGGGCGAGCGCGCAGAACAGCACGCCGCCAAGCCTAGCCCCTACTCGTAGCGCTGGTGGTAGCCTTCCATGCTCGTGAACTCCACGACGACGGTATCGCCGCCCTCGTCGGGCACGTACTCCACGCCACCAGGTCGAGCTCGTAGCCGGCGAGCTCGGCCTGGTAGGTCCACACGTCGGGCTCGGGAACTCACCCGCCCACGGGAAAGTCAAGCACCTGCCGGTAGATGTAGGTGCGTCCGAGCTGCCCTTCCAGCCAGGACAGGTCGGGGCCGTCGACCGGGGAGCTGTAGTTGTAGACCGTCCACCGGCCGCCGCCCTCGTCGAGCGCCGAGGGGAAGCAGGTGTCGCCGCGCGAGGGGAGATCGAGGATGAAGCTCACCTCGAGCGAAACCTCGTCGACCTCCCAGAGCGAACACCGCTTGGGCTGTCCCCAGTAGTCGGCCGAGTAGGCGAGGGTCTGCCCCACGTGCGAGTCGTCGCGATAGCCGAGGTCGTAGTCGCCGCTCTCGGTCAGGTTGCGACGCGCCACCAGGTAGTTCTTCCCGCCCTGCCGGAACATCAGGGGGCTGTCGTACTTGCGCGGGTCGTTGACGCAGCGCCAGTCGCCGAGCGCGCTCGCCTCGGCGCGGCAGATGTTGCTGCCCCAGCCGCTCTCGTCGCCCGCCTCGTTGCGCGTGACGGCGAGCACGGCGCCATCGGGCAAGAACACCCAGTCGGTCTCGCTGCCCCCGCCGGTCTGCACCACCTCCTGGCCGGGGACGGCGGCGGTCCACTGCAGGCCGTCGCCCGAGGTCAGCCAGCGCACCTCGATGGCGGGGAGCGCTTCGCTCTCGAAGTCGTAGATGTCGCCGCCGTTGGTGTAGCCGACCATGTAGGGCACGCTGTCGACGGCGCGCACCCGCCAGGGGATGAAGTCGTTCTCGAAGAGCCACGCGGGCTCCGACCAGGTGCCGCCCTCGCGCACCACGACCATGCTGCCCTGGGGCTCGAAGTCACTGGAGTCGATGCCCAGCACGGCGAAGTAGAGGAACAGCTTGCCGTCGAAGGCCAGCAAGCGTGGCTCCCGCAGGTCGGTGCCCATCGCGAGGGAAAGCTCGTGCGTCCAGGTGTGGCCGCCGTCGACGCTGCGCACCACGTACATCACCGTGTCGGGACTGGCGAAGTGCGAGGGCGCGGTGCGGAAGGCGAGGTAGAGCGCGCCCTCGAGCATGGCCACGTCGAGGTTGTTGTTGGCGTCCTGAGGCAGCACCTCGAGGGGCAGCCCCTCGCCGGGCACCACCTGCTCGGCCTCGGACACGGCGATGCCCTCCGCCGGAGCAACCACCCCTGCGACGCAGCCAAGGAAGGAGAACATCGCCTCGCGGGATAACGCGGTGAACCGATGTTGATCCTCGCCTGCGCCCTCGCCGCCGAGCCCGTGCCGGACAACCCGCCCCGGGAGTTGTCGGCGCAGGATATCCAGTACAACTCGGCCCTCGCAGCGCTCCAGCGCAAGGACTACGACTCCGCCCGCGAGAGCCTCGACGGCTGCCTCCAATGGCCCCGCGCGCACGAGGGCTGCCTCTGGGAGCGGGGATGGCTCTACTGGCTGGATCGCGACTGGGCCAGCGTGGTGAGCACCTGGGAGAAACTCGACCCCGCTTACCCTAAGCTCGCCACCAACCTCGCCCTCGCCCGCGACCAGCTCGCGCTCCAGCGGCTGGCCGCCGAGATGCGCGCCAAGGCGGCGGCGACCTACCAGAGCACCGCGCCCCCGGGGGCCTCGCTGCGGCTGCGTGGCGTCGGCGACATGATGATCGGCAGCGCCTTCCCCGAGGGGGCACTGCCGCCCGATGGCGGGAAAGATACCTTCACCGCCGTTCGTTCCCTGCTGGTCGACGCCGACCTGACCTTCGGCAACCTCGAGGGGCCGCTTTGTGACGACCCAGCGCCGAGCGACAAGTGCCGACCCGACGGCGCTCCTGGTTCTTGCTACGCATTCCGCACGCCGGCCGCCTACGGGGCCTTCTACAAGGAGGCCGGTTTCGACGTGGTGTCGACGGCGAACAACCACGCCATCGACTTCGGCGAGAGCTGTCGCCTGGAGA
>VGRE01000207.1 GCA_016875435.1 Deltaproteobacteria bacterium | reverse complement strand
CAACCACGGGGCGGCCCTCGCCGCCGCCGACCGGTGGATCACGCTGGACCCACGCGACGCCCGCGCCTGGGCCCAGAAGGCGCGGGCCCTGGAGGCCAGCGGCCGGGGAAGCGAGGCCGCCGGGGCCTGGGCGCACGCCTGGGAGCTCGATCCGGGCCTCCCGGGCGGACCGGTGAGCAGCGGGCGCATCGCCTCGACCTTCCGCTACGTGGAGGCGGGGGAGCACCCCGCCGAGGCCGGGGAAGCCAACGCCATCGGCGCCGCTGGTCCCGAGCTGTAAGCGCGACGAGCATCGGCCCATGTGGCTATTCCTCGCCTGCACCTCCGAGTCGCCCGCCGGCAGCGCCGACACGGCCACCCGCGCCCACATCGGATTCCCGTCGCCGCGTTCCTGCGCGTCGGCGACGCGGCGCTGAGCGAGTCGACCACGGTCGATCTGGAGGCGATCACCCCCAGCTCGCCCACCCTGCTCCTGACCATCGCGGTCGAAGACTTGCTCGGCGACGCGCGCCCCACGTGAGACACGCGCGACAGGGCCTACAACACCCTGTACGCCAGCGGCGACCGCGCGGAGGACCGGTGGCACTTGTCGCTCGGCTCCTGGAGTTCTAACGAGCCATCGTCGCGACATGCCGCGCCCAAGGATGAGGCCGACACCGGCGGGACGGTCGAGCCGAGCGGCGTGTCGGATAGCTACGGCAGCATGGTGCTGGACCTCGACGGGGGCTGATCAACCGCCCGGCCAGCGCCACGGCGGGGCCAGCCGGTTGGGGCGGGTGTTCTGCACCACCGGCAGCCCAGCGACTGGCGCCGAGGCGAGCCCCGGGAGGCGCCCGCCCAGCTCCAGCCGCGCCGTCAGGTCGTAGCGCCACCCGTCTCGCTCGAGGGGCTGGGTGCGCTCGAGGCGGAACACCCAGCGAGGCCGGGGCGACCACAAGAGCCCCATGGACCAGCGATCGGGGTCGGGCACGCCCACGCCCGAGTTGAGCTGCGCGACAACCGACACGCCGGCAAAGAGCCGCTGCCGCGCCAGCGCGTCCCACTGCAGCGTGAGCACGTCCATGTCGGCGCGCACGAGGCTGATCCCGAGGTTCTGCACGGCGGCGTGCGCCGCCCAGCTCAGCACGGGCGTGCCGGGCTCGGCCTCGAGATCGCGGAGCTTCCAGCCGAGGCCCAGGTGGAACTTCGACTTACGACGACCGTTGCGGGGCTCGAAGCCGACCTCCTGTTCCTGCCGCTCGATCCGCTGGCCCAGGTCCCAGCCGGTGGGGTGCCGCACGCTCACGCGCCCGTCCTTCTTGACCACGACGTCGATCGACGGCGAGATGATGGTATCGATCGCCAGCCGCAGCGCGTCGAGCTCGGGCGCGCGCGCGAAAGTCTCGTTCACGACGCTGTCGAACGCGAGGAAAGAGCCGGCCAGCGCCACGTCGCGCCACTCCGCCGCGTCGGCACCGGTGAGCTCGAGCCCCTCGCCGGTCGCGGCGAGCAACCGCCAGTGCACGTCGGCCTGGTTGATGGCCCGGTTGAACAGCGGGTGCGCGCGATCGCCGCTCATGATTCGCGCCAGCTCGTCCTGGTAGCGCTCCCCATAGTTCCACCGCACGGCGTGCAGGTCGACCACGGCCGGGCAACTCGCGAAGTCCGGACAGTCCTGCGCGAGCGCAAGGACCGTCGTCAGCGCGAAGTGCATCATCGCATGTACCCTGTACCCCGGGCGTTGCCCCTCCCGCCCGGGCTAAGATAGGCCGGGGCCCGCCCCGCAGGACCAGGATGGAGAAGATCGGAAACGGCCTCGGCGCTGGACTGTGCGCGGGGTCGGCCGTCGGCGCCATCGAGGCCCTGTACGTGCTCCAGAGCGCCGCGCCCTCGGAGTACCAGGCCTTCGGCTACGCCTGGACGCTGTACGGGCTGACCGGCGGGCTGGTGGGGGCGGGCGTGGGCGCGATGCTGGCGCTGGTGGCGCGCCGGATGGCCCCGGCCACGGTCTGGGTGCTGGCCTTCTCGGCAGTGGCGGGCCCACTGGCCTACCTCATCGGTCGCGAGACGATCGACAAAATCGCGTACGCCGAGCAGGGCGTCCCGAGCGACGTGCGGGCGGCCCTGGCCATCGGGCTGGCGTTCGTCTGCCTCGTCGGCACCTGGCTCGGGGTCAACCTCCTGGAAAAAACGCCGCTGCGCGTGCTGCTGAGCCTCAAGGGCACCGCCGTGGGCTGGGGCGGTGGCTTCGCCCTCGCGTGGATCTTCGCGCTCTCGCCGGCCCCCGGGGCCGTCAGCACCCTCACCCCGCAGAAGCTGCAGGGGCCGGAGTTTGAATCGCGACCCAATGTGATTCTGGTGATGATCGACGCGCTCCGCGCCGATGCCGTGGGCACCTATGGCGCCACCACCGGGACCACGCCCGTGCTCGACGCCTTCGCCGGGGAATCGGTGGTCTTCGAGCAGTTCATCACCTCCGCGAGTTGGACGCGCGCGTCGACAGCCTCGCTGTTCACCTCGCTGGCGCCCTCCAGCCACAGCTGCGAGGACAAGTCCTCGGTGCTCTCGCCGGCGGTCAACACCCTCGCCGAGCAGCTCGACGAGGCCGGCTACGCCACCGGCGGCCTCCCCAACAACGCCAACATCACCGCGGCGCAGGGCTTCGGCCAGGGCTTCGACTGGTACCCCTACGAGCCGAGCTACCCCCTCTGGGCGAGCGAGAGCAGCTACGCGCTCTCGCTCTACCAGTTCTTGCGCACGCGGGTGCACGCACGCCTCTCCACGGCGCGCCGCGTGGAGGACTTCTACACGCCGGCCGAGGCGCAGCTCCGCCGAGCCAGTCGCTGGCTAGAGGCCAACGCGGCTCAGAAAAGCTTCATTTTCATTCACCTGATGGAGCCTCACGACCCCTACTTTCGCCACCCCTACGACGGCGAGGCCGTGGGCCGAGTGGAGGAGCCATGGCCCGCCGAGTCCGAGGCCCAGCGCCTGCGCCAGCTCTACCACGGCGAGGTGCGCTGGGTCGACGCCGCGCTGGGCACCTTCTTCGACGAGCTACGCGCGCGGGGGGTGTACGACGACGCGGCCATCATCGTCACCGCCGACCACGGCGAGGAATTCTACGACCACGGCGGCTGGTGGCACGGGACGACGCTCTACGAGGAGCAAGTGCGGGTGCCGCTCATCATCAAGCTCCCGCGCGGCCAGCGGGCCGGCGCCCGGGTGAACTGGCAAGTGCGCCAGGTCGACGTGGCGCCCACGATCGCGGCGGTCGCCTCGGTCGACAAGCACGCCGCCTGGCAGGGCGACGACCTCTTCACCGACACCTTCGACGACGACCTCGCCCTCTCCAGCCCGCCGCCGCCGCCCGACCCCGAGGTCGACCCCGCCACGGGCGAGCTTTGGGTACCGATACCCCCGCCCTGGTCACCGCCGAACTGGGCCACCCACCCGGCCAGTCGCGACGCGCTCTCCGAGCAGGACTTCGAGGGCTACGACATCCAGGCCCTGCGGCGCGGCGGCAAGAAGATCATCGAGGCGGTACGCGTGCCCCAGGGCAACGCCCGCCAGCAGCCGCCCGTGCAGTTCTTCAACCTCCTCGTCGACCCTCGCGAGTTGCAGAACGTTGCCGGCGGCGGCTCCGGCGAGGAGGCGGCGCTCCGCGCGGCGGTCGAGTCGATGGTGGAGGAGCGCAAGGCGAAATCGGTCGAGGCCATGGCCCGCGCCGCCGACGCGGCCGAGACCTGCCGCCTGTGCACGCTCGGCTACCTGGCCGGTCCCGGCTGCGCCGCCTGCGCCTCCCCGGGCAGGTAGGGGGTGGGCGCCCGGGCGCTCCTGCTCGGCCTCGACGGCGCGAGCTTCGGCATCATCGACGCCCTCGGCGTGCAGCTCCCCAATCTCACTGCGCTGTCGCGACAGGGCACGCGGGCGATCCTCCGATCCACGACGCCGCCGATGACGCTCCCGGCGTGGTCGAGCATCATCACCGGCGTGGAGCCCGGTCGACACGGTATCTACGACTTCGTTCGTCGCGTCCCGGGGTCGTACCGCCTGGAGTTTCAGCATGCCGGCCAACGCCGCGTGCCCACCGTGTTCAAGTGGCTCAGCGACCGTGGCCATCGCGTGTGCTCGGTGGCGATGCCGACCACCTGGCCGCCCGAGCCTGTCGACGGCGTGATGATCGCGGGTTTCGACAGCCCCGTCGCCACCACCGCCGAGGCCCTGCACTGCCAGCCGCGCGCGCTCTGGGACGAGATCCTGCGCCGGTTCGGGGGCCTCGCCTTCGCCGGCGCGCCGGAGGGCCACACCGGCGGCGACTGGCACGCGCGCATGCTGCCACGGCTGCTCCGCGAGATCGCTCGCAAGGAGGCGCTCTGTCGCTGGCTACTCGATCGGGAGGACTGGACGCTGTTCTCGGTGGTGTTCGGCGAGTCCGACACCGTCGCCCACCACTACTGGGCCTTCGCCGATCCGCGTTCGCCGCGGCACGTTCCCGGGATGGCCGACGCGATTGCGCGCGTGTACCGGCGGCTCGACTGGGCCGTGGGCGAGCTCGCGGCGCGGGCGCAGCTGGTATGCGTGGCCAGCGACCACGGTTTTGGCGGGGCGAGCGACCTCGCGGTGTACATCAACCGCTACCTGGAGTCAGCGGGCCTGCTCGCCTTCCGGCCCGGCCTCGCCGCGCCCGGCGACAGGCTCCGCGCCCTCGCCACCCGCCTCCCCGTCGAGAGGCTCGTCCGCCGGGTGCCCCCGGTGGTGCTCGGCCAGGCGGAGGCCCTCGCGCGCTATGGCGACATCGACTTCGATCGCACCCGCGCCTGGTCGGACGAGCTGAACTACGCGGCAACCGTCCACCTCAACTGCCGGGGGCGCGACCCACGGGGGCTCGACGTGGACGAGGACGAGGTGATCGAGGCGCTCCTGGACTGGCGGGTCGAGGGCATCCCCGTCGTGACCCGGGTACACAGGGCCGACGATCTCTGGGGACCGGCCCGAGCGCCCGGCGCGCCCGATCTCGTCCTGGACCTCGCGCCGCGCGACGGCTACACCCTCGTCGTCCTGCCCTCGGCCCGCGTGCCCCGGGGGACGACGTGGCGACGCCTCGGGCCGGCCGAGTACCTCGGCGCGAAGGGCCTCGGGATGAACGGTAGCCACCGCCCGGAGGGCGTGCTGTTGCTCGGCGGTGCGGGCGGCAGCCGGCCGGGCGAGGCGAGCGTGATCGACGTGACCCCCACGCTGCTCGCTGCCCTCGGCGAGCCGGTGCCCGGCCACGTGGAGGGGCGGTCGCTCTGGCCCGAGACGCGCCGGCGGGCGCTCGCGGGGGCCGCGCCCGGCGGTGGGAGGCTGAGCCCCGGCCAGTCGCGACGACTGGGCGAGCGCCTCGGCGCCCTTGGCTACTTATAGCCGTGAAGCTGGTCTTCGCCCTCGCCGCCCCCTTCCCGTCACACCAGGGCACGCAGGTATACGTTCGCGGCCTCGCCCGGGCGCTGCAGGCGCGCGGACACCCGGTGACGGTCGTGGCCTACGACCTCGGCGAGGGCGACCCGGGCGTGCCCGTGCTCCGCGTGCCCGTTCCCCCCGGGTACCGCCGACTGCGCTCGGGCCCCGACCGTCACAAGCCTAGGATCGACCTACGCATGGCCGCGATGCTGTCGCAACTGGAGGCCGACGTGTTCCACGCGCACCACGTCGAGGCCCTCGTCGCCGCGCTGCTGGCCCGCCGGCACCCGCTGGTCTACCACGCGCACACCCGGCTCGGCGAGGAACTACCCACCTATCTCGCGCACTTCCGTCGCTCGGCGGCGCTGATGGGCCGCGCCGCCGACGGGGTGCTGCCCCGGCTGGCCAGCGCCACCGTGGCGGTGTCGCCCGGCGCCGCCCGGGTCCATGAGCGCTGGGGCTGTCGCGATGTCACCGTGCTCCCACCGGGGCTCGACGGGGACGACTTCCCGCCCCTGGCCTCGCGTCGCGAGGAACGCACGCTGGTCTACGCCGGCAACAGCGACGCCTACCAGCGACTCGACGTGCTCTTCGCCGCGATGGCCCACCTCCCCGGCTGGACCCTGCGCGTGGTGACCCACGACCCCAGCGGCTTCCCGCCGGGCACCCCGCTCCACGTGGCCCGCTCGTGGCCGGAAGCGCGGGACGCCATCGCCACCGCCGACGTGGCCGCGCTTCCCCGCACACTTCCGGGCGGATATCCTATGAAACTCCTCGACTACCTCGCCTGCGGGCTCCCGGTGGTGCTGGGCCGGGGTCTGGCGCAGGGCCTCCAGGGAGAGGTACCGGTCGACGACGGCGACCCGGTCGACTTCGCCCGCGGCGTGCGCGACGCGGCGCGCATCACGCGTCGCGACTGGGCGCCAGCTCTGATTCGTTCCGCGTCCTGGGACCACCGCGCGGCGGCGATGGAGGCCGTCTACGCGCGTGTCACAGCGGCCCCCGGCGCGTCGTAATCAGGGCACGCCGCCGCCCGGTCTCGGGTATACTTCGCGGCCCGGAGACCGCCATGCGCCGAATCGTCCCCTTCCTCGTGCTCGCCGTCGCCTGCGAGAGCGAGTCGAATCTCGTCTACGACGCGCCTGAAACCAAGGTGGTGAGCCCGGGCAGCATCAGCGGCCGCGTGTGCGACCCCTCGGGACGCACCTGGCTGGCCGACGCGCTCGCCTACGTGAACCTCTACGACGACAACGGGCTCATCTACGACACGCGCAAGGCCTTTTCCGATCTCGACGGCTACTGGACGATCGACGACCTCCCCGGCGAGGAGGCCTACCAGGTGTACGTCACCTACGGCCCCTACACGCTCATGGACGAGGCGATCACCGTCGACAACGGCGAGGACGTGGTGCTCGAGGAGCCCAACTGCTTCGACCCGCTGGCGCTCGACGTGGTCGTCGTCACCGGCGACTACGACGACTTCGGTCGCGTGCTCGACGACATGGGCTTCGTCAACTACCGCACCGTGAACGGTACCGACGAGACCGAGCTGATCGACTTCCTGTCCAGCATCGACGAGCTCAACAAGTACGACCTCATTTTCTTCAACGGCGGCATCATCGAGGACGGCGTCATCTACAACCTCGAAGACGACACCAACACCGTGCCCGCCACGGTGATGGGCAACATCAAGGCCTTCGTGGATGGCGGCGGCAACATCTACGCGTCGGACTGGTCCTACGACATCGTCGAGGTGGGCTGGCCCGACAAGATCGACTTCGTCGGCGCGGACGAGATCCCCGACGACGCCCAGAAAGGCGACTACGAGCTGCTCGACGCCGCCGTCACCGACGCCTCGCTGAGCGAGTACCTCGGCAAGCAGTACATCGAGATCGAGTACGACCTGCCGGTGTGGCCGCCGGTCGAGACCACCTCCAACAGCGTGTCGGTACACCTCACCGGCACCGTGCCCTACAGCGACGGCCTCTCCGACTACACGCTCTCCGCGGTGCCGCTGCTCGCCACGTTCAACTCGGGCAACGGCAAGGTGGCGTACTCCACGTTCCGGGTGGTGCGGAATGGCAACGAGGACATGATTCGCACGTTGCAGTACATCATGTACAGTTTGTAGGGCGCTGCGACCGCGCCGGCCAGTTCGGCCCCGCCCCCCCTACTTCTGCCCGCCGCCACCCTGCTGCTGGCCACCCTGCTGCCCGCCCATGCCGGGGCCGCCCATGCCGCCTCCCTGCTGCCCGCCCATGCCGGGGCCGCCC
>VGRE01000206.1 GCA_016875435.1 Deltaproteobacteria bacterium | reverse complement strand
GACCTGGCGCCGCTCGCACCCCTGTCCGACGCGCTCCGCAGCGACGACACCCCCCGCCTCCTCTGGACCCTCGTCCTCCTCCCCGAGGCTCCCGACGAGGGCCTCGCCGCCTTGCTCGCCGACTGGCCGGCCCTCGTCGCCGACGTGCTGGGGGAGGTGGTCGACCCGAGCAACGACCGCAACCCCGGCCCCACTGGCGACAGCCTGCGCGACTTCCTCTCCGCCGCGATGGCCGAGGACGCCCTCGTGGCCATCGGCGGCGCCGCCACGCCGATCCTCGAGGGCAACTACGAGCGCGACGCCATCGGGGACTGGGTGCTCGAGGAAGACGCGGCCGGGCGACTCGATGAGCTCGACGACGGTCTCCTCTACCTGGCCTCGGTCGACAGCGCCGGTGGGTCGCTCGGCGACGGCGAGGACAGCGCCCTGGTGGCCCTGTTGCGCCTGTTCCGCGACGGCAACCAGTCGATCGACTGCGAGCTCGACGCCGTGCTCTTCGACGTCACGTGGAGCCTCGGCAACCTGTCCGTGGCCATCCTCGAGCAGATTGCCAACCTCGATCCCGACAGCGCCAGCGGCGGGGTCGACATCCTCGGCGACGCGCTCGGCTACCCGCTCACCGCCGCGATCCTCGACGCCGTGGCCGACAGCGGCATCTGCCCGGCGATCGACGCGCAGATGGTGAGCGATCTCGAGGCCATCGACCGGCTGAGCGACCCCTCCACCGAGGCCCTGCTCCGCTCGCTCATCGGCTTCCTCTCCGCCACCGAGGCGCAGATCCCCGCCGTGGTCGACACCGCGTCGGCGCTGCACGACCACCAGCTGGTGGAGCCGCTCGAGGAGCTGCTCCGCGACCTCGACCACACCGAACTCGTCGAGCGCGCCCTCGACGCCGCCCCCGGGATCGTGTCGCCCAGCGGGCGGCAGGCCACCACCGCCTTCCCCAGCGGCATCGACCCCGCCGACCTCGACCTCTACTTCGACCTCGTGTTGGTGGGGACCGATCCCGGCACGGTGGCGGCGCTCTCGCCGGTCATGAACGCGGTGGTGGCGCAGCCCTCCACGTGGAGCGCCGCGCAGAACCTGCGCGCGCTCCTGCTCGCCGGCAACGACACCGAGACGGCCCAGCTCCTCGACCGCGCCCGGGCGCTGCTCGACGCCGACCCCGCGCTCGACACGCTCCCGGCTCTCGCCGATCGCCTCGACGACGCCGCGCTCGTGACGCCCGCGCTGGAGGTGATCGAGTCGAGCGCCGTGCGCGCCGCCGTCACCGACACCGAGCTGAGCAACGAGGGCCTGCTCCCCTGGCTGGGCCGGCTCTACGCCGGGGGCACGCTCGACGTGCTGCTGGATACGCTGGCCCTCGTCCAGGATCTCATGGGAGGCGACGATGTCTGACTCCGCGTGGGCCAAGGCGCCGGAGCCCCCGCGGGGCACGCCGCACGCCTACGGCCCCAACGTCACGCTGCACGGCGAGCCCTGGCCGCTCACGCTCCTGTCACGTCTCGGCAGCCCCGAGGTGCAGCAGCCCGAGGTGGGCCGGCTGGCCACGCGCCTCTTCGAGTACCTGTTCACCCGCGTGGCCAGCTCCGAGCTGGCCGCCGTCGCCACGCGCGTGCCCACGCGCATGACCGCCAAGCACCCGGAGCACGCCTACGAGGGGCTGGTGATCCCGCGCGAGCAGCGCGTGGTGGTGGTCGACGTGGCCCGCGCGGGCATCCTGTCCTCGCAGCTCTTCTACGACCGCTTCAACGAGCTGCTCGACCCCACCGGCGTGCGACAGGACCACATGTTCGTGTCGCGCGTGACCAACGACGCCGGGAGCGTCACCGGCAGCGCCGTGGCCGGCGCGAAGATCGGCGGGTCCGTCGACGGCGCCGTGCTGGTCATCCCCGACCCGATGGGCGCCACCGGCGGCTCGCTGTGCGAGGTGCTGGACCACTACCTGCGCGCCGGCTTCGGGCGCCCCGCCCGCGTGGTCTTCGTCCACCTCATCGTCACGCCCGAGTACGTGCGCAACGTCCACGCCCGTCACCCGGAGGTCCACATCCACGCGATCCGGCTCGATCGCGCCTTCTCCTCGGCGCGGGCCCTCGCCGCCGCGCCGGGCACCATCCCCGCCGAGGAGGCCGGCCTCGACGACCACCAGTACATCGTCCCCGGCGCAGGCGGCCTGGGCGAAGTGCTCAACAATTCCTGGGTCTAAGCATCATGTCGGCCACGCTTCGTCCCCTGATCCCCGCCGAGCGCATCGCCGCGCGCATCGCCGAGATGGGCCAGCAGATCCGGGCAGATCACCCCGACTGCTCGATCACCGTCATCGGCGTCCTGAAGGGGAGCTTCCTCTTCCTCGCCGATCTCGTCCGGGCGATCCCCGGCGACGTGCGCGTGGAGTTCCTCGGCGTGGCCAGCTACCACGGGGGCACCTCCTCCTCCGGAGCGGTGCAGATCACGCAGGATCTTCGCGCCAGCATCGAGGGCCACGCCTGCCTCATCGTGGAAGACATCGTCGATACCGGCCTGACGATGGACTACCTGCTGCGCACCCTGCAGGTGCGCGGCCCCGCTTCCATCCGCGTGGCTTCGTTGCTCGACAAGCCGAGCAATCGCGAGATCGACGTGCCCGTGGACTACGTCGGCTTCACCATCCCCGACGAGTTCGTGGTGGGCTACGGGCTCGACCTGGGCGAGCTCTACCGCAACCTGCCCTACGTGGCGGTGTACGAGCCATGAACCTGGTTTCCACCGCAGACGCACCCGCAGCCATCGGCCCCTACAGCCAGGCCATCGTCCACGGGGATCTCGTGTACTGCTCGGGACAGATCGCCCTCGACCCGGCCACGGGGCAGGTGATCGACGGCGGCGTGGCCGAGCAGACCGAGCGCGTGCTCGACAACCTGTTCGCGGTGCTGCAGGCCGCCGGCTCGGGTCCTGGACAGGTGCTCAAGACGACGGTCTACCTGCGAGACATGGGCGACTTTGCCGCGATGAACACGGTCTACGCCCGTCGGTTCGGCGAGTCGCGACCCGCGCGCGCCACCGTGGCGGTGTCGGGCCTGCCCCGCGACGTGCGCGTGGAGATCGACGCGATCGCCGCCGTCGCGCGTTAGCTCGCCCGGCTCATGTTCGGACAGACCCCGCTCGTACTCGTCGAAACCCCCGAATCACTCGCAGACTGCGTGTCGGCCCTGTCGCGAGCGAGAGTGATCGGCGTCGACACCGAGTCCGACAGCATGCACCACTACCGGGAGAAGGTGTGCCTGGTCCAGGTGTCCGACCTGCACACCGACTTCGTGATCGACCCTCTCGCCGTCGATCTCGCCCCCCTCGGGGCGGTGCTCGCCAGCCGCGACATCGTCAAGGTGTTCCACGGCGCCGACTACGACGTGGTCTGCCTCAAGCGCGACTTCGGCTTCGAACTGCGCAACATCTTCGACACGATGATCGCCTCGCAGTTCCTTGGCCTCCCCCGCATCGGCCTCGCCGACCTCGTCGGCACCTGGTGGGGCGTGGAGCTCGACAAGAAGTGGCAGCGCCACGACTGGGCGGCGCGCCCGCTGCTCGACGAGCACCTGGAGTACGCGCGCGGCGACAGCCACTGGCTCCCCGCGCTGCGCGACATCCTCCTGCGGCGCCTGTCGCAGGCGGGCCGGCTCGCGCACGTGCTCGAGGAGTGCGCGATCGTGGAGGCCCGGGAGTGGGTGCGCCCCCGCAACGACCCCGGCGAGTTCTGGCGCGTCAAGGGCTCGAAGCAGCTCGACGCCACCGGGCAGCGCGTGCTCCGCGCGCTCTTCGCGTGGCGCGATGGCGTGGCCGCCGCCGCCGACAGGCCGGTGTACCGGGTCTTGCCGGAGGAAATCCTCCTGGAAGTGGCCCAGCGGCGTCCCGAGAGCACCGAGGCCCTGGCCGCCGCCTTCCGTCGCAACGCGCCCTTCGTGCGCCGCTTCGGCGACGAGCTCGTCGAGGCCGTCCTCGCCGGGCTGGCTGACACCGAGCCCCTGCCCCAGCCGCCCGAGCGCGAGCCCCGGGTGGAGGGCGGCCTCCGCGGGCTGCGGGCGGAACGCCTGATGGCGGCGCTCAAGTCCTGGCGCAACCACGAGGTGGAAACCCGGAAACTCCCGCCGGTGGCCGTCGCGAGCAACACCCTGCTGAAAAATCTCACCCGCCAGGCGCCGCGAACCCGCGAGGAGATCGAGTCTGTCGAGGAGATTCGCACCTGGCAGAAGTCGATGTACGGCGACACCTGGGTGGGGATCGTCAACGACGTGCTCGGCCGAGGCGACGCCGCCGCCGACACGGGCGACCGGCTGGCCACGCGCCGCCGCCGCCGGCGGGGTCCACGCGGCGGGAGCGACAGCGCCCCGGGGCAGGCGGAGTAGGGCCGTGACTCGGCGTACTGCGCGATAAGCTGTCACGATGATCTGGCTTCTCCTCGGCTGCCTCCCCGACGGCAAGGAACCCGCGGGCAACAGCGACTCCGGCCCGCTCGACCTGATCGACGAGACGGCGCCCACGCTGGATCTGCTCGCCCCCGACGACGGCGCCACCATCCGCGGCAGCTACACCGTGCGTGCCAAGGTCTACGACAGGGGTGGCGTCGCCAGCGTCGACCTCGTCGTCGATGGAGCGGCGATGGGCACCCTCGCCGCCTCGCCCTGGGAGTTCGTCCTCGACACCGCCGCCCTCGTCAACGGCGAGCACCTCGTCGGCCTGGTGGCCACCGACACCGCCGGAAACGTGGCCGACGCGAGTCACCTCGTGCTGGTCCAGAACGGCGACGTCGATCCCGGGCGTGTCGAGCTCCTGTCGCCCGAGGAGGGCGACACCCTCTGCGGCGACACGCCCATTGCCGCCTACACCGCCGAGCCCGACGCCATCCTCACCGTGCTCATCGACGGCGTGGAGAAGTGGACGGAGTCGATCCCGCCCTACGCCTGGACCTGGGACACCACCGCTCGCGACGACGGCGCTCACGACGTGGCGGTGCAGGCTGCCTTCCCCGACGGCACCACGGTGGTCGATCGCGTGCGCGTGAGCATCGACAACGCCCAGGAGAAGTGCAAGGAAGAGCCGTTCGTCACCATCACCAGCCCCGAGCACCTCGCCACGCTCACGCTCGACACGCTGATCGAGGTCGACGCCTCCGACGACAAGGGCGTCGAGCAGGTGGCCCTCGCCATCGACGGCGTGGAGGCCGCCGTGCTCACCGCCGAGCCCTTCGCGTACGCATGGGCCGTCGCCGACGTGGCCGACGGCGCGCACGTGATCAGCGCCACGGCGATCGACGGGACGGACCATCGCACCGAGGCGAGAGTGCTCGTGTACGTCGATCACACCGCGCCGAGCGTGACCATCACCTCGCCCACGCGCGGCGAGAACGTGAGCGGCGTCGTGCCGGTGCTGGTCGACGCCACCGACGCGGTGGACGTGGACTTCGTCACCGCCTCGGTGGGCGGCGTGTCGCTCGGTGTCGATACCTCGCCCCCCTACGAGTTCTCCTGGGACGCCAGCGGCGAGCGGGTAGGCGAGTACACCATCAACGTCGTCGCGGAAGACGCGGCGGGCAACCAGGGCAGCGCCTCGGTGAAGGTCGATGTCGACGCGCCCCCCGAGATCGAGTGGGATCAACCGCTCGACGGCGACTCGGTGGCCGGCACCACCACCCTCATCGTGAGCGTCGACGACGACACCTCGGTGGAGGGCGTCATCTTCGATCTCGATCACTTCGAACTCGGCCAGGACACGCGATCCCCCTTCCGCGTGAACTGGTCGTCGTGCGGGGCCACCCCGGGGATCCACAGCCTCGGGGCCACCGCCGTCGACGAGTCCGGGAACAGCACCCGCGCTGAGATCGACATCATCGTCGACCAGGCCCTCGACGCCGAGTTCGCCAGCACCCTCGGCATCGTCGACGCTACCGAGGCCGTGGCCGTGTACGCCAGCGACGACGAGGCCGTGGCCTCGGTGAGCTTCGCCGTGGATGGCACCACCGTCTCCTCGGTCACTGCCGGCGACGCGGCGGCCGGGGACTGCGACCTCAGCTGCGACGAGCTGTGTACCCGGTACGAGAGCACGCTCGACTTCACCGCCTACACCGCCGGCGTCCACACGCTCACCGTCACCGTGGAGAACGCCCTAGGCGAGACCGTGGCGGTATCCGACGACTTCACCGTCGAGACCGACCAGGACGGCGACGGCGCCATGGGCACCGACTGGGGCGGCGACGACTGCGACGACGCCGACGCCACGGTGTACGCCGGCGCGCCCGAGCTCTGCGAGGGCCTCGACAACGACTGCGACGGCACCGTCGACGAGGACTACGACATCGACGCCGACGGCTACTTCAGCGCCGCGCTCTGCAGCACGGGCGACGACTGCGACGATGCCGATCCCACCGTCAACCCTGCCGCCGCCGACACCTGCGATGGCATCGACAACGACTGCGACAGCTTCGTCGACGCGGTGTCAGGCGTCGTCACCGACAACGCCGAGTTCGGCGTCGGCAGCGTCACCCTCACCTACTCGGGCGCCTTCTACGGCAACGCCTACGCTGCGTCGGAAGACATGATGCTCGAGAGCTTCAGCGTCTACATGGACCCCGGCTCGAGCCCCTCGTCCTTCCGCGTGCTCGAGGCCGACGAGAGCACCGGCACCTACACGCTGGTGGCCGGTGCCACCGCCGCCACCAGCGGGCTCGACGGCTGGTACAGCTCGGGCACGCTCGACGCCCCGCTCCAGGCGGGGAAGGTGTACTTCATCGGCGTCGGGGCATCGGGCTCACTCGATCACTACCAGGACCGAAGCCCGAGCTTCGCCGAGGACATCAACCTCACCCCCGTGGGCTACATCGCCTACACCGGGGGCTACCAGCCCACCAGCGTCAGCACCGACCCGTCCACCAGCACCCTGCTCTACCAGGACCTCCACGTCACCTACGTCGACAGCGCCGACCGCGACGACGACGGCGACGGCATGAACGAGAGCTGCGGCGACTGCGACGACGACGACGCCACCAGCTACGACGCCGCGCCCGAGGGATGCGACGGCGTCGACAACGACTGCGACGGGAACGTGCCCAGCGACGAGGCCGACGCCGACGCCGACGGTGAGTTGGGGTGCGTGGGCGACTGTGACGACGCCGACGCCAGCCGCTACGCCGCCTCGCTGGAGTACTGCGACGGTATCGACAACGACTGCGACGAGGTGGTGGGCGACGACGAGCTCGACGCCGATGGCGACGGCGTGTACGCCTGCGTGGACTGTTCCAGCGGCACCTGCGTGGCCGACTGCGACGACACCGACCCGCTCACCACCAACCCCACCTGGTACGCCGACGCCGACGGCGACGGCTACGGCGACGACAGCACCGCCACCACCGACTGCCCCGTGCCCACCAGCTACGTGCGCGTGGGCGGCGACTGCGACGAGACCGACGCCGCGATCAACCCCGGCGCCACCGACGACTGCGACGCCATCGACAACGACTGCAGCGGCGCGGCCGACGAGGCCAGCGACCAGGACGGCGACGGCTACGGCGACTGCCTCGACTGCGACGAGACCGACGCCGATGTCAATCCCGGGATGGAAGAGGTGTGCGGCGACGACGTCGACAACGACTGCGACGGCGTGTCCGAGGGATGCCAGCTCTCGGGCAGCTACCTCGCGCCGCGCGCCGACTACATCCTCACCGGGCTCGACGGGGACGACTACTTCGGATTTACCGCCGCTGCGGCCGACTTCGACGGCGACGGCGACGTCGACCTGCTCGCCGGCG
>VGRE01000205.1 GCA_016875435.1 Deltaproteobacteria bacterium | reverse complement strand
AAGGGGGCCGACATGGAGCAGATGACGGAGGCAGTGATGGTGGCCGCCGCCATCACCGGGGGGGCCACGCTGGTGCACGGCATGCAGATGGTGGAACAAGCGAAGAAGATGGGGATGTAGGCATGACCTACGACTTCGACGCCGCCATCGCCGCGGCCGGCTTCTCCGCCGGCCTCACGCGAGCGCGCCTGGAGATCTTTCAGGTCAACATCGGCAAGTTGTGCAACATGACGTGCAAGCACTGCCACGTCGACGCCGGGCCCCACCAGGTGGAGGCCAACATGTCGCGGCAGACCGTCGACGAGTGCCTCGCCGCGCTCGACCGCACCGGGGCGCACACCGTCGACATCACCGGCGGCGCCCCCGAGCTCAACCCTCACTTTCGCTACCTCGTCGAGGAAGCCACGAGGCGGGGCAAGCACGTCATCGACCGCTGCAACCTCACCGTGCTCCTGCTCCCGAGGCAGGCCGACCTGCCCGCCTTCCTCGCCGAGCGCGGCGTGGAGGTGGTGTGCTCGCTGCCGCACTACCGCAAGCTCAACACCGACAAGCAGCGCGGCGACGGCACCTTCGACAAGAGCATCGCGGCGCTGCGCATCCTCAACGAGCACGGCTACGGCAAGGGCGACCCGCGCCGCCGCCTCACCCTGATGCACAACCCGGCGGGCGCCTACCTGCCCAGCGCCCAGGCCAGCATGGAGCGGGAGTGGAAGGCCGGGCTGGC
The DNA here is from genome assembly GCA_016875435.1 of Deltaproteobacteria bacterium. Taxonomy (GTDB): domain Bacteria; phylum Myxococcota_A; class UBA796; order UBA796; family SXON01; genus SXON01. The sequence goes on along the minus strand of VGRE01000205.1, from coordinate 7,060 downwards.
CGCCAACCACGGCGTGAGCTTCGACCGGCTCATCGCGCTCAACAACATGCCCATCTCCCGCTTCCTGGACTGGCTGGAAGAGACGGGCAACACCGCCGCCTACATGGAGACGCTCACCCAGGCCTTCAACCCGGGCGCGGTGGCGGGGCTCATGTGCCGCAACACGCTCTCGGTCGGCTGGGACGGCCGGCTCTACGACTGCGACTTCAACCAGATGCTGTCGATGCCGCTGGCCTCGGGCATGCACGTGCGCGACCTCGATCCCGAGCGGCTCGGCCCGGTGGTCACCGCGCCGCACTGTTTCGGCTGCACGGCGGGGGCGGGGAGCTCATGCGGCGGGTCGACGGCGTAGCCGCGACAATATGACCCCGAGCGCGGCCAGCTTCGCGAGCGCCGGAGTCCACGGTCTCACCGCTGACCCCATCGCGCGCGAGGGCGGAAGGCGCACGAAGCTCGCGCGCACGGCTCCCGTTGTCGCCCCGCTCGACCGACGGGCAGCCAAGGAGGGCGAGAAAACACACCGTCCTCGGGGGGGCGGACTCGCGCCGTGTCGGGACTCTACACCTGCTCGAGCTGCGGGGACGCTTACCCCCGGAAAACCTTCATCTCCGAGATCTTCACCGGCGTGAGCGGCTTGTCGTTCTGGTTCTTCGGCACGCGCGCGATCTTCTTCACCACGTCGAGGCCCACGACCACGCGGCCGAACACCGCGTGCTTGCCGTCGAGCCAGGGGGTGGCCACCTCGGTGACGAAGAACTGCGAGCCCTGGGTGTTGGGCCCGGCGTTGGCCATGCTGAGCAGGCCGCCGGTGGTGTGGCGGAGCTTGAGCGCGCTCGCCTCGTCTTTCCAGCGGTAGCCGGGGCCGCCGCGGCCGTCGCCCTGCGGGTCGCCGCCCTGGATCATGAAGTCGGGGATCACGCGGTGGAATGTGGTGCCCGGGTAGAGGGGCTTCGCCTCCTTGCGACCGTTCGGGTCGGTCCACTCCACGGTGCCGGTGGCGAGGGCCACGAAGTTCGCCACGGTGCGCGGCGCGTCCTTCTCGTAGAGCTCGCACTCGATGTCGCCCATGGTGGTGCGGAACAGCACCTTGAGGGCGCCCGTGCCGGGGATGTCGACGGGCGGGGCGGGGGTGTCTGCGGCTTGGCCGAACATGGAGTCTCCTGGAAGGCCGGCGATGTAACGCAAAGCCTCCGCCAGGGCGGCCCCCGTCCCGTGCGAGCTGGGCTACTCTCCGACCCGATGTTGCTCTCCTTGCTCGCATGCCCCGCCGTCGTCGAGGAGACGCTCAGCTACTGGACGATCGCCCCCGCCGAGCTCGGCAGCCCCGTCACCGGCGGCACCGGATTCGACCCCGCGGCCGGCGACGCGCTCGGGGCGGCTTTCGCGCAGGTGTTGCCCCGCTTCGGCGAGGGCCTCCCGACCTGGGACCTGCCGCTGGCCATGCTGGAGATCGCCGGCGACGACCTCGTGGCCGACCCGGGGAGCTGTCCCTCGGCGCAGGCGTCGGGCGACACCACCACCTACGTCGCCAACTGCCGCTCCCGCGCGGGCTACGAGTGGACCGGCGGCTACAGCGTCCGCGAGTGGGATGACGACGACGAGTTGTCGCGACGCGAGTGGGAGTTCGACCTGGAAGTGGTGGGCGACGGCGACGACGTGGCCTTCGACCGGATGGAGCTGCGCGGGGCGCTCCACCGCGCCGACGGCGAGGACGTGGCGCACGTGGACAGCAACCTCGAGGCCTCGCTGGAGGGCTACTTCGAGCGCCGCGGGCAAGCCGACGACCCCCGCGTGACGACGTGGCGGGACTGGGCCGCCGCCGGGAGCGTGGAGGACGACGGGGCCTACGTGCGCGTCGATCTCGCCGCGACCACCGCCGCCTCGGCGGGCTTCCGCCTCGGCGGCGAGCTGGCGATCGACGAGGGCTGTCCCGTGGAGCCGCTAGGAACCGCCGGCATGGGCAACGACGTGACGGCGAGCTTCGAGGGCGCCGAGGCCTGCGACGCCTGCGCCACCATCGACGGCCTTGTGGCCGCCTGCGTGCCCTAGCGGAGGCGGCTCGGGATCTGGTCGAGCAGAGCCTCGACGCAGCGCCGGATCTCGTCGCGACTCGATCGGTACCGGAAGATCCAGCTGCCGTAGGGGTCGGCGATCTCCATGGACCCGCCAAAGGGGCCGAGCATCTGCACCTTCGGGTCGGCCGCCGGGAAATGCTCGCGCACGTGCTGGGCGTGGCGCATCTCCATCACGAGGATGCGATCCGCCCACTCCACCAGCTCGTCGCTGACCGGCTGGCTGCGGTGGGCCTCGAGGTCGCCCCCCAGGTCGCGGATCGCCCTCCGGGAGTTCGGCGCCGCTTGCTCGCCCGGCATCGCGTGGGTGCCCGCCGAGCGCGACGCGACCTGAAAGCCCCGCTCCTCGGCGTATATGCGCGCGAGTTCTTCGGCCATCGGCGATCGGCAGATGTTCGCGGTGCAGACGAACAAGAGTCGGTACGGGCGCTCAGGCATGGGCGACGCCCGTCTATCAGCAAACAGGGGAGGAGGCCTCGCCGGCCTCCTCCCCTACCTGGCCGTGCCCTGCGGCATGGGTGACTAACCTCAGCCCACGACGATGAGGCGGATCTGGGGCGGGAGCTGTCGCAGCATCTCCTGGATGAACTTGCCGCGGAGGGTCGTCCACACGATGGTGCGCTGGGTGGCGCCGATAACGACGGTGTCGCAGCGCAGCGCCTCGGCCGCCTCGGCCACGCTGACCGCCGCCGCGTGCGACAGCGCCCACACCGGCACCGCCTTCATGCCCATCGACTCGATCATCGCGCAGGCCGCCTCGAGCACGGTGAGGCCCTCGGGCGTGGGCGCGGCGAGCTGCGGGTAGAACAGGCCGGGGATCTCGTCGACGTAGATGGCGTACACCTGTCCCAAACCGCGGGCGCGCGCGCGGTCCACCGCCTCCTTGAAGATCTTGCGCGTGGCGCCGCGACTGGCGACGATCACGTTCACCTCGCCCTCGCGGACCGAGGCCGCAGCCTGCTCGACGGTGAAGAAGGGCGTCTCGAAGCGCTCCACCTGGGAGGGCGGCCGAAGCCGGGGGATCTTCGCCATCACGCGGTCGATCCAGCCGGTGCGCGTGCCCAGCGCCACGGCCATCCCGAACGCCGCGAGGATACCGCCGAAGAGGGTGGCCTTCTCCTTCGCGAACAGGTTGACTACGAACGCCACCAGCACCGCGACGCTGGTGGCGACGCCCAGCCAGAAGCCAATCCCGCGCTGCCCTTCCTTCCAGCGGAGGCTGTCGATGCCCGTGGACGACAGCACGAAGGAGCCCAGGAGCCCGAAGGCGTAGAGCTCGCCGAGCAGAAGGATGTCGGCCTGCACCGCGATCAAGACCGCGGCGGGCACGAGGGTGCAGAGCACGATCGCCCGGTAGGGGGTCTGGAAGCGGTGGGACAGGGCGCCGAGCGCGGGCGGCAAGAACTCGCGACGGACAAGCGCCATCATCACGTGGTAGTTGCCGATGATCGCTGTGTTCGCGGCAAACAGCAGCAGCGACGAGGCCGAGAGCACCACCGCCAGCTTCAGGCCGTGCCCGCCCCACACGGCGGCGAGCTCCGACATGAAGCGCTCGGGCTCGTGCGCCTTGATCTCCAGCGGCAGCGAGGCGGTGGAGAGGAAGGTGACTAGCGGCGCGGTGAGGATCACCGTCACCGCCACCGCGGTCATCCCCTTGCGCGGGGTGGGCCCGAGGTCGCGCATCGCCGGGGCCAGTTGCGACATCGCCTCCAGCCCCGCGAACGCCAGCCAGGCACCGGCGTAGCCGACGAGCAGCTCCCGGACGCCGAGCTCACGGAAGCTCGCCAGCTCCTCCGGGATGCGGGCCAGCACCTCCGGCGGCGCGCGGAGGAGCGCCGTGCCCACCACCGCGATGTCGACGAGGAAGGCGGCCACCGCGAGCACGAGGCTCACGCCGGCGCTCTCCTTGATGCCCACGATGTTGAGGATGCACAACACCGCGAGGCAGCACAACGTGACCGCGAGCACCGGCCCCACGTGCCAGATGCTGTCGATGTAGTAGACCCCCGACACCGCGCTGATGGCCACGGTGAGGAAGAAGTCCACCATGATGAGCTGGCCGCCGAGGGCGCCGAACCAGGGACCGAAGGCGCGGTCGGACAGGCTCACCACGCCGCCGCCTCCGGGGAAACGGCGAGTGATCTCCACCTCCTTGATGCACAGGAAGACGAAGGCCAGCATCGTGGCGGCGACGAAGAACCCCGCGCGGTCGCCGGTGCTCGCGTAGAGCAGGCCCGGGACGTAGTACAGCGACGTGCCGATGTCGCAGAAGACAACGGCCCAGACCAGGATCCAACCGATTCGACCAGCGCTGCGAGACATGGTATTGAGCGCCGTCGGCCGGGTGGCCGTTCAACGCTGCCGCGTTCTACACCCTCCCTCGCCGCGCTGCAATCACCGCCCGTGTCCAACCGACCCGCCGAGATCCTCTCCGCGATAGATCGCCGGCTGTGGCGCGACCTCGGGTTTGCCGATCCCGAGCCCGATATTCTCCGCTTCCTCCCGATGCTGGTCGTCGCCTGGAGCGACGGCCGGGTGGGCACCCCGGAGACCAACGCCATCCGCGACCGCGCGCGCGAGCTGCCCAGCCACCTCCGCGCCTGGCTCGACGAGCGCCTCAACCACCCTCCCGGGCCGTACTTCCGCTTCCAAGTCACCCACCTGCTCGCGTTCATGTGCAGCACCTGGTCCGACCAGGCGCGAGGCGGCTGTCACGACTGGACCGAGACGGGGAGCCGCTGGGCCGACGAGCTGATCCAGGGCCAGGGGTGGCTCCGTCGCGTGGTCGGCGGCATGGCGCGCGAGCAGGCCGACCTCGCCACCCTCAACGCGGCGATGGGCGAGCACGGGATCTACGTGTCCGACCGGATCTGGGCCCTCGCCCGCGGCGCGCACGCCGAGGCGGAGCCTCGCCGCGTCGTGTTCTGCCACGCCGACGGCGACCAGGTGAACCAGGCCGTGGGCATTGCCTTCGAGGGCGACGAGGAGCACCTCGCCGTCGGCACCATGCAGGCGCTCGCTCGCGACGAAGACCTCGACCAGAAGCACGTGGCCGCGCTCCTCGGCCGCAGCAAGCACCTGCGCGAGAACGAGCGGTGGATCTTGCTCGGCGAGCAGTTCTTCCGCGCGGCGCGCCCCCTGACCCCCATCCAGCGGGAAACGCTGGAGCTGGCGATGACGCGCTCCTGTGGCTGCGGCTTCGAGGAGTGCTCCTTCGCGGAGCTCGCCTACCTCGAAGACGCGCTCTCGATCGACGCGCGCTGGACGAGCTGGGTGGCGGGCCAGGTGGAGGAGCTGCACATCGACCGCGACGAGGTGGTACGCCCGCAGATCCCGGGCACCTTCTACGCGCCGCGCGCGAAAGTGAAGGCCACCGTCGAGCAGAAGCTCGTCGTCGGCCCGCCGGGACTCGGATTCCGCGTCCTGGATCTCGTGGCCGGGGGCGAGGGCGACGCCGGGGGGGCGCGCCTCCGCCTCGCCGCCCCGGTGATCACGCAGGAGCCGGCCACGCCGGAGTGCGTGCAGTGGATCGCCCGGTTCCTGCCGGCGATGGTCGACCCCTGGACCCAGCTCGTGCTCGACGAGGAGGGTCCCCGCTGGGTGGCCGAAGTGCTGCCCGAGATGGCCACGCGCCCGGCCACCAGCTTCGAGGCGCTCCTGCCCGGGCGGTCGCTGCTCGTCCCGCCCTGGGTGTGGTTCCGCGCCGCCGAGGCGCTCGGCGTGCGCTTCTTCACCGGCAAGCGCAAGCGGACGAGCTAGCGGGCCGCGTCCTTCTGCCCGTAGGCCGAGCGTTTCTTCATCGCCTCGCCGCGGCGCTCGCGGCGCCGGGCGGTGCCCACGCCCTCGCCGGGGGCGTAGCCCTCCGACTCCACCACCTGCGGGCGCCGGGGCGACACGCAGAAGGCCGCCACGTCGCGCGCCATGCGCAGGCCTCCCGGCTCGTGGGTGGGGCTGTGGCCGAGGTCGTCGTAGCGCCACACCACCGCCTCGTAGAGGTCGCCGAGCACGCGCGCCCGGGGCCAGGGCGACATCGCGTCGCGACCGCCGAGGGCCACGAGCAGCGGCGTACACACCTGCCCCGCGTCGACGTGGGGGCGGCGCACCAGCTCGCGACAGAGTCGATTTGGCCAGGCGGTGACACGCTCGTAGAAGGACCGCGCCACGCCTTCCTCGACCGCACCCAGGCCCAACGCCCGGTAGGCGGCCCACGAGGGACGGTAGGCGCGACCGGCGAGCACCGGCGGGAGTACCTGCGGCAAGAACCGGAGCCCGCGGCGGTCGGGGGCCATGAACACCTGCCCGGGGGCCAGGGGGCACACCAGCACCCCGGCGTGCAGGCTGCGTCGCGACAGGACGAGCTGCGCCACCAGGCCGCCGAGGCTGTGACCGACCAGCGCCACCGGGAGGTCGCCCGGCAGGCGGTCGAGCTCGCCGTGTACCGCCTCGACGAGGTCGGTCACGCCCACGTCGCGCCGGTCGTCGCCGTGTCCCGGCAAGGTGGGGGCCACCACCGACACGCCAGCGTCGTGGAAGGCGCCGAGCCAGGGCTCCCAGAGCCAGGCGCCCAGCCCGAGGCCGTGCACGCAGAGGGCGCGCGCGCGCGGGCTCGGTGCGGGGGCGTCGAGGCGGTCCACCGCCGCGGGAGCTAACCTGCGCCGCCGATGTCGCTGCTCCTGCTCCTCGCTTGTGTCCGCGCCCTGCCCTCGTCGCCGGTCACCACCGTGACAACCCCGCCGCCCGAGCCCACCGAGGCCAGTGCCCTCGCCGGTTGGCTCATCGCGGGCGACCCGCTGGCGCGTCGACCACGGCCCCTCTCGGAAGCAGGCGCCGCGCTCCTCCCCGGTCTCGCCGCCTTCCGCGACACGGTGCAGGGCGCGGGCGACAGCGGCGCGTCGTGGCGGCTCGAGCGCGCCGAGCGAGGGACCGTCGCCGTGCCGCTGGCGCGGGGGGCACGCCTCGCCGTGGCCGAGATCGGCCTCGGTGATGCC
>VGRE01000204.1 GCA_016875435.1 Deltaproteobacteria bacterium | reverse complement strand
GCAGGCCGTTGGTCTCCGCCTCGCCGCCGTCGAAGGTCAACAGCGCCCGGGAGTCTGGACCGGCCGCCGGGAAGGTCGCCCTGTCGCCCAGGCCGTCCTCGGCCTCCACGTAGAGTTGCACGATGGCGCCCGCGGCCTGTCCCTCGACGACGCCGGACCAGGTATCTCCCGAGGCGGTCATCTCGGTGGCGCTGAAGGCGGCGCCGTCGACCGAGGTCCACAGGACCACGCCCTCGACGCCATCGGGGTCGGCGACGTCGACATCGATGGCCACGGGCTGGTAGGGCGCGGGGACGGCGATGTCTTGTGACAGGTGGCCGAAGGTGGGGCCGAGCGCGTCGGCGGTGGAATTGGCCTGTCCTGGTGTGCCCGCCTCGCCGGGCATCGCCACCAGCGTGGTGACGGGCATCCGGTTGAAGTAGAGGCGATGGTTGAGCTGGTTGCTGCCCGACACCCAGCGAGCGCGGAAGCCAACCGTGTAGGTGGTTTCCGGCACGGCCTCGCGGAGCGTGCTCTCGGCGTGATTGTGCATGTGACCGGTGGGACCGGTGGCGACGAGCCTCAGCACGCTGTTGCCCGGGTCGTCGGGGTCGGGGATCACCTCGGAGTGACGGTGGTTGCCGAGCAGGCGCCAGTGGTCGCTGTCGTCGTCGAAGCTGCCGTTCTGCACGAGCTCCACGCCGTCGCGATCCACGCTGAGGTCGTCGACCAGCACCTCGCCCTGGTCGAGCAGGCCGATCACCAGCTCGTTCCAGGTGCCGTCCGGTCCGACGGCGCTCGGCTCGGCGATGCCGGTGTAGGTGTAGGCTTGCCACTCGGCGCGACCGGACTCGTCGCTCGCTGCCCAGGCCTCGGGCGCCGCGTTGTCGGCGCGAGGATCGCGCAGCTCCAGGCTCGAACCGCCGCCGTCGGCCGCGCTCGGCCAGCGGCCGTCGTCGAAATAACGCACCTCGTCGGCGGGGTTGCCCGAGGCGTCGAGCAGGACGATCCGGTCGCTGGTGTTGTCGAGCCGCCCCGAGAAGTCGCTCACCACGAGGAACCCCCCCGGCGCGAGACGGGTGCCCGAGGGGAAGCTGTAGGCCACCGCGTCGACGATCTGCCAGCCGGAGAGGTCGACCGCGACCTCGCCGCGGTTGTACAGCTCGATCCACTCCTCGTCGGTAGAGGGGTGGTGGTACATGATCTCGTGGATGACAACGCTGTCGTCGATGTCGACGATGTTGGGTTCGCCCGGCGTGGGCTCGGTGGCGTAGCGCCACTGTCCGGCCTCGTCGCGCGCCCGGGGACGAGCCGTCACGCGCGCCGCGTCGAGCAGCGTGGCCCGGCCTGCGTCGTAGAGGAAGAGCATGTCCCCGGGGGCAAGCTCGGGGATCTCGGGCTGGTAGAGTTCGCCCGGGGCGAACGCGGGCACCTCGGTGTCACCCCCGGGCCACGCGAGCACCACGCCCTCGGCGGCGCTCGCGGTGAGTTCGATCCACTCGGTCGTCACCTCGTTGAAGCGGGCACTTGGCGGCGCGGCCGCCGACGACACGCGCGCACTCAAGGCACAGCCGAAGCGAAGGTCGTGGTCGCCCGCCTGGTGTACCTCCACCGCGAGAACGTTTTCACCCTCCACCAGCGCGCTGGTGTCGATCTCGGCGTACAGCTCGGCCTCGTCGACGGCCGCGCTCGCCTCGGTGCCCTCGTCCACCGAGCCCGACGGCATGTTCTCGCGGTGGACCTCGGTGCCGTTGAGGTGGATCACGGCGCCATCGTCGAGTTCGCATGACAGGTAGAGCGACGTGGACGCCGGACTGGCATCGAGCGAAAATCTGGTGCGAAACAGCGTGGTGGTGGGGACGGTGGATAGCTCGGTGTTCCCGCCCCCGCCGCGCAGTGGGGCGACGGAACGGAACAGCGCGTAGGTGTTCTCGGTGTTGGTGACCGAGGTGTCGCTGAAGGTGTCGGCCCAGATGTACTGGGTGCCCTCGGAGAAATAGCTACTGTTGGCCCAGCCCCAGGGACCGGAGCTGCGGTCGGCCTCGACCGACGGTGCCGCCCATGTGCCGCTGGCCACGAGGGCGCTCAGTTCGGCCTCGGGTGGGGGCGCGTCGCCGGGTGGCACGCCCGGGTAGCCGTCTCCCGGGCCGAGCAGGTACTCGAAGGTGTCGATGCTCGTGCCCACGATCTCGCCGTCGATATCGACCTCGGCGATGGTCATCTGCGGGCCCCCGTAGTCCCACTCCGCCTCCCAGGCGGCGAGGTACAGGTAGTCGGCCGCGCCCACCTCGATCTCGAAGTCCTCCACGGTGGTCCAGTCGCCGTCGGGGTCTTCGCCCACGAGGCGCAGATCGTTGCCGTTGGCCGCGCCCAGGTAGAGCCCGTAGTAGTTGTCGGCGGTGACCCAGGCGATGGCGGTGATGGTCCCGGTGGCGGCGCCAGCGTAGAACACCGCCTCGGACTCGGCCCATGCGCTGTCGTCGTAGCTGGGCTCGGTCCAGTCACTCGATGGGTAGCGGCCGCTGTCGTCGTAGCGCCACGTGGCCTCCATCGCCACCAGTTCGACGGATGTGACCGTGTGATCGTCGAGCCCGTTGGCGGCGCCGGGGGTGCCACCCAGCTCGGGGCTCCAGGTCCAGTTCTCGGCGTGGTCGCTCCACAGCTCGGGGCTTCGCTTGGCGAGTGTCACGCCGGAGCCGTCCGGCGCCTCGGGCCATGGCTCGGCGGCGCGGTAGGCCACGGTGTCGATGAGGCGGCCGCCGTTGTTGCGTAGTTCCACGCGCTCGCCCTCGTCGTCGAGCTCCCCGGCCGGGGTGACGACGAGGTACTCTCCGGCCGGGATGACGGTGCCCGAGGCGAAGGCATAGTCGACGCCGCCCGCCAGCGACCAGCCCGAGATGTCGATGTCGATCGACATCGGGTTGTGCAGTTCAATCCACTCGGAGCCGCCCTCGGCGGGGTGGTACATGAGCTCGGTGAAGCTCGCCGAGGCCGGCGTGGGCACCTCGTCGCGGGTCCATGTTGCGGCGGCGGATGGCACGGACTCCACGCCGCTGTCGCTGCCGGACTTGTCGAGCTGGATCGATGTGCCGGTGGGGCAGGCGGCGAGGAGGAGGAGCATGGGTGCGTGGATCATAGCAACGCGCGAACATCGTCATCGCGGCGCCGGCGCCTTGTGTGGCTATCTACCATACAGAAGGGTAAGGGTCGTCACCCGGTGGCGGTGCCGCCGGGGACGACGACCCGCGTCGTAGGCGGTGTCCTGGGCGCCAGGGGGCCCCCGGCGTCGCGGAACATCGCCGCGAGCCTGCTCCGGTCGACCGGGCCCCCGCCCCGCACGCCGGGCGGCGACGACCGGGGGGACTGCGCATGCGCGTAGTCGGGGCCGGAGGCGGAGCCGTGGCCGCGGTTGGGAATCCGTCTCCAATCCGATCGTTTCCCTTCGGTTTTTGCGCATGCGCCGGCTTGTCGGGGTCGACGGGTGGGTGGTATCCTACAGGGGGTTGTCGGCCGCCTGCCCGTTCATCCTTCCTATCCCCCCGGGGTGCTCGCCAATCACGTCGCGGACACCATCCGCGACCTGACCGGGGAGGGCTCCGCCTCGGATCTCGACGCCGCCTCGACACCCCTTCCCCCGTAGATCCCCTTGCCGCTACTCCCTCCTGCAGGTCAAGCTCGCCGAGCGCTCACCGCACCCACCGATCCGGCGTGTGGTTCTCGTCGCGCTGCCTGGCCCTGGGTGCTGGCCGTGCTCGGCGGGTGCGGCACGGAGGGCCCGCCACCCGTGGGCTCCGGCGCGCCACCTGCTTCCGACCCCGGCCCGAGCCTAGCACCCAGCACCAGCTCCCTTGTCGAGGGACCGACGGGACGCGCGAGAACCACAGCGGTGACGGCTGCATCCAGCTTCGTGGCCGCGCCGGGGGTTCGCGCCCATCCCGGCTCTCCGGCCGGCCTGCTCACGGTCCCGCACGGCGTCGGGCGGCTCGCGGTGGGCTTCTCGCGGCTCGATGCCACGGCGACGGTGAGCGCGGACCTCGACGGTGATGGCCAGATCGGCGCGGGTGAGGCGGCGGATGCACGGGGCCCGGGCCAGGTCCTCGAGCTGCGAGGGCCACCTCCCCCCGGGCCGGATGGCGCGCCCGGCGGTCTCCCATTCGTCCTCCGGGTGTCGCTGCAGCCCTCGTCGGGTGGGGTCGCGGCCACCGTGGCCTTCGAGCGAACGGTGCAGGGCGTGCTCCCCGACGGCACGGCGGTGCGGGCCGACAGCTACGGGGGGCGCTTCGATACGCCCGACGCGCAGCTCTCGCTCGACCGCGACGGCGACGGCAGCCCCGATAGCGATGACTTCCTCTCGACCTTCTCGGTGAAGGACCCGGTGTTCCTGCACGGGGGTGCCTGGGTGTCGTTCGCGCTCTCGGCCGACGGCACGAGCCTCCATCTCGCACCCACCGCCGAGCTGCCGCTCGGGCCCCGGGCCGGAGCGCCGGCACCGGACTTCACGGTCACCGCCTCGGACGGCCGCGTCCACCGGCTCGCCGACTACCGTGGCAAGCCGCTTCTGCTCGACTTCTGGGCGACGTGGTGTGCGCCGTGCATCGCGCTCCACCCGGAGGTGGACGCGTGGGCGAGCGCGACGGGCGTAGCGGTGCTCGGGATCGCCGCCGACGATGCCCAGGCGGGGATTGACGCCTACCTGGAGCGCCACCCGGCGGCATGGCCCTCGGCTGCGGTCGGGCCGACGGGGGACGTGAACCTGGCCTACCGGGTGGACACCTGGCCGATGCACGCGCTCATCGACGCGGACGGTCGCCTGCTCGCGCTCGGAACCTTCACGGCGCTCCAGAGGGCGGCCGAGCGGGCGGGACTGGGCGCGGGGAGCGCGGCGCGGGGCGAGCGCGACGGTCCGCGCTGAAGCCCGGCGCGGCGGGCCCAGACAGGTCCCCATGGACACAGGCGCCGCTCACGGCTAGGAACCACCACGCCCTTGCTGGCCTGCCTCCTCCTGTTCGGCTGCGGTGGAAGCACGAGCGTGCAGATTGGCGGGGAGGGCGTCGAGACCGCCGATCGCGGGGCAGGCGACACCGCTGCCGAGGACATCGGTGGCGAGATGGAAACCGGGGGGCGTAGCCGTCGAGGCGCGCGGGGCCGGAGGGCGGGCCTGCGGGCGGGGGCCGCATGTCGCCGATGGCGGAGAGCCGCCTGAAGACGAGCGGCCAGAGCCAGTTGAGCGACGACTGCGGAAAGGGCTCCTCCACCACGAGCTGGCAGAGCTTCCTCGCCTCCCGCGGGTCCGCCGGCCATCCGTCCAGGACGCGCACGCGCGCCACCGCCTCGCCGAGCAGCACCTCGCCCACGTCTGCGAGCAGCACGCCCACGTCCCGCGCGTCGAGCCGGGCCGCGTGCGAGAGCCACTCGTCGTGCGAGGCGACCGTCAGCTCCGACCGGCCGAGGCCGGGCTGGTCGAACCTGTCGACGAGATCCGCGAGGAGCGCCGACGGCTGCGTGCGCCAGAGGTCCACTGCCGCGGCGAGCGCGTCGCCGTACCGCTTCTCGTCGATTCGCTGGACGAGGGGTTGCAGATCCATGGCTACGCAGCGCCGTAGGTCTGCCGGGACTCGCGCCTTTCCTGCTCCTCGTCGAACTCGTGGTGGAACGCCTTCACCTGCTTGGACCACTTCTTCTCGAACGCCTGCAGGGGCTGCCAACCTCCGGTGAGTTTTTTCCGGTAGTGTTGGTGCCGCCGGAGGTCGCGTGCTCTTCACGTTCAAGGTTGTCCTGCTCATCGGCTCGCTGCTCGTCACCGGGACGCTGGGCCTGTCGCTGGTGATGAACCTCAAGGACGCGTTCGCGTCGCCGTACCGCTGGCGCGCGAGCGGCGTGGTCGTCGAGGTGAAGGCGGCGCCGCCGGGCGACGAGAGTCGCGTGCCGTCGGCCGGGCCGGGGATCGTCGTCGAGCTCAAGGACCCGGCAGGCCAGCTCAAGCGCGAGACCTACAGGAGCTTCAACTCCGGGGGGCGGACGGAGTTCGCAGGCAAGAGCGTCGGCGACAAGGTGGACTTCGACCTGACGCTCGAGCAGTCCGTTCCGGGTGCCGTGAAGTCCTTCCGCTTCACCGACGTGGGCACCGTCCACATCCTCTTCGGCGCCATCCTCCTCGTCATCGGCCTGCTCTTGCGGTTCCTCTGACTCGCCTTTCGCGGTCTGCGGTGGTGGCGGTCAGGCCGCTCGGCGGAGCTTCTTTCAGCGGCGGCGAGACTCGGGCTGGACGCTGGGGCGAATTTCTCCGCGGTCAGGGAACCCGCGAGAGACCGCGAGAATATCCAGGGGCTGCAGGGAGAGCTGAGCGGCCCGTAGGATGTCGGCGAAGCCGAGGCCTTGCTTCGGGTACCAGGGGCGGGCGGGCACCTGTGCCTTCCCACTGCGCTTGTCGAGAAACCACAGGACGAAGGCCGTGTGGACGAGCCCGACGAAGGCGGCGGTGCGCAATACGGCGGCAGGCTTCCTGGCCGAGGAGTCGGGGCAGCCGAGTTCTTGCTTGAGCTCGCGGAAGGTGACCTCCATGTTCCAGCGGTGGCCGTTGCTGGAATTGACCGTGGCCGCCCGGTCCCGGTGACATGTGGAGAAGACGACGCGCAAGGGAATGCTTCCCTTGACGCATGGGCGGTCAGGGCCTTGTACGTCACCTGGTGTATTTCGCCGTAGAGGAAGGCCTTGGTGGTCCGCCAGGGCACCCGTAACGACCCGGTCCGCGCCCTGTGACCTTGCCCCCAAAAGCCGGACCACTTGGTAGACATGCAGCGAGGAGTCCCGCCATCGGGGATGGGAGCTACGCCGCCCAATCCAGCTCGACCGGGTCGTCGACGCCGTCGAACCTGTCGCTCGGCGTCGCGTCCAGAACGTAGTCAGCTCGCTCGACTGGAAGAAAGCTGGATTCGCGCGGGCGACGGTCCAGGTGCCCTCCGTAACCTGATCCACGGGCAATCTGCGGCGAATTACCTGGGATCAAGACCCTTCCCATGATCGGCAAGAGATTGATGGGTAAGAAAAGGAAGATTTCACTCGTCCCCGGCCAATTGGTCGCCATTTCGTTGGTGGACGCGACGTTCGGTGCTGCGCATGTGGTGTTGGCGGGCCTTTTTCCCGTTTTCGCCCTGTACTCCCGCCGAGCCGATTCGCCCGCGGCCTTGGTCGGTGACGGCTGGGTCGTATCCAGTGAGACCCCGCTGGCCACTGCGTCCATGCCCGGCTGGGTGGGCGACGGAACGTGGGCGGTAGTCGGCGAGCAATCGCGGGATGACTCGGCGTACACGCTGCCCGGTGTCCCGCCGAAAATCTCCTTCACCAGTCACTTCGCCTCCGATTTCCTGAACGCCTTCCACGGTCTCACGCCGTGGGACGCGATGCACGACCCGGCGTACTTCGAGAAGCAGTTACTCCCGGACGCCCATGTACCTCCCACTCGAAGGTTCAAGAACGACATTCCGGTCGGGTGAGCCGAGAAGGTTGGAAGGCGAAAAGGGGAAGGGTCGGGAGGGTCTCTTTTACGGGATGTATACCCAGCTCTGTCGTTCCGTGTTCCGTTCTGGATCTCGCTCGCGCTTCGGGTTAGCTCCGACTTGTCGCGCATCAATCATAGCATCGGAGGGTATGTCTTCATGGAACCCGATTTACAACGTACGAGCTACGACGAGGTTCCTTACCCAAGCCATTCGTATCCGAACGTAGTAAACATAAAACGCGTTTTGCCAGCGCGCAGGTGACATCAGCAGGGATGCACGGCAAAGCGGCGGTCAGGATCTGCCACCCTTCCGCTT
>VGRE01000203.1 GCA_016875435.1 Deltaproteobacteria bacterium | reverse complement strand
GGCCGCCGCGTCGGCGGGCACCAGGGCGCGGTCGCGGCGAAACCCGCAGACGAGCCGCACCTCGTGGCCGGCGGCCCGCGCCTCGCCGAGGAGCCGCTCGAACACGGTCTCGGTGCCGCTCTGGACGTCAGGCGCGAACCGCCGGGCGACCATGAGGATCTTCACTTGCGCCCCTCGGTGTAGCCGAGCGCCTCGAGCATCTCCTCGTTGCTCCCCGCCTCGCCGCCCAGGTAGCGCAGCGAGGGGACGAGGCCGTCCCAGGTCGACACGCGAGGCAACTCCGGCCAGAGCAGCGACCTGCCGCTCATGTCCTCCGCCGCCGGGAGGTCTGCGCCGGCGAGCAAGGTGGGCGCCACGTCGAGCAACGTGGCCCCCTCGATGACCGTCCCCGCGTCAACGCCCTGGCCCCAGGCGAGGATGATGCCCCGCTCGTCGTGGGTGCCGCTGTAGGCCTGGCTGAGCTTCACGTAGTCGGCGATGGGCTCGCCCCCCACGGTGTCGTTGGCGAGGCGATCGGCGGTGACCGCCTCCCGAGCCAGGGTGAGCGCGAGGCTGCCGGGATCGCCCGGGTAGGGTTCCACGCGGAAGAAGGGCTCGCCCTCGCGATCGAGCCAGCCAAGCACGATGGCCCGGGCCCGCTCGGCCTCGGAGGCCTTGGCCGTGCCGACGGTGAGCTTGTGGCCCACCCGGGTGACGTCGACCTTGCCGATGCCCTCGGCACCCAGTCGCGACTGCACCCGCTCGGTGAGCGGGAGGAACTGCCCGGCCTCGCCGCTGCCGTCCATCGCCTTGAAGCCGTGGTCCGACACCACGAGCAGCCGCATCTCGCCGTTGGCCCGGTGCAGCAGCTCGCCGAGGACGGTGTCGGCCTGCGTGTAGGCGGCGCGCAGCTCGGGGCCACCCTGCTCGTAGCGATCCCAGTACAGGTGCGCGAGGCCGTCGGTGGCGTAGAGGTTGAGCGAGGCCACCTCGGCCCCCGTCGCGTACACCTGGGCCACGAACACGTCGCGGTCGATGTAGCCACGGATGAGCTGCATCTCCACGTTACGACGAGCGGGCCCCGGCTCGCTGATCGAGTCCTCCACGACCCAGCGGGCGCCGCGCAGGAGCGTCGACAGGCGCACGCCGGCCTGCACCAGCCCCAGCAGCGTGCGCGGCCCCACGCCGCCCTCGCCCACCTGCTTGCGGCGGAGTCGGTTTCCCAGCTCCACCTCCTTCACCGGGCGCAGCGACTCGGGCCAGGTGTCGGGGGCAGGCGCCAGCCAGCTTGGCACCCAGAAACCCCCCGTGGCGAAGGATCTCGGCGGGTAGTCCACCAGCGGCTTGTACAGGCCCACCGCGCGGCCCTGCGCCTCGGCCACGTCCCACCAGCGCGCCACCTGGCAGTCGTAGGATTGCACGTGGAAACCGCGGATGCCGTGGGCCTCCGGCTTGCGCCCGCTCGCGATGGTGGTCCAGAGCAGCGGCGAGAACATCGGCTCCATGGAGCGGAGTGTCCCGTGAGCGCCCTCGGAACGGATCCGCTCGAAAGCCGGGAGTTCCATCCGGTCGATGACGTCCCAGGTGGCGCCGTCCACCCCCACCGCGACCATCCGCGCCGGGAACCTGCCCACGGGGTCGCGACTCGACCACATCCACGCCGCCGCCGCGAGGAAGAAACAAGCTGCGGCAAACGCGATCATCTTCTCGCGGTGCCGCGAGAAGTAGCCTAGCGTTGCCATCCCCGCGACCAGCGGGACCGGCGACAACAGCGGCAGGTCGTTGAACAGCGGGTGGCCGAGGTCGATGCCGAGGACGAGCAAGGACAGGGCCAGGACGGCGGCTGCCACGATCACCAGCCACCTCACGCGGTCTCCACCACCAGCGCCCCGGGACAGAACGCGTCCCAGAAGAGCCAGTCGCCCGGATGGCGCGTGAGCACGTCTGTCAACCACGCGGCGGTAAAGTCGGCACCCTGCTCCAAGGCCTCGGCAAGCCTCGCGTTCCTCGCGACGGGCACCTCGGGGCCGATGACACTCAGGTGTCGCGACGAGTCGCTGGGGTCGCGCACGGTGTAGAGGGTGTGGAGTCGAGCCCCGCCCCGCAGCGCCATGTAGAAGGCGCCCACGGGCACCACCATCGGCTGTCCGAGCACCGGCCGCACGAGGCGACGGCCGAGTTCTTTCCCCCCGCCCGTTCCATCGCAAGCGGTGAGCACGACGCCACCGCCCTCCAGCACGCGCAGCAGCGCGCGCAAGTAGCTCGTGCCGTCGTGCAGAGTCACCCGCATGCGGGCCTCGAGCCGCGCCCGCTCCTTGCTCGCCCACTGGCCCACCCGCGACTTGTCCACGGCCACCTCGCCTCCCCCCACCTGGTGCACGTCGTGCCCCAGCGCGCCCAGCACCGCCAGCGGGAGCTGCGCCGGGCCGGTGTGGGGGTGCATCAACACGACACCCTGCCCAGCCGAGCGCGCGCGATCGATGTGTTCCATGCCCTCGATCCGGAGGTATCTCGTCCAGTTGTCGGCGCTGATCCGCCCGAAGGCGAAGCTGGCGTACTGGTTGACGAAGTGCGTGGCGAAGGCCTGCGTGGCCACCGCCTCCAGGTCATCGCGACCGGAAAATGCCCGGTTAAGGTTCGCGAGCACCTCGGCGCGCTTCCCTCTGGAAAAACGAGCCGCCAGTTCGCCCAGGGCGCGGTTGGCCCGGTACTCCCAGCCAGGGGGGCCCTGCTCGAGCGCCACGCGCCAGGGCCCCCACACCAGCAGGCGGTAGGCGTCCTTCGCCGGAGACTCGCCGATGACCACTACTGCTCCAGGTAGCCGAGCTGCTCGAGCATGGCCCGGTCTTCCGGGGAGAGCTCGGCGGCGGAGCGGCTGGTGTCGCCCTCGAAGAGCCCCTCGGTCTGCCGGCGCAACAGGTCGAGGAGCTGCCCGCCCTCCGGCGCGGCCAGCGTGGCAGGGGCCACGTCGCGCTCCCCGCGCGGATCGCTGGCGAGCTCGAAGTACTCCCCCTTGCCGCCGAGCTCGGCGTGTACCCAGCGCGAGCTGAGCCCGCGCAGCGACGCCATGCGGTACCTCGGCTGCGTGATGCGGCCCGCCTCGCGCTCCGCCTGGTTGGCAGCGCGGTCGAAGGTCATCGAGGCCCCGTGCGCCCTCGCCTCGGCAAGGGCGTCGATGCCACTGGTGCCCTCGCGGGAGAGGCCGAGAGCGGCGAGGACCGTGGGTGCGAGGTCGGTGCCGTCGACCGGGGTATCGACCCGTTGTACCGGGACGTGCCCCGGCCATCGCATCGCGAAGGGAACGTGCACGCTGGTCTCGTACACGTCGTCGCCGTGGTCGAACCACTGGCCGTGCTCGCCGAGGCTCTCGCCATGGTCGCCCATCACCACCAGCAAGGTGTGGTCGAGGTCGAGCCCCTCCATCAGCCGGCCGAGCTGGGCGTCGGCGTAGCTCACCTCGCCGCGGTACTGGGCCAGCACGTACTCGAGGTCGGTGATGCCCTCGAGCGACTTCCGCAGGTAAGGCGCGTAGCCGGTGACGCCCTGCATCGAGGTGTGGGCCGGATCGCGCGGGTCGCCCGAGTAGTAGCGCGTGTCGTACGGCGGGGGCGGCTTGTAGGGGCCATGCGGGTCGAAGAGGTGTACCCAGAGGAAGTACGGGCTTGCCTGCTCAGCTTCCCAGGCCAGCGCGAGGTCGACGGTGTCGGCGCCGCGTCGCTCGAGGACCGCGTCGGGATCGAGACGACGCGCGAGCATGCCGAGGAAGCGCTCGCCGAGGAGGCGCGACTTGCCGCGCACCGCGCTGAACTCGTCGTCGTACACCGTGAAGCCGCGGTCGAAGCCGAGGCCCCCTTCCAGCACGAAAGCGCTCACGAAGGCCCCGGTGGCGTAGCCCTCGCCGACTAGGCGCTCCGCGAGCATCGCGCGATCCGGCGGCACCGGGATGCCGTTGAGCAGCACGCCGTTTTCCCAGGGGCCGGTGCCGGTGAACATCGCGGCGTGCGAGGGCCCGGTGACCGGCGCCACCGCCGACGCCGCGGTGAACAGGGTGCCCTCCCGGGCCACGCTGTCGAAGTGGCGGGTGTCGATGTCGCGGTTGCCGAGCGCGCCGAAGTGGTCGGCGCGCACCGTGTCCAGGGTGACGATGACGAGATTCGGCCGGCCCGCTTCCTGCACGACGGGAGCGTCGCCCCGGTGACCCGACCAGGCCCACGCGCCGTGCACCGCCCCCAGCAACAGCGACGCGGTGGCCACGGCCTGGGCGCCGCGCACCCCCTGGTAGAGGACCACGCCGCCGGCCGCGAGGCCCAGGAGCGCGCCTGCGAAGGCCAGCGGCGAGCCTTGCCACCACGCGGGCGTGGTGAAGGGCGCGGGGTCGGTGAAGATCACGACGAAGGCGCGCAGCGTCCAGCTCGCTGACAGGCCAAGCAGCGCGCCGAGCCACCTGGAGCGCCCGTGAGGGCGAGCCGGGAGGGCCAGCGCGACCAGCCCGGCGACAGCCCCCACGGCGGCGCCCTCCGCGGCCCCGAGCAGCAGCAGCACCGCCTGGTCGAGCCCGCGCAGGTAGAGCGAGCTGACCACCAGCAGGCGTGCCGCATCGATCACACCGGCCCCCGCGGCGCCGAGCGCGGCGAAGGCCATCACCTGCGTGGCGGCGGCGGCGCGAGAAGGGATGCGATCCACGGGCGCGGCGAATAGCCAGGGGGCGGGGCCGCGGCCACCCTCGCCGCGGCGCAGGCGCCGTGCAGCGCGTCACGGCCTGCTCTCCTCGACAGTTAGCCCCAGACATGGCAATATGCGCGGTCGGTCGGGGGTCGGGTCGTCCTCCACCGCGCGAGGTTCCCATGCGCCGTTTCCGCGTCGTCCCGCTCGCCGTGCTCCTCGCCCTGCCCTCGGTGGCGTGGGCGGGCAGCACGGCGCTCGTCACCCCGCTGGTCGATGCCGGCGTGGGCCCCAAGGTCACCGGAAACTTCACCAGTCTCGTCAGCTCGGAGCTCGATTTCTCCGGCGCCTACGACACGGTCAACGAACTCTCGAGCGCCCCGGCGAGCCTCAACGCGAGTTGCCTCAGCTCCACCTCCTGCCTCGGCGGCATCGCCAAGAGCAACGACGCCGACGCCGTCCTCGCGGGCAGCATCGCGCCCGGCGGCGCGGGCCTCAAGATCAACCTGGTGCTCTACGACGCCAACAAGAACGCGATCGTCCGCAAGAAGAGCTGGGACATCGCCGCCGACGTGGCCACGGCCGCCTCGATGGCGCCGAAGATGGTCAAGGAGATGAACGGCCAGAGCTCGAAGACGGTCGCGGAGAAGGAAGACGCCGAGGCCGCCGCCGCTGCCGCCGCCTTCGCCGATGACGAGGAGGAGGGCTTCGATTTCGAAGTCGAGCCGAGCTCGGCCGTGAAGGGAAAGACGAGGTTCACCGTCGAGTCGAAGTCGGCGGCCCTCGAAGACGCGGTCGACGAGGAAGAGGAGGCCGAGCGCGCCGCCGACCAGGCGGCCGCCGCCGCCGCCGCGAAGAAGAAGGCCGACGCGGAGGCCAAGGCAAAGGCCGAGGCGGCCGCGAAGGCCAAGGCCGACGCAGAGGCCAAGGCCAAGGCCGACGCGGCCGCAAAGGCCAGGGCCGAGGCAGAGGCCAAGGCCAAGGCCGACGCGACTGCGAAGGCCAAGGCGGAGGCCGAGGCCAGGGCGCGGGCTGCGGCGCGGCCGGAAGAAGAGGAAGACCTCGACGCGCAGCTTGCCGCTTTCTCCTTCGGTGGCGGCGGGACCAGCGGCATCATCATCGACGAAGGCGACGACGAGGAGGAAGAAAGCTCCTCCTCGAGCGGAACCTTCTCGTCGCGGTACTCCGGCTCCAGCAGTTCCAGCAGCAAGAGCAGCGCCTCGACGAGCACGTCGACCAAGTCCACGTCGAGCAGGACCACCACCAGCCGGGTGGTCGAGGAGGACGACGAGGAGGAAGACGACTTCGCGCTCGACGCGGACGAGGACTACGAACCGGCCCCCCGCAAGTCCACGAGCTCGTCCAGCTCGAAATACAAGTCTTACGATGAGGACGAGGACGCGTCCACCTCGGAGAGCTTCAGCTCCCGCTACTCGAGCCGTGCCGACGAGGACGACGAGGACGAGGTCCCCCGGAGCAGCAGCAGGTCGAGGTCAGACGACGACGACGGCGACGACCGCTCCAGCACGCGCGCCCGCGTCGACGACGACGAGCACGCCCGCTTCGGCGTGGCCGCCCGGGCGGGCTACAGCCGTTACGGCGACCTCAACTTCGTCAACTACGGCGTCGAGGCCGCCATCCCGGTGGCCACCAAGGTGCTCTTGATGATTGGCATCGAGGGCGCCTCGACCAACCGCGGCTACACCGAGGAAGAGAAGGCCGCGATCGCCGAGACCTACGGCGTCGATCCCAGCCAGGTGCAGGACTGGAACGCGGTGCTGCCCATCGACCTCGGCATGGTGTACCGGGCCACCGGCAACGCTGTGCAGCCCTACATCGGCGCCGACGGCGTGGCGGTGATGTACACCGCCAATCCCGACTTCGCCTTCGGTGGCCGCCTGCGCACCGGCGTCGACTTCCTCGTGGCCGACAACTTCGGCTTCAACCTCGACCTCGCGCTCGGCGTGCTGACAGGCTCGGAGTTCGACGCCATCCAGCCCGGCCTGCCCGAACTGGGTTTCTACCCCGAGATCAGCGGCGGGACAGTGTTGCTCTTCTAGGGAACGCGCCCTACAGCGCCGCCAGCACCGCCTCCGTCGCCTCGCGGGTGCTCAGCGTGCCACCGAGCTCGCGGGTGACGCGACCTGACTTCAGGCAGGCCTGCACCGCCTTCTCCACCCGCGACTCCTCGTCGCGGCGACCGAGGTAGCCGAGCATCATCCCGGCGGTGAGGATGGACGCGAGGGGATTGGCGATGCCCTTGCCGGCGATGTCGGGGGCGCTGCCATGCACGGGCTCGAAGAGCGCCGCCTTGCCCGGGTTGAGGTTGCCGCTGGAGGCGAGGCCGATGCCGCCCTGGAGCGCGGCGCCAAGGTCGGTGATGATGTCGCCGAACAGGTTGTTGGTGACGATCACGTCGAAGCTCTCGGGGCTCTGCACCAGCCGCATCGCGAGCACATCGACGTAGAGGTGCGAGGCCTGGATTTCCGGGTACTCGGCCGCCGCCTCGCGGAACACGCGCTGCCACAGGTCGTGCCCGTGGCGCATCGCGTTGGCCTTGTCGCTCATGCAGACCCGCTTCCGCCCGTGCTCGCGCGCGTAGGCGAAGGCGGCGCGGATGATGCGCTCCACGCCCTTGCGGGTGTTGATCTCCTGCTCGATGGCCACCTCGTCGGGCGTGCCACGCTTGAACTGCCCCCCGACGCCGGTGTACAGGCCCTCCGTGTTCTCGCGGAACACGACGAAGTCCACGTCGGCCTCCGACTTGTCCTTCACCGGGCAGTAGCGGGCGTCGAGCAGCTTGCAGGGCCTGAAGTTCACGAACAGGTCGAGCTGGAATCGGCTGCCGAGGAGGATGTCCTTGGCGTGCACGTTGCTCGGCACCCGCGGGTCGCCCAGCGCGCCGAGGTAAACCGCCGCGAACTCTGAACCGAAACGGGCCGTCACGTCGGGCGGCATCGTCGTGCCGTCGCGGAGGTAGCGCTCGGCGCCGAGGTCGAAATGCTCGACCTCCAGGTCGGGCGCCAGCGTCGCCAGCACGCGCAGGCCCTGCTCGATGACCTCCGGACCGATCCCGTCCCCGGGGACGACTGCGATCTTGGGCATGTCGCCTACTTGGCGGCGACGACGTTGTCGTCGGGCGAGGCGAGTTCGGCCTCGGCGTAGC
>VGRE01000202.1 GCA_016875435.1 Deltaproteobacteria bacterium | reverse complement strand
TCGATTCCGTAGCGGCGGCGCGAGGTCGGCGACGGGCGGAAGCTCGTTTTCGCCGTGAAGGAGCCGAAGTGAAGGAGCCGGAAGAGTGAAGGAGCCGGAGGTTAAGGGTTAAGAGTTAGCTCTTGGCGCGTCAAGAGCCAAGTCTTAACCCTTAACCTCCGGCACCGTGTGGCACCGTGTGCGCGGCACCGTGTACGATCCCGTGTACGATCCCGCTCGCGACCAGCCGGGAGATCTCAACCGAGGAAAACCCAATCTCAGCGAGGATCTCCCCGGTATGCTGGCCTAGCGCTGGCGGTGGTCGGCGCCGGGTCATCGGTAGCGGGGGCGCCGGAAAGGTCCACCCGCCGAGCTCGAAAAGCCGCGCCTCGGGCATCGCGAGGCTCTCGGGCACGGAGTTGGCCTTGCCCACGGGCACTCCGGCCGCGCCGAGGTGGGCGGCCCAGTGATCGACACCGTGGGCCACCAGCTTGCCGGTGATCGCGGCGTCGAGCGCCTCGCGGTCGGACACGCGGGCGTGGATGTCGGCCCACTGGGGGCGCGACTCGAGCTCGAGCGCGGCGCGCAGCTTCTCCCACAGCCCCTCGTTGGCACAGCAAATCGCGAGCCAGCCGTCGCGACAGCGGTACAGGTTGTAAGGGGCGATCGATGGATGCGCGTTGCTCGGCGCCGGGGGGCGTTGTCCCGCGTTGAGCCAGGCCGAGGCGTAGTAGGCGAGCAGCGCGTGTTGAACGTCGAGCATGCGCACGTCCACGCGCTTGCCTCGGCCGGTGTGACCGCGTTCGAGCAGGGCGAACAACACGGCTTGTACGGCCGTCATCGCGCTAGCCAGGTCGGCGATCGAGGGACCGGCCTTGCGCGGCGGCTCACCGGTGAGCGTGGCGATGCCCCCGAGGCTCTGCAAGACCAGGTCGTAGCCAGCGAGGTCGTGGCCGGGACCGAGCGCGGAGATGGTCACCCAGACGGTCTTCTCGGTGGCGACGGCGTCGTAGCCGAGGCCCAGCCGCTCCATCACCCCGGGACGGAAGTTCTCCACCACCACGTCGGCCTTCGAGACCAGGCGGGCGGCGATGTCGCGACCCTGGGCGTGCTTCAGGTCGATCGCGATGGAGCGCTTGTTGCGATTGGCACACGCGAAGTACACGCTCTCCCCATCGATGAGGGGCAGGAAGCGCCGCGTCTCGTCGCCATCGAGGGCCTCGATCTTCACCACGTCGAAGCCCTGGTCGCCGAGCACCTGCGTGGCCCAGGGTCCCGCCAGCACCCGCGTGAAGTCGACCACCCGGTACATGCCGGGCGCCTAACGCCCGTACCAGCGGCCAACCGCGCCGCGCTCGATGGCGCCGATGCCCGCGTGGAGCAGCAGGGCGAGCAGGGCGGCGGCGAAGATCGCGGCGAAGCAGAGCCCGAGGTTGGCTGATCTTGCCGCGTAGACGACGAGGTAGCCCAGCGACACCGGGAAGCCGTTGCTCCCCACGAACTCGCCGACGATCGCGCCGATGACGGCAAGCCCCCCGGCGGTGCGCAGGCCCGACAGCAGGACGGGGAGCGCGGCGGGTAGGCGTAGCCACCGCAGTTCCGCCGCGCGCGAGGCCCGGTAGAGGGCGAACAGGTCGACGAGCTCTTGTGACGGCGCGCGCAGCCCGGTGGCGCAGGCGGAGTACACGGGGAAGAAGGCGGCGATCGCCCCGGTGACGGTGGCCACGCCGGTACCGTAGCCGAGCCACACCACGAGCAGCGGCGCGATGGCGACGATGGGGACCACCTGGACGAGCACCGTGTAGGGCAGGATCGCCCGGCTGGCCTCGGGGCTCCACCAGGCCAGTATCGCCGCGGCGACACCGAGAAACGTGGCGATCCCGAGCGCGCCTATGGTCGCGAGCGATGTGTACACGGTTCCCTGGAGCAGCCGCTCGGTATTTTCCACGGCGGCCGTGAGCACCTCGGGGGGCGAGGGGAGCAGCAGCGGGCCCGTCCACAGGGCCAGCGCCCACCAGGCCCCCATCCCGCCGAGCAGGGCGAGCAGCGTGTACCTCACGCGCCGACCGCCTCGACCCGGGCCACGACGGCGGCCACCTCGCTCGGCGCCCGGGGACGCTCGCTGCCCACCGGCAGGTCGAGCACCACGCGCAGCGGCGGGCCGTCGACGAGCACCACGCGGTCGGCGAGGCGCGCGGCGTCGGCCAGGTCGTGGGTCACCATCACGACGGTGACGCCCGGCAGCAGCGCCGCGACGATCGACGCGAGGTCGCGGCGCGTGGCCCCGTCCAGCGCGGCGAAGGGCTCGTCGAGGAACAGTATCTCCGGTCGCGACACGAGGGCCCGCGCGAGCGAGGCGCGCATGCGCTGGCCGCCCGAGAGCTCCGCGGGGAGCTTGTCGGCGTGGTCGGCCAGGCCCACGCGCGCGATCGCGGCGTCGACGGCCTCGGTGTCCACCCCGAGCTGTCCCGGCAGCGCCACGTTTTCGCGCAGGCTGCGCCAGGGCAGCAGCGCAGGGTCCTGGAAGACAAACCCACGTCGCGACGGAACACCGCTGACAGTGCCGCGGTCCGGGGGGCGCACGCCGGCGAGGAGGCGCAGCAGCGAGGACTTGCCGCAGCCGGAGCGGCCCACGATGGCGCTGAGTTGTCCCCGGGGGAGGTCGAGGTCGAAGGCCTCGAGCACCGCCCTCCCGCCTGGCGACCAGCCTAGCGCTCGCGCCGCGATCAAGCGAGCAGCCCCTCGCTCGCCTCGCCGCGCAGCGCGAGGGTCTCGATCAGCCCCGCGCTCTCGGCCCCCCGCATCTCCATGCACATCTGCCGCGCCCTCAGGCGCACCGCCACCGGGCCACCGAGCTCAGCGTGCAAGTAGTCCGCCAGCTGAGCGCCGAGCCGCTCCTGGAGCTGGGGCTGTCGCGACAGGTGCCTCAGGGCTCGCGCCACGCCACCGAGGCCGGCGATGCGTCCCCAGGCGCCGGGAAGGTAGGCCACGTCGGCCTGGCCGTGGAAGGGCAGCAGGTGGTGGGCGCAGAGGCTGTGGAAGGGCAGGTCTCTGAAGACGACGCGGTCGCGACCAGGGGCAACGAAGGTGTCGAGCTTCGGGGGAGCGCCTCTGGGCGCGTACTCGCGCAGCACCTCGGCGAAGCGCGCCGCCGTGTTGGTGCACTCGGGGTCGTCGAGGTAGCCCAGCTCGCGGAGCAGGTCTTCGAGTCCAGTACGCTTCATGACCGTGACTCGACGATGATGCTGTCACCCACCCGCACGTCGCCGCTCTCCAGCACCCGGAGATGAACCCCGCGGAGCTGGCGGGGTTCCCAGTCCTCGCGCATGGTGAGCGCCCATGCGTCGCGACCTACCCGGGCCTCGAACTTCGAGCAGCCCCGGTGCGGCTTCGGCGTGACCTCCACGAGAGCGCCGCCCACGCGCAGCCGCGTGCCCGCCGGCAAGTTGTCGCGGCTGGTGTCGAGTTCGATGAACAGGTTGTCGCCGAGGATCTCGTAGTCGTCGCCTTGCCGGATCAGCCGGGCGACGTCGGCGCGCATCGCCGTGACTTGCGCAGCGAGCCTGGGCAGGGTGGCGAGCGACCACCGGTCGCCCATCGTTCCCCCGGTGACGTCGAGGCGAACCATCTCGGGACAGGCCCGGCGCTCGCCGGGAAGCCGCTGCACGACCTTCACCACGCGACCGGCATCGCGCGGAACGGTGAGCTGGGCCAGTTCCCGCTCGAGGCGGGCCGTGTCGAGGTGAGGGGGCATGGGGCCAGGAGGTTAACGCTCGCCGCCTCCTGGAGACGGTGATGCCCACCCCCGACGCTGGCCCCGGCGCGCGCGCGCTGCACGAGGCGCTACGCGCGCTGCAGGCGGGTGACATGGACACTGCCCACGCCTGTGCCACGGGAGCGCTCGACGGCTTCAGCACCGCGGGCGATCGCACCGGCACCGCCGCCGCCCACCAGGTGCTGGCGATCACCTCGCTCGCGGCGGGTCGCCCCGACGACGCGCTCGCGCATGTCGACGCGGCCATTCCCCTGCGGGAGAGCACCGGCGACGCCGAGGGCCTCTCCTCGCTGTGGCAGGAGCGCATGGAACTCTGCCTGCGCATGGGGCGGATCGACGAGGCGCGGCGGTCCGCCGAGGCCCAGGTGCAGGCGGCCGCGCGCGGTCCCGACAAGGAGGGGCACGCGCACGCGCTGCACCAACTCGCGCAGATCCTGCTCCAGAGCGGCGACGACGGCGGTGCCGAGGTGGCGGTGAACGAGGCCCTGTACCTGCTCGACCCCGGCACGATGGCTCGCGCACGCTCGGCCTTGCACCTGATCTATAGCAACGTATGGCTCACGAGGGGCAATGCCGATCGCGCGCTCGACCAGGCGCGCCAGGGCTTGCAAATGGCCCGCGCGGCGAAGCACCGGGTGGCCGAGATCGACGCCCTGCACCAGTGCGGCGTCGTCCACGCGGCGGCGGGCGAGCACCCCGCGGCCAAGCGCGCGCTCGAAGAGGCGCTGGTGGGCCGCGAGCTGCTCAAGGACCAGGAGGGGAAGGCCAGCGTGTTGCGGGAGCTCGCCGGGGTGGAGCTCGCGCTCGGCGAGGGCACCGAGGCCCTCGGGCACCTGCGCTACGCGGTGCGCAGCCTGCGAGAAACCGGCAATGTCCTCGGCGAGATCGCCATGCTCCAGACGCTCGCCGAGACCGCCGACCACTTCCAGCAGCCAGTCGAGGCCACGGCCGCCGCCCGCGAGCTGGTCGATGCCGCCGGGCGCGTGGGCGATCGCGAGGCGGTGGCGGGAGCGTACTTCATGCTCGCCACCCGGCACGCGGGGCTCGGCGAGCTCGGCGAGGCCGCCGAGGCCTTTCGCACCGCGAACGAGATCCAGGAGGTGCTCGGCCTCGCCCACGAGGCGGCGGTGAGCCAGGGCATGCTCGGCCAGGTGCTGGTCGCGGGCGGCAGCGTGCCCGAGGGCGTGGCGCTGATGCAGACGGCCCTGTCGCGACTGGAAGCGCTCAACTCGGAGGCTGCCGACACGCTGCGCGCCGTGCTCGACGAGGTGGCGCCATGACCGGGCTCCGCCGCGCCCGCGGCTACTCTCCGCTCGCCGCCACGGCCGAGTCGAGGGCGGTGCTCGCTGCCGTGCTGGCGCAGGTGCGCGCCCAGGTGGCCCAGGGCGGCACGCCCGTGGTGGGCTTCGACCTCGACGGATGCGTGTTCGACACCCGCCCCCGGCAGGTCCACATCTTCCGCGAGCTGGCCTCGCGACGCGGCTACGACGAGCTCTACCGGGTGGAAACGGAGCACTTCCGGGACTGGTCGCTGGCGAACACGATGCGCAACGCCGGCGTCCCGGAGGCCTTCATCGCCGCCACCGAGCCGGAGGTGCGGCAGTGGTGGGCGAGCCACTTCTTCACGACCGACTACGTGCTCTACGACCACGCCATGCCGGGCGCCGTCTCGTTCTGCCGCGATTGCGCCGAGGCTGGCGCCATCGTCGTATATCTAACCGGTCGCGACATCAACATGCGCGCAGGCACCGAGGAGGCCCTGCGGCGCTTCGGGTTCCCCTGCGACGACGCTTCGGCCATGCTCATCACCAAGCCTAGCTTCGAGATGGACGACACCGCCTTCAAGGAGAGCGCGCTCGAGGCCATCGCCGCGCGCGGCGAGGTGGTGTCGTACTTCGACAACGAGCCCGCCAACGTGAACCTGTTCCACGAGCGACACCCGGGCGCCCGGGTGGTGTTCGTGGAGACCGATCACTCCCCCCGGCCGGTGGAACCCGACGAGGCGATCCCCTGGATTCGTAGCTTCCTGCGGACCTAGGGGGCCGCGGCGGTCTGGGCACCCATGCCGCAATGCGGCGTGGGTGACTTTCCGGTAGGGGGAGGACGAGGCGAGCGCACCCCCGCACGAGAACTAAGGCGCGATCCAGCGACACAGGGAGCGCACCATGGTGCCGGTCCCCCCAGGGCAGTAGTGCATAAGCGTGCTGTCCAGGAAAGCGGGACCGGCGATGTCGAGGTGAGCCCACTTCTTGGTGGTGACGAAGTCGCTGAGGAACAGGGCCGCCGTGATGCTGCCCCCGTTGCGACCGCCGGTGTTCTTCGTCTCGCCCCACTCCGCCTTGATCTTGTCGCGGTAAAGGTCGGGCAGGGGCATGCGCCAGGCCGCCTCGCCGCTCTCTCCCGCCGCCGCGAGCAGCTCGCCGGCTAGGCTGTCTTCCCGGCTGTAGAGCGCGGTGTACCACTCGCCGAGCGCGACGACAGCGGCGCCGGTGAGGGTGGCGAGGTCGACGACGGCGTCGGGGTTGAGTTGGCTCGCATAGGCAAGGCAGTCGGCGAGGACGAGGCGTCCCTCGGCGTCGGTGTTGTGGATCTCAACACGCTTGCCGCTGTACATCTTGAGGATGTCGCCCAGCTTGTAGCTCTTGCCGCTCGGCATGTTCTCCACGGCGCCGAAGATGGCGTCGATCTTGACACTCGGGTTGAGCATCGACACCGCCTTCATCGTGCCGATGACGGCGGCCGCCCCGGCCATGTCGCAGCGCATCGTCATCATGCCGTCGCTCGGCTTGAGCGAGAGGCCGCCCGAGTCGAAGGTGACGCCCTTGCCCACCAGCGCGATGTGTCGCGTGGCCGGACCGGCCGGCGTGTAGGTCATGTGGACGAAGCGCGGGGGACGGTCGGAGCCCTGTCCCACGCCGGTGATGCCGCCCATGCCGGCGTCGCGGATCTTGGTCTCGTCCCACACCAGCACGCTGATGCGGTCGCCCGCGAGCCCCTCGGCCACCTTGGCGATGCTCTCCGGGTACACCTCGGCGGCCGGCTCGTTGACGAGGTCGCGCGCGAGGGTCTGACCGGCCACCAGCGCCTCGCCGTAGCGCACGGCGGCGGCGTCATCCGCCACGCCCACGAGGCTCAGCGCGCGGCAGGGCGCCTTCCGCTGTGCCTCGGGCTTGTACTTGTCGAAGCGGTAGTTGCCCTCGAAGAAGGCCTCGATACAGAGCGACACCTCGCGCCCGCCGACCTGCGAGCAGGGGAAATCGATGGCCACCGCCTTGGCGCTCTTGTTGCGCGACTGGAAACCGGCCACGCCCGCGGCGGCGCGCAGGTCGCTCGAGGTGCCCGCGCCGCAGCCCACCAGGAGCACGCGCTTGGCGGCGATCCGGCCCAGCGCCGGCACCAGGAAACTCCCGTTCACGCGGCCGTCGAAGTTCTCGTCGGCGCAGGCGGCCGCGAGCGTACCCCCGAAGTTCGCGGGGCCGTCGAGGTCGGCGAGCGCGACGGCGAGCTTGCCCTGGGGGACGACGAGGACGAGGATGTCGGCGGCGACGGCAGCTGCCGGGCTGTTCACGAAGGTAACGGACATTTCAGCTCCGGAGGCCGAGGTAGGCGGCGAGCAGGATGGCGAAGGCGATGCCGATGCCCGACATGATCATCACGTAGGGGTCGCCCTTTACCGAGGCAAGGAGACGGTCGATGGGCCCTGGCTCGGCCTCGAGCTCATCGTCGAAGTCGCTTTCCTCGCCGCGGTCACCGCCCGGCGCCGAGGGGCGCTCCTGTTCGACCTGGGGGCCCCTGGGGATCGGCTCCATCGACCAGTTCCGGGGTACTTTCGCGGGGGGATCCTCCGGGCTCGCCACGGTGCGGGGCGGCGGCACGGGCGAGGCGATGGGCGAGGCGATGGGCCGCGCGGCCGCGGCCGGCGGGTCGCTGCCCTCGGGGAGGATGGGGCGCGCGAGGAACGCGGGCGTCGGCTCGGGGTCGGCCGGCAGATCGCGCACGCTGCGCCCGCCCCGGGGCTCGGCCACGCGGGGTGGCATCGCGCCGGGGCGCGACCCGAGCAGCC
>VGRE01000201.1 GCA_016875435.1 Deltaproteobacteria bacterium | reverse complement strand
GATCCGCTACGTGGGCGTGCGGCAGACCGAGGACGACATGGTCGTGCTGCTCTGGAAGGCGGGCTTCCAGAACCTGAGCTTCGACGCGGTCGAAGGCTTCATCGCCGACAGCGAGGACGACGATGATGAGGGTGTCGCCGCGCCCATGGAGGGGCGGGCGATCGCCATCGAGGCGCCGCCCGACTTCGACCTCCCAATGCCCACCCGGCCCAACATGACCCGGGTGCAGTGGCGCGAGGTGCCCCAGGCAGCGATCGACGAGTTGCGCGCCGAAGACACCACCCAGTCCGTCGCGGAGCTTGCAGTCCGCCTCTGCGAGGAATTGCTCGGCGCGGTCGGCGAGCCCGACAGCCCCCTGAAGTTTTTCGATATCGTCTCGCAGCTCAACGAGACGCGAGACTTCCTCTTCGCGGAGGGGCTCCTCGCCCACAGCATTCGCCTAGCCTACGCGACGGCCAACGCGAAGTTGAGCGACGTCGATAGCGACCGCGCCAGCACCGAGTTCCTCCAGGGCTTCGTGTCGCCCGCCGCCCTCGCGCGCTTCCTGCATTCCGTCGGTCGTGACGCTCAGGAGGCACCGCCGGAGCTCACGGCCCTGCTGGACTCGATGCCCGGCGACCACCTGCGCACCCTCGTCCAGGTGCTCGGCTCTGGGCACAGCGAGGCCTCGCGCCGCGTCACCCGGCGCCTCGTCGAGGGCTACGTGGCCACGCGGGGCGACGAGATCGTCGAGCTCGCCGCCTCGGCGCCCACGGCGCTCTGCTGCGAGCTACTGCGGGTGCTCCGCTACGCCGACCTCCCCCGCGCGGTCGCGCTCGTCCCGAGGCTCCTGGAGCGGAACGAGCTCCAACTTCAACTGGAGTTGCTGCGCACGCTGCAGGACGTGCCCACCGGTCGCGACGCGCTGCGGGTGCTGTTGCGGCTCGCCGGCGCGGACAACGAGGAGGTGCGCCTCCGCGCCCTCGCCCAGATCGGCGAGCGCAAGGTAGTACACGCGTTCCAGCCGCTCGCCGCTCTCCTGCGTCGTGACGCGGCCCTGCGCATGAGCCTCGCCGAGGCCGCCGCCATTGGCGAGGCACTCGTTCACTGCGACGCCAGCGCGGCGCTGGTCCTGTTCCGGGACCTATGCAAGCCGCGGGGCCTGTTGACCGCGGTGTTGCCGGGGCAGGCCACGCTGCAGTGGGCGGCGGTAGCCGGCCTAGCGCTGCTGCCGAGCGACGAGGTGGAGTCCCTCGTGAGGCACGTGCACGAGCGCGCCGGGAGCGAGCTGCAGGCTCACTGCACGCACGCGATGGTTCGTCGCCGTCGCGCGATGCGCGCGGGAGGCGCACGATGAGCGACGAGATCACCCAGGGCCAGGAGGCCCTTGGCAAGGCCATCGAGCACGCGCGGGCGGGCGAGGACAAGCAGCTCGCGCAGCGGGTGCGGGAGCTCGGCGAGAGTTTCGTGCGCCTGATGAACGGGCTCGTGCGCCTTCGCGCCATTCACGCGCCCGACAACCATGCCTTCGACGAGCCGACGTCGCAGCTCGTCACCACGCTGCACACCCTCGAACAGCTCATCGGCCAGGTGATGATCGTCTGCGTGGAAGGGCAGGTGTACGTCAACGACATCCGCGTGCGCATGGACGAGCGCCTCTCGGGGCCCGCGGAGCTCGAGGCCGAGCTCGGGCGGCACAGCTGCGGTGGCCTCAGCTTCGCCAAGCCGCTGTCAGGAAGCCAGGTGCGCGTTCTCAGCGGCCTCATCGCCGCCGACGCCGCGGATGACCGACCGCTGCACGCGCTCAACGAGGCCCTGCGCCAGGGCGGCCTGGCCGACGTCACGGCCAGCGGGCGGTATCGACTGCGACTATCGGGCGAGGCCGACCGCACGGCATCACAAGTCGAGCTCCAGAAGACCCTGCAACGGGCCAGTGGCGTGATCGCCGACGCCTGGGACGGCCTGGCCAACGAGCGCGTGCCGAATCCGCTCCCGGTGCGAAAGCTGGTCAACGAGTTCGTCGACGCCTCGGGGGAGGAGGATCTCCTGGCGGTCGAGGAGAGCTTCACCACCGGCGCGGGGGGAAGCGCCTTCGCGAAGCACTCGCTCCGCACCACGACATTCAGCCTGATGATCGGCCGCGAGCTGGGTCTCTCCGCGGCGCAGCTCGCCGATCTCGGCGTGTCCGCGATGTACCACGACTGCGGTTACGCCTCGAAGGAAGACGGCTTCGCCGTGCCTTTTGCCCACCACGGGCACGCAGGCGTGCGCGCCCTGCTCAAGCAGCGAGGTTTCCACCAGGCGAAGATCAAGCGCCTCCTCGTCTCGCTCGAGCACCATCGCGAAATGGTGGGCCACTTCCCCCGTCCCTCGCTGTACGCGCGCATGGTCCGTATTGCCGACGACTTCGACAACTACACGCGCCTGCGCCCGGAGGGCGCCTTGATGTCGCCCGCCGAGGCACTGGTGCGCATGGCGAGCGTCGCCGGGACGTCCTACGACCCCCACCTCTTCCAGTTGTTCGTCAACAAGGTAGGCGCCTTCCCGCCCGGCACGCTGCTTCGCCTCAAGGATGGCCGGGTGGTCATCTCAGTATCGGGTGCGCGCGATCCGGCTCGCTTCTCCAGGCCCCTGTGCCGAGTGCTGCGGAACGCCGACGGGCGGCAGCCGGAGACTGACCAATTGGTCGACACCGCCGTCCCCGGCGTGCTCGTGGCCGAGGTTTTGCTGCAGAAGCGAAGCGGCGGCTAGCCCGCGCGGCGGCTAGCGGGAGCCGTGGAGTTCTTGCCCCCGCCAGCGGCATTCGAAGTGGTCACCGAGCTGGTGGTCACCGAGGCCGGCCTCCGAGTGGTCCTCGCCCCCGATCCTGCCCGCAACGAGATCGTCGCCGAGTGGGTGTTCGATGTCGGGGCGGCCGACGACCCGCTGGGCCGCCCGGGGCTCGCGCACCTCGCCGAGCACCTCTCCTTTGGCGAGATCGCCCCCGGCGCACCCGACTACGATGCCCGGCTGGGCGAGCTCGGCGGCGAGAGCCACGGCTGGACCGACCGGGAGAGATCGGGCCTCGGCGCGACCGTGCCGGCCCGCGACGGCGCGTTTCGCGCGTTGCTGGACCTCGAGAGCAAGCGGTGGCGCTCGCTGGTGATCGACGACAGCGCGGTGGCGCGCCAGCTGCGGGTGCTCGCGGCCGAGGCTGGGGAGACCCTCGACGCCGCGCACGGTGCAGATCGCATCGCGCTCGACACGATGCTCTGGTCGTCCACCGAACCCTGGTCGCGACACCCGCAAGCGCCCGTAGACGCCAGCTGGACGGCCGCCGAGGTACGCGATGCCTGGCCCCGGCTACGCGACCCGGCCCGCTCGGTGCTGGTGCTGGCCGGTCCGCTTCCCGAGCTCGCGCGCGACGAGGTGGTGGCCTCGTTCGGCTCGGGCATGACTCGGGTGGCCGAACGCCCGCCCCGTGACTGCGAGCCGGCCGCGCCGCAGCGCGCGTGGCAGAGGGGCGACGTGGGCGAGGGAGCGATCTACGCGGCCTGGCCCGGCCCGCCGCGCGCGCACCCCGACCGAGTCGCCCTCGAGGCGGTGGCGCGCTGGATTGGGGGGGGTCGCGTGGCATCGGGTCGCGACTGCGGTTCAATCATCATCGAACGGCGGGGCGACGGGTGGCGCCTCGGCGAGCACGTGTCTGCCTTGCGCCGCACGCTGTCGGCGCTGTCGCTCGGTGGGCTTGGAGAGCCCGAGCTCGCGGCGCTGCGGGCCGTCCAGCTCACCGACCTCGCGCGGGCCCGCGCCGACCTGCGCCTCCGAGCCCGGTTGCTCGCCGGGTGCATGCACGCCACCGGCGGCACCACCTGCCTCGAGGACGAGGCCGGCGCCTGGCTCGCCCTCGATCGCGCGGACACCCGCAAGGCCTCGGCCCGCTGGCTCGAGTGGCCCGCCGTCACCCTGCTCGCGGTCGTGCCGTCCCGCACGCTTCTCGCCCCGCCCATCCCTGGCCTGCGGCTACGCCGGTGACGCCCGGCTTGCTCCTCGCATGGTCCATCGCGACGGACGGCCTGCTCGCGCGGGCCGAGCTCCGCGCCGACGTGCGCGCGATCGAGGCCCACCCCCTGCTGGTCGATCACCTCGTGACTTCGGCAGCGTCCCACGCGGCCGGGCAGTCGGGCGGCACCGGCCTGCACGTGGCCGGTGGATGCGGGCGTCGTGACTGCGTGGTTGTCGTGGAAGGGCTCGCGGCGGCCGTGCCTCTCGGGCAGGCGGCCGTGGAACAGGCGCTCACGTCGATGCCGCAGCTGGGCTGCCGCGAGCGGCGGGGCATGCGACGCGCGTGGCGGGGGCGACCCTTCACGCCTGGCCTCGTGCTCGAGGCCGCGCTCGCTCGCGCGGTTGGCGATCCCTCGGCAGCCCAGGTCGACCGGGCCAGCGAGCGGCTCGACTTGCGAGCGCCCGCCATCGCGCTGGCGTCCAGGCGGCTCCGCGAGGGGTTCGGGAGCGATCCGGTCGCGCCTGCGCCCCCGCCACCCCCCCGCGCATCTCCCACCCCGGCGCGCACGTGGGTGGACTGGCCGGGCGCCACTCGCGTGCAGGTTGCCGTTGCCTGGGCGTCGAGCGGCGCGGGCGAGGATCTCGTCCGCGACGCGACCCTGGCCGGGGACTTCGAGTCCCTGTTCGTCCAGGCGTTGCGCGAGGACGGCGGTCTCACCTACGACGTGGAGCCCGACCAGGGCGAGGGCTGGGCGGCGGCGGTGTTCGACGTGGCGGCGGGCGACCTCTCGGCGGCGCTGACCTCGTCGGCGCTGGTGCTTTCGGTCCCGCTCGACCAGTTGCCCGGGCGGCTCGCCGGGGCTCACTTGCGGCTGCTGGCGCGGCACGCGGCCGCGCGGGACAGCCTCGCCGGCCAGCTGGCCCCTCTACCGGAGGTGCCCCCATCGCCCCCCACCGCGCTCGCCCGCGCCTCGGTGCTGGCGTGGGTCGCCGTGGGCGACCCTGAGATGGCCCCCGGCGCCTGGACCCGCGTGTCGCGCTGCGAGACCGTGGGCGACCGCGCCTGCCCGGGCCTGAGGATGTGGGCGCGGGCGGTGGGTGCGAGAGTCGTGGCCTCAGTGAAGTGAACGCCCGGGCGGGCCGCGGACGCTACCGACGCCGGTCGCCGGCGCACTGGCGATGCTGCCCGCACGCGAGGCGATATCGTTCCAGCCTCGCGACGCCGCGCGCTCGCACAGCCACGTGAGCACCGAGCGGAGCTCGCTGCCGCCGCGCAGCTCCAGACCCCGCTCTCGGGCCACCGACCACCAGGCGCGACAGGTGCGCTCGTCGCCCTCCTCGGCCGCCACGGCGGCACGCAGCGCGCCCACGTGCATCCACAGCCAGTGTCGTGGCGTGGCCTGCAGGGCCGCCTCGGCGGCGTCGAGCTCGGGACGCGCGCGCCCACGGTCGCCCCGGCCCACGGCCACCAGGGCAAGGCGCACGCATGCGTTGGCTCGAGCGGCAAGGGCGCCGCGCTCGTCGGCGAAGCGGGCCGCCCACCGGGCCGCTTCCTCGGCGGCGTCGAGCTCCCCGGCGCGCATCTCCATCTCTGCCACCATCAGGCGGCAGCGAAGCTGCAGGCGATCTGCCCCCAGGGTGGCGGCGATCGCCGCCGCCGTCTCGAGCTCGCGTCGCGCCCGCTCGTTCTCGCCGCGGACGAGGTGGAGCATGCCCAAGGTGCAGGTGGCCTCGGCGATGCGGCGGGTGTCGCCGCTGGCCCGCGACACCCGCTGCAAACGCTCGACGTGCTTGTCGACATGCTCGAGCTGGCCGCTCTCGATCATGGCTTCCACGAGGCCGTTCAGCCCCTCGGCCTCGATGACAAGGTCGCCCCGGTTGAGTCGCAGCACCTCGCCCCAGTGATTCAGCGACCGCGAGTGGCGGCCCTCGGTTCGCGCGAGTCGAGCGCGCTGCTGCGCGACCTCGATGAGCCCGGCCCGGTCGCGCAGCGCCTCGAAAACCTGTTGTGCAGCGTCGAACTCCTTGTGGGCCAGGTCGAGGTCGCCCAGCTTTCGCGCCGACCGTCCCCGGAGCACCCGCAGCCGGGCACGACCGAGTCGGTCGCCCTCGATGGTCGCGAGCGCGTGGTCGACGAGTGGCACGGCGCGCTCGGGCTGGCCGCTCTCCACCAGCGACAAGGCATGCAGGCGGCGGGCCTCGAGCCGCGCGGACGGCTGGCCCGCCGCGTCGGCTGCCTCGATGGCCAGCACCGCGGCCGCCACTGCGTCGCGCGCGCGACCGCCGCGGTTCATGCGAACGCAGGCCCTGAGCAGCGGCGCCACGGCGGCGGCCGAGTCGCCGCCCCGGTGCCGGTGGGTGCCGAGCGGCAGGTCGACGTCGAGGCCGGTCGAAGCGCCAAGGTCATGCCAGGCGTCCGCGAGGCGGCAATGCAAGTCCGCGAGGTTGGGCAGGTCTGACGTATGTTCTGTCGCGACGGCGCGAATGTCGGAAGCCTCCAGCACCAGCGCGCCGCGCTCCTCGACCACCAGCCCGGTGGCCAGCAACGCGTCGACGCCGGCGTCGTTGACCGCCCGCACCACCGGCACCGGTGGCTCCTGCCCGGCGATGAGACACACGGCCAGGGCCTCCCGCGCCGCCGCAGGGTCGGGACAACTCGCCAGTGCCGCGTTGACCCGTCGTAATACAAGCGATGTACGGTCGCGCGGGAGCGCGTCGGCCAGCGAGGCGTCGGGCGGCAACTGGTATTGGCCCTGCTCGTTCTGCACGAGCAGCTTGCGGCTCGCCCATTCCCGGAGACACAGGCCCGCGGAGCGCGGGTCGCCCTCGTACTCGAGCGCGATGAGTCGCGACAACTCAGAGGTGAGCGACAGCGATTCCGAGACCACCTTGCGGGTCTCGGTGAGGTTGAGCTTGCGCAGCC
Source organism: Deltaproteobacteria bacterium (assembly GCA_016875435.1). Taxonomy (GTDB): domain Bacteria; phylum Myxococcota_A; class UBA796; order UBA796; family SXON01; genus SXON01. Next base: position 1,017 of record VGRE01000201.1, on the reverse strand, counting down.
CGATCCGCCGGGCGCCCCGTTCCTGCAGCCCCTCCACCTTGCGCCGGAGCGCCGCGTCGTTGGCCAGCGCCTCGGCGGAGAGCGTGCAGACCACGAGCACCGGTCGCTCCCCCACGGTGCGGTCGAGCAGCGCCTCGGCGATGGCGAGCCCGTCGCCGCCGGACTGCGCGCGGTGGGCGTCTTCGAGCACCATGCAGGAGCCCCCCCGCCAGGCCCGGGCGTCGAGGTAGCGGTAGAGGTAGGCAAGCGCGGCCGCGTCGGAAACCGGCGGCTCGCCCTCCAGCAGGTAGCCACACCATCGGGCGAGCACGCTGGCTTCCTCGTGGACCTCGGCAGGCAATACCTGCCGATCGCGACTGATCCAGCGTGACAAGCGCGCCTCGATGCCCGCGCGCGAGTCGTTCCACGGGACGACGATGTCACGCACCGCCCCGCGGTAGCCGTCGTCGATGGTGGCCGGCGAGTGGTAGCGCAGCCGCACCACCTCCATGAAGCCCCCCTCCTCGAGCGCGCGAGCGACGGACTGTGCAAGGCGCGACTTTCCGGTGCCAGCCTCGCCGACCACGAGCACCACGCGCGGCTCGTCGAGCGCGATGACCTCGCGGGCCGCGTCCCAGATCACCTTGCGCTCGCGCTCGCGCGCGACCAGCGGTACCTCGCGCAGGGCGAAGAGCGGGAGGGAGCTGCGCGCGGGCGCTTCCCACCCTGACTCCTGCGGGGGATTCGGAGGGATCACGTCGGGCGCCACTCGGTTCCAGCGGGGCGTACCGGCGGGGCGTGGTCCCGACGGCTCCGGCGACGAGAGCGGGTACTCGCCCGTCGATAGCACCGGCCCGGTAGTGGCACTGTGCGACGAGGCGGACGAGGAGCGCACCCGGGCCCGGAACTGGGCCCCCGACATCGCCGCGCGGAGGGCGCGGCGAACGTCAGCGGCACGGTCGAAGCGCTGGCGCGGCTCGGGGTCGAGCAGCGCGGCCACGAGGTCGCAGAGTGCGGGCGGGCAGTCGTCGCCCGGCG
>VGRE01000200.1 GCA_016875435.1 Deltaproteobacteria bacterium | reverse complement strand
CGCCGCCTCCGCCAGCGAGACCAGCGCCAGGAACGGGCCCCAGCGCGTGCTGGCCGCCGCCACGGCCAGGGCCATCACCACCGCCAGCGTGAACCGGTAGGGCACGGCGCTCGGGTGCAGCGCCCCGCCGAGCCAGCGCATCGGGCCGTTGTCGCCGAGGGCGAGGAGCAGGGCCACCGCCGCCGCGCCGAGCGCCCATGGGGCGGCCTTGCGGCCGGCGAGCGCGCCGAGGAGCAGGGGCAGCCCCACGTAGCCGAGGTGGACGACCCAGGGGCCCTTCCCGGGCGGCGAGCGGGCGGGCAGGAACAGGTCGAAGGCCTCCACCGAGTGCTTCAGCGCCGGCCCTGCGCGGTCGTCGAGGGTGCCCAGCGGCGCGAAGAGGCTGTCGTCGACCAGGCCCGCGCCGTGCCAGGCCACCACCCCCGCCACGCCCAGCGCGGCGAGCCCCCCCGCCACGAGGCGCAACGGCTCAGAGCGCGCCCCCCAGGCCGCCCAGGCGCCGAGCAGCACCATGGAGGCGATCACCACGTGTGGTGTCGCGGCAGCACCGGCAAACACGACGAGGGGCACGCCCAGCCAAGCCAGCCCGCGCCGCCGGGTGCAAGACACGATGACCGCCAGGACCGCCGCGCCCAGGCCGAGCCACGCCTGCTCTGGCTGCCCGTTCTGCAATGTGGTGCGCACCCAGGGCGGGAAGGCGAGGAGCGCCCCGAGCACCGCCGCCGCCCGCGGTTCCATGCGCAGCGCCGCCCCGAGGGCCACGCCGCCCAGCACGTTGAGCGCCGGGATGATCACCAGCAGGATGGCGTAGGCGAGGACCGATCCCGTCGCGACCGCGATTAGACTTGCCGGCCAGAGCAAGGGGCGGAAGTCCACGCCGCTGGGCCATCCCGCGAGCGAAAGGTGCGTGTCCCAGGGCGCGGAGCGGGCGGCGAAGCCGAGCGCCGCCGCGTGTCCCTCGGCGAAAGGGCTCCAGGCGAGCGAGTTCCAGGGCGAGAGCACGAGCGGCCAGGTGGCCGCGGCGCCGACGGCGAGCGCGAACGCGACGGGGAGCAGCGCGGCGCGCAGGTAGGCGGTCACCGGCCCGGACCTAGCCTGTCCGGGGAGGCGCCGTCGCGGATAGGCTCCGCGCGCCCCGGTGACGATCTTCGCCCTTCCCGACCTCTCGGCCCCCGTGCGCGTGGCGCTTGCCTCTTCCTGCGCCTTGCTCTGCCTGTTGCTCCTCCGCGCGGTGGCCTTCCGCTGGCTCCACCGCCTGGCGGCGAGCACCCAGGGCCACCTCGACGACCTTGTCATCGACGCGCTGCGCGTGCCCTCGCTCTCCTGGGCGGCGGCGTTGTCGATCGAGGCGGCGCTCGCCCGTTGGTGCTGGCTGTCGACGACGCCGAGGAGATCCTCTCGCACGTCGGCGCCACCCTGGACGACGGCCACGACCTGGTCTGCACGCACGACGGCGTGGAGGCGCTGGAGATGGTGAAGACCTACGCGCCCGACGCGATCGCGCTCGACGTCATGATTCCGCGCATCTCGGGCTACGAGGTTTGCAGGAAGCTGAAAGACGACCCGGCTACCGCCGAGATCCCCGTGATCATTCTCAGCACCCGCGGCGACTCCGCGGACTTCAAGGAGGGCTTCTAGGTGGGTGCCGACGACTACTCGCCCAGGCCCTTCGACCCGGAGGAGATGGAGCCACGCGTGCGCGCGTTGTTTCGTCTCGCCGGGAAGCTGGCCCGCTAGATGGCCCTGCCGGTGCCACCGGTCCGGGGAGACCGGCTCGAGGGACGCAACGTCGTCTTCGAGGCGCTCAGCCGCGCCCGTCGCCGCGTCCGGCGCATCTGGCTGGACGGCGCCGCGCGGCCCGACGAGCGACTGTCAGAAATCCTCGCGCTCGCGAGCCGCTCGGGAACGGTGGTGGAGCGCATCGAGCGATCGGTGCTCGACCGCATGTCGCAGACGGGCGTGCACAATGGCATCATCGCCGAGGCGGATCCCTTGCCGCAGCCGAGTGTCAAGGAGCTGCTCGACCAGGTGCCGGAGCCCTTCCTGGTGCTGGTCGACGAGGTGCAGTACGAGCACAACCTCGGCGCCATCCTGCGCAGCGCGCTGGGTGCCGGGGTGCACGCGGTGATCGTCCCCACCGAGCGCGGCAAGGGGCTCACGCCCGTGGTGCAGCGAGTGGCGATGGGCGGGGCCGAGGCGGTGCCGGTGATCCGCGAGGGCCTCTCCAGCGCGCTCGCCCAGATCCAGCGGTGCGGAATCACGACAATCGGCGCCGACATGGACGGCGTGCCCCCCTGGCAGATCGACATGCGCGGCCCGGTGGCGCTGGTACTTGGCGGCGAGGACAAGGGACTGTCGCCGGCGTTGCGCAAGCGGTGCGATTTCGTCGCGGGCATTCCGCTCGCCGGTGGCTTGCAGAGCCTCAACGTGAGCGTGTCGGCGGCGGTGCTGATGTTCGAGCGGGTGAGGCAGCGCGCGTAGGGGTCGTCCTATCGCTCCGGACGCGCCAGCCCGCGGGGCGACAGGGTGCCCTCGCGCGCATGCAACTCGCGACGGGCGAGGCGCAGCTCCTCGGGCGTGCTCCCCGGCAGGAAGTTGGCGTGGTGGGCCGGCACCACCACCCCGGGGTGCGACTCGATGTGGCGCAGCGGACACCATGCCGACTCGATCTGCTCGAGCAGGCTGGCGAGCGCGAGGGCCGAGCCCTTCCACGCCCGGATCACCGCCCGCGCGGCGACATTGTGCTGGCTCGCGTACTGCCGCGCCACGATCGAGGCGTGGATCTCGGCGCGCGAACTGCGGTGCATGCGGAGGCAGCGAGAGATGATGAGGTCGTAGAGCACGCGGATGGTGAAGATGTCGAACAACAACCACGACGGCGCGCTGGCGAGGGCGGCCAGGGCCGCGAGCGACCATCGCCAGGCGCCCCGGGACGGCGAGGCGCTCGCGAGGTGATCGAGCTGCGTGTTGAGCATTGTGCACAGGCCGTTGGCGTAGGCGCAGAACTGGCAGTTCAGCCGGTCGAGCCAGAACAGCTCCGCAACGCGGCCGCGCGCGAGCAGCACGTGATCGGCCCATCGCACGCGCGGCAGGCCGAAGAGCGGCGTGAGCACCCAGGAAAACAACGCCATGACCAGCGTGAGATTAAGTAGCAAGAAGCTGGGGATGCTGAGGTACATCGAGCCCCCGCCCACGATACAGCGCGCCCAGCCGTGCTGGCGCACCTGCGCGATGTTGAGCGAGACGACGATCGACTTGGTGAGGGTGGTGGCCACGGTAGAGGCCTGCTAGCTCGGCGCCGGGCTAGTACGCCGCCGCCGCCAGCAGATTTCGAGGCGAGGGATCGGCGCGAAACGCGTCGAGCAGCCGCGCGGCGGGGGATCGCCCGGTAGCCACCACGGCGTCGAGGGGGTCGAGCAGCGAGGTGTCCTCGCCCAGCGCCCCGAGCCCCCTGCGCGCCACGGCGCACAGCTCGGCCGCCCAGGCGGCGCAGCGACGACCGCCGTAGTCGCCCTCCAGGCCGTTGCGCGCGGCGGCGGCGAAGCGAAACTCCACCGGCTCGGCGCCGCCCGCCTCGGCGAAGCTTGTCGCCAGCGCGCCCGCGTCGCCGAGGGCCCCGTAGAGTAGTCCCGTCCACAAGGCGCAGAAGGCGATGGAGAGGTCGATGGGAACGGCGTCGGCGCTGCGGATCTCGATCGTCCGCTTCACGCGAACCTCGGGGAACACGCTCGTCTGGTGGAGCGCCCAGTCGTCGGCGGTGGGGAAGCAGCCGTCGAGGCCATGATCCATCCAGCGGCGGAAGGTCTGTCCCTCGGCATGCGCCCACTGGCCGTCCCGCATGTAGAACATCATGGGGCAGTCGAGCAGGTAGTTCACCCAGCCCCGGTGGGTGTAGCCGTCGCGCACGCCGGGGGGGAAGCCGGTGCGGCGCGGGTCGACCCGGGTCCAGATGTGGCCGCGGTAGCTCATCCAGCGCGTTTCCTTGCCCTCGGCCAGCGGCGAGTTGGCGAACAGCGCCACGTTCAAGGGGGCGAGATCGAGGGCGGCGTGGAACTTCTCGGCGCAGTCGGCCTCGCTCTCGTAGTCGAAGTTGGCCTGCACGCAGCAGGTGCCCTTCATCATCCAGTGGGCGAGGTCGCCGTGCCGGGGCAAGAACTCGCGCATGACCGCGTAGCGGCCCTTGGGCACGAACGGGATCTCGTGGATCTTGGCGTAGGGGTGCAGCCCGCAGGCAATCCAGTGTTGGTCGAGGCCCTCCACGCAGGCGTAAAGTGCCTCGCGATTACGACGCACCTCCGCCGCGAGGTCGGCCAGTCGCCGGAAGGGCGCCCCCGACAGCTCCACCTGGCCGCCCGGCTCCAGCGTGATCGAGGCGCCCTCGCCGCGCAGCTCGATGGGCCAGGGCCCCTCGTGTTTCGGTTTCCAGCCGAGCCGATCCCGGAGCCGGTCGAGCAGCCAGTGAATGCCGTGCTCGTCGTGGTAGCCCACGGCGCGCCCGTCGCCATACGCCAGCGCTCTCTCGTACTCGCCGCCCACCAGCCAGCGCTCGCGCGGGCTGTGGTAGGCGTCGTAACTGGTCACGAGATCAGCTTCGGTGAGGCGCGCGGGCATGGGCCGCCCCCGTCACCCGGTCGGCCCCTGCTCGTCAAGCGGCGGTCGGGCGAAGCTTCGTCTGCTCCTGCCGCGGATACACTGGGGCATGCTTCTCGTGTTCCTGCTCGCCTGCATCCCCGAGTTGACCAGCAAGAAGGTCGGGGCCTGCGCCGATGGGCTGCCGGAGAACGAGTGGCCCGTGGGCGAGCCGCCGGTCGACCTCCTGGGCGAGGGCTACGAGGTGGGCGAGGTGGTCGGCGACGCTTGCGTGCCGGACCAGAACGGCGACGACGTGGCGCTCTGGCAGTTCTATGGCCGGGTATGGGTGCTCGACGTGTCGACGATGTGGTGCGCGCCCTGCCAGGTGCTGGCGCACGGCCTCCAGGAAATCGCCGATGGCTACGCCGACGAGGAGTTCAGCTACGTCACGGTGCTGGCCGAAGACCTCGGCTCCGACGTGCCCGACAACGCCGAGCTCAACGAGTGGGCCGGCAACTTCGGCATCCGGGAGCCGGTGCTCGCCGACGCGGTGGGTTTCACCTCGGGCATCGTCCGCAACGGCACCTACCCGGCGGTGCTCATCATCGGTCGCGACATGGTCGTCCACCAGCGCCTCGACGTCCCCAGCGACGAGGCGATCATCGAGGCGGTAGACTCGGCGCTCTAGTCCCTCTCCACCGCCCGGGGAGAGGGTGGCGCGAGGCGCGAGGCGGGGGGACAGCCCCTCAGTCGATCACGCACGTCTGCTCGGCCCAGCACTCGAGCCAGGGCCGGAACACGTCGGGGGCGTCGGTGATGGTCTCGGCGTGGTCCATCCCGGGTACCAGGAACAGGTACTTGTTGTCGCTCGCGGCGGCCTCGTAGACCAGTCGCGCGTTTTCCGGCTGGATGTAGTCGTCTTTCTCGCCGTGGACGACGAGGTAGGGCACCTCGGGCGGTATCTTCCGCGCGGCGGCGAGGTTGTCGAAGGTATCGACGAAAAGCCAGCCCTGCGGGATGTCGAGCAGCGTGCCCTGGTCGAGCAGGGTCTGGGCCGAGGCGAACATGTCCTGGGTGACGAAGGCGCGGGGCGGGTGCTTGTCGACGTTGTGGATGCTCACGAAGCCGCCGAGCGAAAGTCCCACGAACACCATCCCGGTGCTCTCGAGCCCGGTGCTCTCCTCGACGAACTTGATGGCGGCGGTGCCGTCGGCGATCACGCCGTCGTGACTGGGGTCGCCCGCGGAGCGGCCAAAGCCCCGGTAGTCGAACACGAACACCTCGAAGCCGGACTGCCAGTAGAACTCGACGTCCTTCCAGTAGTGGTCGATGTTCTCGGCGTTGCCGTGGAAGAAGAGCAGCACGTCGGCTTCGGCGTTCGGCGCGCCGGGCGTGCAACTCGCCGCGCCGTCTTCCGGCTGGTGGGCCCAGGCGCCGTAGAGCGAGCCGGCGTCGCCCTCGAAGTCGACGAGTTCCTGGCAGTCGGCCGGGATCACGTCGCCCCCGAGCGCGTAGGCATCGACCTCCAGCGGCGAGAAGAAGAAGCCGTCGAGCGAGTAGCAGCCGAGGAGGAGGATCATGGCTTGCCTCCGAAGCGGTAACCGTAGGCGAACTGCAACTCAAGCGCCCCGAGGTTGCCGGGCGTGACGAACTCGGGGACGATGGGCTCGCTCGAGGCCCAGAAGTCGAGCCACTTCAGCTCCACGTCGACGTGGCCCCGCTTGCTGGCGCCCACGCCGAAGCGGTTGCCCACGTAGAGGCCACCGAGCCAGTGGAGCTCGTCGGCAGGCTCCAGGAAGGCGGTGAGCCCGGTGTAGGCGGCGCACTGGCCCTGCTTGCCCCAGTCCCAGGAGGCGGTGACGGAGGGTTGCAGGAAGCCGCGGAAGCCGCCCTCGTGTCCCGCGTCGGGGTCGCGATCGCCGAAGGCGCCGGTGAAGGTGAGATCGCCCATCAAGCGCGGGCGCCCGCCGTCGTTCTCGAGGAACTGCTGCGACACGCCGAGGTCGCCGGCGCCGAGGCCGAACATCGCCGCCGCCGTGGGGTGGATCGAGGCGTGGACGTCCGTGGTGTCGGTGGCGCCCACGGTCGCGCCCACCGTCGTCAGTGGCAGGGGAATCGGCGCGCCGAACACCATGGTGACAGGCCCGCCGAGGCTGCCCTCGACCGAGACCGCGCCCTTGCCGACGGGCTTGATGCCATGGGTGGTGCCGCACCCGAGCAGCAACAGGGGGAGGAGGGGCCGCACCGGCGTTAGTTATCTCCCCATCCCCGTGCTCGCGACGCTGATTGCCCTCGCCATGCGCCTTCTCGCCGCCACGTGGCGGGTGGAGCGCCCCCCCTGGCCGGTACCGGGCGCCTGCGTCGTGGCGTTCTGGCATGGCCACCAGTTGCCGATGATCGTGCTTCACCGGGGGCTGGGCATGGTGGGAATGGCAAGTAAGAGTCGCGACGGGGAGATCGTAGCCCAGGTGCTGGCGCGGCTCGGTTACGGCGTGATTCGCGGCTCCACCTCGCGTGGCGGGGCGGCCGCGCTCCTGGCCTGTCGCGACGCGATCCGCGAGGGACGGCGCCCGGCGCTGGCCGTGGATGGTCCCCGGGGGCCAGAGCGCACGGTTCACCGGGGGGCGGAGAACCTCGCCCTGCGCGAGGGCGTTCCCGTCGTCTTCGGCGTCGTCGACGCCCCTGGTTTCCGCGCCCGGTCCTGGGACCGGTTTCTCGTGCCATGGCCCTTCGCCCGGGTGGTCGTCCGCTACGGCACCTGGCGCCCGGGGGAGGGGAGCCTGGCGGAGGCGATGCGGTCACTGTAGGGCCCCGTCCATCCGGCGGCGTTCTTGTCGGCGCCCCCTTCCGGCTCGCCGTCGATCGGCAGGGTGAAACGGTCGTCTATTCGCGACTCGAGCAGCGGGAAAACTCCGGGCCGTGGTACTAGGCGCGCGCCATGTCCGACGAACCTGCCCCCGACGCGCCCTGGTGGACTCTCCGCTTCGAGGCCCTGTCCGCGCTCGATCCCGCGTTCAACGAGCCCGTCGACGACCGGGCCGAGCAAGAGGTCGAGTTCATCCAGCGGCTCGCGGGGAGCCCGGCGGGGGCGCGAGTGGTCGACATCGGTTGCGGCGGTGGTCGTCACGCAATCCTGCTCGCCGAGCAGGGTCACAACGTGGTGGGCGTCGATCTCTCGCCGCGCATCCTGCGCGTGGCCCGGCAGCGCTGGGAGGCTCGGAACGTCGGCAAGCCCGGGCCGGTGTGGATGCCCGGCGACATGCGGTGGCTCCCGGCCGGCGGTCCCTACGACCTCGCGATCCTGATGGACGGCGCCTTCGGCATGTTCGACGAC
>VGRE01000199.1 GCA_016875435.1 Deltaproteobacteria bacterium | reverse complement strand
GACCGCTGGTATGCCGACAGCTCCGGCCCGCTCTTCGAGGGCGCCTACGGGGTCGACCTCTACCGCGGCTACGAGAACAGCTTCGAGTACGACGAGGGACCGGACCCCTCCGATCGATCCGATCTCACCGAGCTGATCGCGGTGCTCGACCAGGGCAGCAACGAGGCGGTGCTGGCCGAGGTGGAGACGATGGTGGACATGGACGAGTTCCTCCGCAACATGGCGGTGGAGGCGGTGGCGCTGCACTGGGACGGCTACACCACTCGCAACAACTACCGCCTCTACAAGGACCCCACCACCGGCCTGTTCCAGATCATCCCCTGGGGCACCGACCAGACCTTCATGACCGCCTACTACGGCCCATGGAGCGCCTACGGCCGGCTGTTCACTTTCTGCCTCGCCATCGACAGTTGCTACGACCGTTACAACGTGATCCTCGAGGAAGCCACGTACACGATGGACGACCTCGAGCTCGACGGGGTGGCAACCGACCTCGCCGACTGGCTGCGGCCCTACATCGAGATCGACCCCCGCAAGGAATTCGGGATGTCGACACACGACTACTACCTCGATTACACCGTGGCGACGGTGCAGAGTTATCCGCAGTCGGTGAGGGATCAGCTGGCGGGGAGGTAACCCCTACCCCTCCCTCCAGCGGCCACGCTCACCTCGAGGTGCTCGAACGACGAGCGCTCGACGGCGTCACGCGGGCTTGACGGCCGCCGGGCGGCACGCGACGGGCTAGACGGGCGGGGTGAAACGAGCCCTCGCCGCCCTCCTCGTGCTGGCGCTCGCCGGCGGGGCAGCCTGGCGGTTCACGCGGGAGGCGCCGGCGCCCAGCCCCGCTGTCGAGGTCGACGCCGACGGCTTCGTGACGCTCGCGAAGCCGCCCTGGGGAGCGAAGCGGCTGCGCTACTGTACGATCATCGAGCGGGCGTTGCGCCCGGAGAGCGCGGGACAGCGGGTGCTCACCGAGTTCATCCTCCGCGAGGGCGAGGGCGCGGTGTTTCGCGAGTTCCACTTCCGCGACGAGTCGGGCGCACACACCCTGAGCGCGACGGCCGCCGGCTGCCTCTCCTCGGCCACCGTCGACCTCGACACCGGGCAGTACCGGTGGCAGTTCACCGTTCCCACCGAGCCGGTGGGGCGCGACGAGGCGCTCGACGCGGTCGCCGGAGCCGACCCCTCGGTGCGGCGGTGCCTCGACGCGCGGCCCGGGGACGAGCCCGTCACCGTCGCGGTGGTCGTCGACGCCGATGGCACCACCTGGGCGAGCGACGGCACCAGCGAGAACGAGTCGCGGGCGCACTGCGTGGCCGAGGCGGCCAAGCTCGCCGTCGACGCGCAGCCGCCGGTCGGCCCTGCCGCCGTGATCGTGACCGTCCCCTAGAGAATCCCGTACTCCGGCCCCTGCCCGCCCTCCGGCGGCACCCAGGTGATCACCTGGTACGGGTCGCGGATGTCGCAGGTCTTGCAGTGCACGCAGTTGCTGAAGTCGATCTGCAACTCGTTGCGCTTCGTCGCCTCGCTGAAGTGCATGTTGTACACCTGGGCGGGGCAGAAGCGCGTGCAGGGATTGCCGTACTCCTCGGCGCACTGGGTGGCGCAGAGGTTGGTGTCGACCACGTGGAGGTGGGCCGGCTGCTTCTCCTCGTGCTTGGTGCCCGAGTGGTACACGTCGGTGAGCTTGTCGACGATGTAGGTGCCGTCGTACTCGATGTCGTCGCGCGCCGGGTAGGCGTGCTGTCCGCGCACCGCCGCGTTCTTGTGCACGTGCTCGTAGTCGGCGTGGAAGGGCTTCTGCTCGCCCGGTCCAAAAACCAGCGACATGCCCACGGCGGCCATGCCCCCGATCACGCCCTTCTCCATCGCGGGGTGGAAGTTCTTCGCCGGCTCCATCTCCTCGCGGATCCAGCTCGCGTCGACGGCCGCCTTGTACGCCTTGAGCACCTCCTCGCTCGCCTCGCCGCGCTTGAGCGCCTCGAAGGCGGTTTCTGCGGCGAGCATGCCCGACTTCATCGCCAGGTGGATGCCCTTGATGCGCATCGGGTTGAGGAACGAGGCGCTGTCGCCCACGAGCATCGCGCCGGGGGCGTAGAGCTTGGGGATCGAGGGCCAGCCGCCCACGGTCACCGCCTTGGCGCCGTACTTCACCACCTTGCCCTTGCCGAGTTTCGCCCGGATGGCCGGGTGAGCCTTCAGCTTCTGCAGCAGGTAGTGAGCGTCCATCGCCGGGTCTTTCGCATCGAGACCCACCAGCATGCCCACCGCGTAGCGGTCGCCCGCGAGGCTGTAGATGAACGCGCCGCCGAAGGTGTTGAGATCGAGCGGGTAGCCGAAGGTGAGCGTGACCTCGCCCTGGGTGACGGTGCCCGGGGGCATCTCGATCACCTCCTTGACGCCGATCTCGTAGACGATGGGCTGGCTGTCGGCGTCGAGGCGGTAGCGGTTGATGAGCTGCCGGGCGAGGGTGCCGCGCGGCCCCTCGCCGAGCACGGTGACCTTGGCCTGGATGTCGATGCCCGGCTCGAAGCTGGGCTTGGGCTGGCCGTCGGGCCCGATGCCCTTGTCGCCGGTGCGCACCCCCGCCACGCGGCCGTCTTCGTAGAGCAACTGCGTGCCCGCGAAGCCCGCGAAGAGCATGATCCCCCGCGCCTCGGCTTGCGCCGCGAGCCACTTCTGGAACTTGGCGATGGAGATGATCGGCTGGCCGTGGTCTTCCAGGCCGGGCGGCATCATCGGCGCGGGCACGGCGTGCCTCGGGGTGAGCACGAGGAAGGTTTCCTTCTCCACGTGGCGCTCGACGAAGTAGGGGTCTTGCGACTTCCAGTCGGGGATCAGCTCGCCGAGGGCGCGGGGGTCGAGCACCGCGCCGGAGATCGCGTGGCTGCCGATCTCGCTGCCCTTGTCGAGCAGCGCGATGGTGAGCTCGGGCAACTTCGGCTCCGCGCCCGACTCGTTGTGCGCCTTGACCAGGTCGAGCAGGCGGATGGCGCCCGCGAGGCAGGCCGGGCCTCCCCCCACGAAAAGAACGTCTACGGGCATCGCTTCGCGCTGCATCGGGTCTCCGACTGAGCCGCCTTTCATAACCTCTTGGTCACGGCCGGTCGCCGCGCGTTGTCGAGGGCGCAGGCACGCGCTACCGTCGCGCCAGATGTCGCCTCGCCCGAAGACCACCGCCTTTTTCGGCACCGCCGCCCTGTTCCTGGTCCTCGACCAGATCAGCAAGCTCATCGTTCGGGCCAGTCTGACGCCGTACAAGGACGAGTGGGTCATCGTCCCGAACTTCCTCTCGATCGCGCACGCGAAGAACACCGGTGCCGCCTTCTCGGCGATGGACGACTGGGAGTACCGCTACCACGTGTTCTTCACCCTCACCGCCGTGGCCGTGGTGGTGCTGTGGCAGGGCTACAAGCAACTCCGCGTCGACGATCGCCTCCAGGGCGCGGCGATGGGCTTCATCATGTCGGGCGCGCTCGGCAACTTCATCGATCGGGTCCTGTTCCGCGCCGTCACCGACATGATCAAGGTGCAGTGGGGCTGGGAGCCGGGGAAGTCCTGGCTGCGCGACTTGCCCCCGCTCAACAGCCACGTGTGGCCGATCTTCAACATCGCCGACAGCTGCATCTTCATCGGCCTCGGCCTGTTCGCGATTAGTTTCCTCTACGAGAAAGACCGTCCCGCCGAGGAAGCCGAGGCGGTGAAGGCTCCCGGCTCCTCCGCGCCCTCGCTCGAGTAGATGTTTCCCGAGCTTTTCCAGCTCGGCGGTGTCACGTTCCACACCTACGGCGTGCTCTTCGGGGGCGGCGTGCTCGTGGCGGCGCTCGGCGCGGCGTGGTCGTCCCGCCGCGAGGGCATCGACCCCGACGACACCTGGAGCGTGGTGCTCGTCATCTTCGCGCTGGGCGTGCTCGGAGGGCGACTGGAGTTCGTGCGGACCCACTGGGCCGACTTCAGCGGCAACCTCGCGGCGATCCCGCGCGTGAGCGACGGCGGCATGGTGTACTACGGGGGCTTCGTCGCGAGCTTGCTCGGCATCGCGGGCTTCTGCAAGCTGCGCGGCCTCTCGCCTCTGGCCATGCTCGACCTGCTCTCCCCGTGGCTGCCGGTAGGCCTGGCGCTTGGCCGCGTGGGCTGCCTCGGCGCCGGTTGCTGCTACGGCGGGCCCAGCTCCCTGCCCTGGGCGGTGACCTTCCCGGAGGGCTCGCGCATCGCCCCCCCGGGCGTGCCGCTCCACCCCACGCAGATCTACGAGTCGATCTACTGCCTGTTCATCGCGGCCTTCCTGTACTTCCGTCCTCGTGCCTTCACGGGACAGCGTTTCGCCCTGCTGCTCTTGACCTACCCCGTGGCCCGGCTCCTCAACGAGCTGCTGCGCGGCGATCCCGCTCGCGGCTACGTGATCGGCGGGCTCGTCACCAACGCGCAGGCCACGTCGATGCTGCTGGTGGCGGGGGGCGCGGCGATCTACTGGCGGTTCAGGGGTACTGCGCGCTGATCTCGAGCGACTCGATGGCGGCGTGGTCTCCCTGCGGCTTGATCTTGGCCAGTTGCACGCGGCCGTCCATCACCGCCATCACCACCAGTCCCTCGGTGGCGAGCACGGAACCGGGCGAGACCACCACCTCCTCGCCGGAAGGCAGGCCAACCACCGCGCGCGGGGGCTGGGCCGACACGATCGTCGAGACCAGCCGCACCGGGAAGCTGGTGGACGAGGGCAGGCCCACGGGCGCGCCGGCGGCGAGAACCGGAGCCGGCGAGCCGAGGGCGGCGTCGGCAGGGGATGGCTCACCCGCCGCCGGCGCGGGCGCGGGCATCGTGCCCGAGGCCATCTCCTCGCTGGAGATCTTGAAGCGCGGCTCGTCGATCCCGGCGAAACGCTCGTCGGGCCCGGTGGGCTTCGCGGCCTCCACCTTGACCGGCGCGAAGATCTCGCCCGAGGAGGGCATCGGCTCGCAGGCGAGCAAGGCCAGAAACAACATCGGGCTAGTGTATCGACCTCGACCCCTCGCGCGCACGCCGCCGAGAGCCTGCCCGAGACGGTGCAGCGGATGGCGGAGTTGGCAGAGGACCCGACGGGATGGCCAGGCTCAGACTAGAATGACGCCATGGCGGGGTTGGGCCGGGAAGTCGCGTCGAGCATGAACGAGGCGCCGAGCGTAGAGGTGGCGGTCATGCCCCCGAATTCGGCGTTCGCCGGCGTCGTCGCGCGCGTGGCTTCGGGCCTCGGCGCCACCCTGTGCCGCCCCGACAGCCCAATCTCGGCAGACATCGCCTTGCGGGTGATGGTGGTGGACATGTCGCGAGTCACCGGCTCGCCGCGGCTCAATAGCCGCTGCATCATCATCGGCGACGGCCCGGCCTTGGCGGCCTGGGACGTCATCGCGCTCGAGGAGGTGGAGGAGCGCCTGCCGCGGGCGATGCGCAATCTCGTGGAGTGCGAGTTGTTGCGCGCCCGCGCCGAGTCGGAGCGCGAGACGATCGCCGTGCTCAACCAGATCGGCTACGCCCTCTCCGCCATCACCGACCGCACGCAGCTCCTCGACGAGTTGCTCACCCACGCGCGGCGGGCGCTGCGCGCCGACGGCGCCAGCATCTACCTGATCGACGAGGCGTCCATCGAAAGCGATACCGCGCTCGGCGGCTCGCGCAACGCCCGCACCATCCGCTTTGCCGCCGCCCAGAACGACACGGTCCCCTTCTTCGCCGGGCGGACCGCGCTCGCGGTCGATGACCACAGCCTCATCGGCTTCGTCGCCAACCGCGCGATCCCGCTGAACATCCCCGACCTGCGCGCGCTGCCGCCCGACGTGCCCTACAAGCCCTCGGGCACCTTCGACGCCGCCACCGGCTACCAGACGCGCTCCGCCCTCCTGGTCCCCCTGGTGGACCGCGACGGACGGGTGATTGGCGTGCTCCTCTTCGTCAACCACAAGGCGGTGGCCGGGCTCCCGCTGGCGAGCTTCGACCGCGTGACCGCCTTCAGCGAGCGTCACCTCGCCCTGGCGCGCTCGGTGGCCAGCCAGGCCGCCGTGGCGCTGGAGAATTACCGGCTCTACCGCGAGATTGCCACGCTCTTCGACGGTTTCGTCGAGGCTGCGGTCACCGCCATCGAGGCGCGCGACCCCTCGACGGGCGGCCACAGCTACCGCGTGGCGCAGCTCACCGAGATGCTCGCCCGCGAGGTCACCGAGGCCGACGACCCGCCCTTCGCCGACGTGCGTTTCTCGGCGCGCGAGCTCACCGAGCTGCACTACGCGGCGATTCTCCACGATTTTGGCAAGGTCGGTGTACGCGAGGAGGTGCTGCTCAAGACGGCGCGCCTCTACCCCTGGGAGCTGGCGCAGATCGAGCAACGTTTTCGCATCGCGTCGCTCCAGGCCACTCTCGAGGCCATCAACGAGAACACCGCCGAGGCGATGCTGCCGTCGCGGCTCAGCCAGCTGCAGGAAGATCTCACCCTGGTGCGCCGACTCAACCGCATCGGGCGGGTGGGCGAGAGCGAGGGCGTCGCGATCCGCACGGTCGCGGAGCGCTGGAAACTCGCCGAGGCCGAGCCGGTGCTGCACGCGCGCGAGGTGCGGCGCCTTTGCATCCCCCTGGGCACGCTCGACCCCGAGGAGCGACTCGAGATCGAGCGGCACGTGGAGCACACTTACCGCTTCCTCCGGGTGATCCCCTGGACCCGCGAGCTGCGGAATGTCCCGGCGCTGGCCTACGCGCACCACGAGAAGCTCGACGGGACGGGCTACCCGCGGCGGCTCAGGGGCGAGGCGATCCCCTACGGCGCGCGCTTGATGACCATCTCCGACATCTTCGACGCGCTCACGGCGGGCGACCGCCCCTACAAGGGCGCGATGTCGCCCGAGAAGGCCGTGCAGATCCTGCGCGCGGAAGCCGCCGCCGGGAAGGTGCTCGCCCCGGCGGTGGAGTTGCTCAACGCGAAGCGCCTGTGGACCCGGGTGGTGGAGCCTACAAGCTGAGCCAGGCCCCCGGGCCCTCGCCCGTCCACAGGCGCGCGTGAATGATGGCGAGCAGCACGATGTTTCCTGCTTACCCGACGTATACTCTTGACATGACAATAGCTGAACGTGAAGATGCGAGCGGACAGGAGTCCCCGTGAAGCTCGAAGCGATCTCGCTGGTGCGCATCCTGCCCGCCGGGCAGGCCAACGTCGGCGACGTGACTCGCGACCAGCTCCGCGAGAACGAGGTGGGGAGATGGGCCGCACGGGTGCCAACCCGGGACGACGTGAGCTGCGTGTACGGTCCCCCGCCGGCCAGGCACCCCCTGGACGACTACGACCACCCCGTGCCAGTGGATGACCGCGAGCCGGAGCCCGGGGAAAACGTCGTGGTGCTTCGCTTCGGGACTTGAGACGGCGCCGCGAGTGGCGCGCCGTGTGCCGGGCCGGGACGTCCTGCCAGACTGCTCTCACGACGCGCCGTCCGCGCGCCACGGTCTCCCCCCGCGCGAGAACTACTCGCTGACCGGCACCAGGGTCTCGAGGTCGACGTAGCTCTCCGCGATGTACCGTCGAAGCCCGCGGTTCACCAGCTTGCCGTCGAGGAAACCCACCGCGTGTCGCAGGGCGGCGTTCGTCGCGAGCGCGGGCTCGATACCGCGGCCCAGCGCCGCCAGGTACGGCAAGAGCGAGGCACCCATCGCCCGCGAGGCGGTACGCGCCACCTCGCTCGGCAGGTTGGGAATGCAGATGTGGCGGATGCCCTCGGCCTCGTAGACCGGCTCCTCGGTGGTGGTAGGGCGCGACGTCTCCGCGCAGCCGCCCTCGTCGATCGACATGTCGATGAACAGGCAGCCCTCGCGCATGGTGCGGACGTGGTGGCGCTTGAGCACCTTGGGCGCAGGCTCCCCCCGCACCGCGACGGCACCGACGACCACGTCGGCCTGCTCGAGGTAGCGCACCAGGTGGTACTCGCTGGCCACGGCGGTGACGCACA
>VGRE01000198.1 GCA_016875435.1 Deltaproteobacteria bacterium | reverse complement strand
GCCGTTGGTGACATAGCCCTCGGGCTGCTCGCAGGCGGGGGTGCTCTCGGCGGCGTTGCCGAAGCCGTCGGTGTCGACGTCGCGGTAGAAGGTGGTGGTGACGCCCTCGTCGATGGTGCCGTCGCAGTCGTTGTCCAGGCCGTCGCAGATTTCGGCGGCGTCGGGGCTGATCGACGCATCGTTGTCGTCGCAGTCTCCCTCGGAGGTGCACCACCCGTCGCCGTCTTCCTCGACGCAGTCGCTGGGGCCGCCCTCGCCGGTGGAGTCTTCCTTGCCCGTGCCGCCGCCGGGGCAGCCCACGAGGAATAGTGCCAGAGAGAGGCCGAGAATCTTGAGTTCCATGGCGTGTCCCTTTAAGCGCAGTGGTTGCGAAACGCGGGTTATAGTTACGACGGCAGCTGTAGTGGGCGGCGGCAGAGAAGGAACCTAGCTCGTGCTGCAGCAAACGTCAACGAATTGTCTTCGGCGGTCGCGGCGCGCGTGCATCTTCGCGACCTTCCGTTTCACGTCGCCAGGGCACCAAAGCGCAGGCCCCGGTCGGAGACTCGATAGGATTTGCGCCCTGAAACGGCGAGCACCGCGACGAGGATGATCACGCCAGCGAGCAGGGTGTCCGCGCGATCGGGGCACGAGACAAGCAGTGACCGCCTCTCGGCCGGCGTGGCCGCGAGTAGCCGGTCGCCCCAGGTGCGAAGCCGCGCGGCGGTCAACACGCTGTTGTGAACCAGCCTCGGGTCATACGCCTCGAGGCCGAGATTCGTCGCAGCGAGCGAGGTGGCGGTGCCGGCTACCGCCACGATGGCCCGTGGTCGCGCGGGCAGACGTACGGTGGCCACGGCCTCCTCGACGGCGGCACGGCAGCGCGCCAGCGCTGGCGGCTCGACGCGCTCGTAGCCGAGGAAGGCGTCGGTGAGGCGCACCGTTCCAATCTCCAGCGATACGCGGTAGACGATCTTGCCGCCTTCGCCCAGAATGATCTCCGTGGAGCCGCCTCCGGGGTCGCAGAGCAGCACCGGGCCGGGCGGTAGAGCGAGCCCGGTGAGGCCCCCGAGGAAGGTGAGGCGGGCCTCCTCCTCCCCCGGGAGCACGTCGACAGCGACGCCGGTTTGGCGCCGCACGTCGGCGTAGAAGGTCGCGGCGTTGAGCGCGCGGCGGCTCGCACTGGTGGCGACCGCCCGGATGGCGGCTGGCGCCACGCCCAGCGCCTGCGCCGTGGCGGCGTAGTGGCGGAGGGTGGCGAGGGCCGCGTCCATCCGCTCGGGCCGGAAGACCCCGGTCTCCCCCATCCCCCGCCCCAGTCCGACCACGCGGGCCTCGTCGTGCACCACGCGGTCGCCGTCCATGACCAGCAGGAGAACCGAGTTGGAGCCGATGTCGATGCAGGCCTTCATCGAGCGGCCCTACCGTCCTCTCCCGGCCTTGGGCCACCTTCCCCCGCAAGCGGGAGCCGGTTGCGTGGAGAAGTCCCACTCACCAGGCCAGGTGTCCCGACCAGTGGGGGTTCGTATACCCGCCGCCGCCCTCGGTGAGCTGCACCTGGTGATCGCCGTCGGTGCTCGCGAGCCACACGTGGGCGGCGCCGGTGCGGGTGGACGAGAACACGAGGTAGTTGCCGTCGGGCGACCACGAGGGGTCCTCGTTGTCGCCTCGTCCCTGCGTGACGCGCGACATGCCCGTGCCATCGACGTTGACGGTGAACACGTCGAAGCCGCCGTCGCGACCGACGAAGGCGATCTTGTCGCCCTGGGGCGACCAGGAGGGGTCGGTGTTGTGGCTTCCCTGGAAAGTGACGCGCTTCGCGCCGGTGCCGTCGGCGTTCATCGCGTAGATCTGCGGGCCGCCGCTGCGCTCGGAGACGAAGGCGATCTTCGAGCCATCCGGCGAGTAGGTGGGCGAGACGTCGATGCCCGGGTTCTGCGTGAGTCGCGCGATCTGCGTGCCCGCGAACGGGTCGATGGTGACGATCTCGCTATCGCCGCCCGGCGACAGCGTGAGCGCGATTCTGTCGCCCCCGGGCGCCCAGGCGCAGCCGGTGTTGATCCCGGTTCGCGCCGATACCCGCCGGATCGCGGACTTGAGCAGGTCGGCCACGTAGAGGTCGGGATTACCCGCCGCGTAGCTGGTGAAGCAGAGCGAGCTGCCCGACGCGTTCCAGCGAGGCTTGAGGTTGATCGACTTGTTCTTCGTGATCTGCCGCCGCCCGCCGCCGTCGATGTCCATCACGTAGATCTCCTTGTTCCCGGAAAAGTTCCCGGTGAAGGCGATGCGCGTGTCGAAGAAGGACTTCTCCTGCGTGACGAGCTGGATGATGGTGTCGGCGGTGCGGTGGGCGAGCTGCCGCGCGGCGCTCGCGGGGGCGGAGAAGGCCTTCGCGCCGAGCTTGGTGCCGCCGTTGACGTCGTACACCCACACCTCGGCGCGCTGGTTTCCCCCCTGGTCGGCGAGGAGGGTCTTGGCGAGGACGGCGGCCCCGGGGGTGCGCCAGTCGGCGAAGTCGAACTCGCCCGGCTTGACCCCGGCCTCGGCGGGCTCCACGTAGGCCTTCGGGTCGATGATCTTGAACCAGCCAGAGATTTCGAGGTCGCGACGCAGCACCCGGAGGTACTCGTCGCTGGCCGCGCCGCTGCCCTCGGTGGCAGGAATCGCGATGGGGATGTCGCGACTGGGGCCCTGCCCCACCACGAGCCCGACCACGGTGCGCGCGGGCTCCTGGGCCTCGCCCGGCCACGCGAATACCCCGATCGTGAGGGAGGTGGCGCCGAGCAAGATGGCGGTCCGCTTCGTCATTTGGGGCACACGCAGGTGAGGACGGCGTCGAGGCCGTCTGGATGGGTGGGAGGCGTGGGCGGAAGTCTACCGGTGTTGGCGAAGGCCTGCCTGCAGGCGCCGTCGAAGGTGCCGGTGCCGCTGCTCTTGCTCACGCTGGCGTCGCCGTCGATGGTGCCATCGGGCAGCACCGACACCGTGGCCTCTGCCAGGAGCGACCGGTTCGCCGCGCAGAGCGCCGGCAAGGGGTGGAAGTTCTTGTCGACCACGGCCTGGGCCGCCTGCACCCACTTCGACAGGGCGGGGTCGCGCACGCCGGCCCGCGAGATGTTGCCGGCGCCCTCGGTGGTCTGTCCCGAGGAGGCGGCGCGGTCGGTTTCTCCCACCTCGGCGCTCAGGTCTTTCAAGAGCTCCTCGCGGCGCAACTCGTCGAGCAGCGACGAGCGGGTGCCGGACTGGGTGCCTCGCGTCGGCTCCGTGGGCAGCGACAACTCGCTGGGGTTGGGCGGCGGCTTGGCGGCGTCGGGGTCCTGCGTGCCCCGGTGGACGTCGGGGGCGCGCTCGGCTCGCTGCGGCATGCGCGAGGCCTGCGAGGCCGCCACCAACTCGACCATGATCGGCTCGGGCTGCTTGAACAGGGCCCCGTCGTCGCCGCAGCGGGCGACGGCCACCGTGAGGAACACGAAGCCGTGCGCGACGAACGCGGCCGGCCACTCCCACGAGGGGAGGGGATGGCGGGGCCGGAAACCCGCCAACTACTTTCCCTTCGACTCGGTCATGAGCCCCACCTTGGGCACCCCGGAGCCCTTGGCGAGCTCGAGGATGTCGACGACCTTCTGGTAGGGGAGGGTTCCATCCGCCGCCACGAAAACCGGCTGGCCGGGGCGTTGCTTCCCTTCCTCGGCGAGGTTGGCGCCGAGCTGCTCCATCGTCACCGGGCGCGCGTCGCCGCTGCCGCGCGCGAGGGTGTAGCTGCCGTCGGCGGCGATGCCGATGACGAGGTTGTCGTTGGCGGCGTCGAGCGGCGGGGTGTCGCCGCTCGGCAGGTCGATCTCCACGCCGGTGACGAGGAGCGGCGCGGTGACCATGAAGATGATGAGCAAGACCAGCATCACGTCGACGAAGGGCGTGACGTTGATCTCCGACATCATGCCGCCGTCGCGGGACGGCCCCGACATGCCCACGGCCTACCTCCCCCGGTAGTGACGCTTGACGATGTTCAGGAAGTCCGATGAGAACGCGTCGATCTCGCCGGCCACGTGTTTGATGCGGGTGTTGAAGTAGTTGTAGGCCATCACGGCGGGAATGGCGGCGAGCAGGCCCACCGCCGTGGCCACCAGCGCGTGGGCGATGTCGGGGCCCACGGTCTGGATGCTGGCCTGACCGGTGGCGCCGATCTTCTGGAAGGCGCGCAGGATGCCCCACACCGTGCCGAACAGACCGATGAAGGGCGCGGTGCTGCCCGTGGTGGCGAGGAAGGGAATCAGGCGCTCGAGCTGGGCCAGCTCCACGTTCGCGGCGCGGCGCAACGCGCGCTCGATGTTCTCGGTGAGGCCGAGGTCCATATGGCCGTGCTGGCCGCCCGAGGTGAGGCGCCCGAGCTCGACATAGCCGGCCTTGAACACCTCGGCGACGGGACTGCTGGGCCAGCGTCCGCTGCGCTGGTAGATGTCGTCCAGGCTGGCGGCCTTCCAGAAGGCCTCGGTAAAGGCGGCCGACTGCGCCTGGGCGCGGCGGACGACGCTCCACTTGTTGAGGATGATTCCCCAGCAGGCGACGGACATGCCAGCCAGGGCGAAGAGTACGAGTTGCACGACGAGATCGGCGGCGAAGACTAGTTCGACGATGCTGAAGCCGTCGTCGGGGGCGGGCGTCATGCCGACGCGCTTATCCTCCGCCTACCCCCCGCGGGTGCGCATGTAGCCCTCGATCGCCTCGGCGTTCGACGGCGCGAGCTCGCTCGCCTTGCGGTAGGCATCGGCGGCGAGGCCCCGTTGGCCGAAGCTCTCGTAGGCCTTGCCGAGCATCAGGAACGCCCCGGGGTGCGTGGGCAAGAGCCGCGCGGTGTTGCGCAGCGCGCGGATGGCGAGGTCGGTGCGGCCTTGCTCGCCCGCCAGCATCGAGAGGCTCATCCAGGCATAGCCGTTGCACTTGTCCATCGTGAGCGCGGCCTTGTAGTCGCGCAGGGCCTCGTCGACGCGGCCGGTGATCCGGTACTCGTCGCCCGTGCCCACGCGCTTGCGACTCTCGGTGCGCACCGCGTCGGGCGCCGAGGCGCAGGGGTCGGGCGGGTCGGGCGGGAGATCGAGCGCGATCGCGGGGGCGGCCGCGGCCGGCGCCGGTGTCCCGACCGGCGTCGTCGTCGCGACCGGAGCGGCGTACTCAGGCGCCGAGTAGCCTGGGGCCGGCGCGTACGTCGCCGCGGGCGGGGCGTTCGCCGCAGGGGGCGGCGTGCCCACCACGGTCGCGGCCACCAGGGGCTTGCCGTCGATCACCACCACCGTCTTCGCCCCGGTGTCGCCCTCGGGCGGGCGGGCAAGGCCGCCGTGGTCGAGGGGCAGGCTGGACTCGCAGTCGATGACGCTGAAGTTGCCGCTGCTGTCGGGGTCGCCGATGCAGGCCCCCTCGGGCAGCGAGCAGGCCTGCGCGAAGCAGTGCATCGCCAGCGGGGTGACAGCGGTGAGCACCTGGCCGAAGCGAGGGTCGTCATCGACGTCGGCGAGGTAGTTCCCGTCCCACTTCCCCTTGCCGGAGCAGCTCAGCTGCCAGGCGCCGGTGAGCTCGTAGCCGAGTCCGATGGCGTCGAGCGAGGACTTCTCCGTGCGCACCGCGAGCGTCGTGGGGCAGCTGCTGCCGCCGCCGGCGCGACAGCAGGCGGCCAGCGTGGCGTCGTCGGCGAGCGCGAGCGAGAAGGTCAGCAGCATCGGGCCTCAGGTGCGACGTCGTGCGTAGAGATCGAGCAGTCTAGCGGCGTGGGCAGGCATGTCCTCGCGAAGTATCGGTGCGTTTCGACCCCTGCCGCGGCGGATCTCGGCCGCCATGGCGGCCCGCCAGGCCCGGGGGGTGCCGGGCTCGACCAGCCCGGCTGAGGGCGCGATCTCGCTCATGCCACCGAGGTCGCTGGCCAGGACGCGCAGCCCGGCCGCTAGCGCCTCCATCACCACCAGCGGCGCATTCTCTTCCCAGAGGCTCGGCACCAGGAGGACGTCGGCCTCGTGAAGCACCGCCTCCATCGCCGGGTGGGGCGCCGCGGGGTCGAGGCGGGCCCCGGGCACCTCGCCGACCCGGCGGGCGAGGCCCTCGGCGTAGTCGCTGCGGCCGTCGTAAGGGGGGGCCGGGCCGAGAAGCCGGAGGGTTCCCGCGCCCGCCGGGAGCGCGGCGAAGGCGTCCAGCACGACGTGAGCGCCCTTGGTGGGGATCAAGGCGCCCGCGAACAGGAAGCGGATCGGCCCCGGGGCCGGGGCCGGGGCCGGCCGGATCGGGTGCAGCAACGGCAGGGCACAATGCTCGGCCTCCACGATCAGCCGGTTCGCCACGTGCGCCGAGGGGGCAAGGAATGTGTCGACCTGCTCGCGCAGGAGCGTCCAGGCGTTGAGACGATCCGCCACCGGTGCCCGGCGGAGCGGCAGGCGCGCGGCCCCGGGCAGGGGCGCCCAGAGGTGCGGCGCCAGGCAGCGCGCGCAGCGATCGATGTCGGGGCCGACGCAACGCTCGCCGTCGCGATCGACGAGCTGGCCACGGGCGCAGGCGAGCCAGTAGTCGTGCAGCGTGACGAAGACCCGGGCGCTGGCCTCGCGCGCGAGGCGGGGCAGGTCCATCGACAGGCCCGCCAGGTGGTGAACGTGCACGATCTCGGCGCCGCGGACCACGTCGGAGAAGGCCAGTTCCACCTCGGGCGAGGACCACGAGGCGCGGAAGCCCCGCTCGCGCCGCCGCAGCGGTCCGAAGCGCGCGACGTCGTGACCAAGCCGCTGCTGGGCATCGGCGAGAGCGGCGGCGTAGAGCCCGCTCCCGCCGCCTTCCCAGGCGTGAGAGACGTGGACGATGCGCATCGGGGCGGTCAGTCGTCGCCGCTGGCTTCGAGGATGTCGTCGCCCCGCATGCCGCCGGCCAGCGCGGAGATGGCCTCGTCGTGGTCGTCGGCCACCCGTGCCACGTAGCGGAGCGCCACCTCGAAGTGGTCGATGGAGAGGCCATCGAGCTGCAGGGTGTGCGTGAAGGCCACCGTCTGGTCGTCGAAGAGCTGGAAGGCGCCGAGCCGCGCCTCGGCGTTGAGCCGCAACAGCCGCGTGAGCAGGTCGAGGCTGGTGCGCGCGCCCATCACCACGAGGGCCGCGATGCGCACGTAGTGGTGGTCCTCGGCGGAGAAGGTGGACACCACGAGCACCGTCGACCCGCAACGGGCGGTCCAGAACCCCTCCTCGGACACGTCGCCGTCGAGGCCAAGTCGCATCAGGAAGCCGTCGACGGTGGCCTGGGCTTCTTCGAGCGACTGAGCCATGCGCCAAGGCTAACCACCAGTCGGTCGGCGTGGTCCTCGAAGCTCGGCGGGCGCGACACGGGGAGGGGCGGACCCCGCTCCAGCCTGCGCAGGCAGGCGGCGAGCGCGTCGACATCGCCGGCCGGGTAGAGCCAGCCGTCCACCCCCTCGGTCACGATCTCCGGTAGCCCCCCGATCGCGGGCGCGACGACGGGACAGCCCATCGCGCGTGCCTCCAGCACCACGAGGGGCGCGTTCTCGGGCCAGGTGGAGCCGAGGACGAGCGCCCGGGCGCTGGCGAGCAGCGGGAAGGGGTCGGCGACCGGGCCGAGCGACGGCACGGCGGCGTTGTAGGCGGCATCGGGCCCGGGGGGGCCATACACCGACAGCGGTCGCGACAGGCCAGCGCGCCGATGGGCCTCGATGACGAGGGCCGGTCCCTTGTGGGGCGCGATGGTGCCGAGAAAGAGGAAGGGCCCGTCGCCCCGGGGGAGCTGCGGCGCGTCGACGCCGTGCGGCAACACCTCGGGCCGGGCGAATCCCTGCCGCGCGGCGGCGTCGGCGAGCCAGCGCGAGGGGGCGTAGAGCTGGGCGCGGGCGGCGAGGGCACGGAGATTCCGGTCGCGCGTGGCGAGCGCGTCGCTGCTGACGGCGCGCGATCCCCCCGAGGCAGCGGCGCGCAGCGACGCCGGGAGGCGCTGGTAGGCCCGGTGGAGCTGCTCGGGACGGACCACGCGCG
>VGRE01000197.1 GCA_016875435.1 Deltaproteobacteria bacterium | reverse complement strand
GTTCCTTCGTGGTCACCGCCGCCCACGGCGACGACAAGCGCCGCTTCGCCTGCGTGGCCCCCGGCATCGCCGAGGCCGCCGCGCTCGCCGTGTCGGCCCTCGCTGCCCGCGCCGACGGTCCCTGGCGCGTGGTTAAGGTGCGCGACGCGATGGAAGCGCTCGGCGGCTAGTCCACCGCCGGGTGCCCGAACATCGCCTCCGCCTGGCGTCGCTCCTCGGCCTCCCAGCGGCGGAGCTTCGCCTCGCCCCGGCGTGACCGTCGCCACGCGGCGATGCCGAGCCCGATGCCGCCGAGCACGCCCCAGGGCGCCGGGTGAACCAGCCAGCGCGCCCAGTCGGTGCTCTCGTAGGGGGCGCGCCAGGCCGCGTCGGCCTCGGCGAGGGAGAGCCCGGTGGCGGCGCGAATGCCCTGATCGGCGCTCCCGCCCTCCGCCATCACCCGCACCAACTCGCGCAGCGCGCCCTCGCCCGCGCGGCCCGCGATCCAGGCGACGAAGTCGGCGCTCTCGGCATAGGCGAGCTGCGCGGCGAGCGGGTCGAGCGGGAAACCGCCGGTAAACTGCGAGAGCGGCAGCACCTCGCCGCCGAGCTCGCCCCGGGCCATGGCCATGGCGCGCTCGCTCGCCTCGCCCGCGTAGAACTGGGCCATCCCCTCCTGGAGCCACCGGGGCACCGGCCGGGGACCGAAGGCCTGGCCCAGCAGCACGTGCACGATCTCGTGGTCGAGCACCCGCTCCAGGGGCGAGGCGGTGCCCGGGCGGATGGTGGGCGACTTCAGGAACACCAGCGACCACCTCGGCCAGGCGGTGCCGTCGGCCCAGTCGGGGGTAGCCCCCGGTTGCAAGGCATGGAACTGGCGCTCGTCGTCGACAAGGTACACGTCGATGGTGCCGCCCGGGCGCAGGCCCAGTCGCGACACCAGCGCCGGGACGCTCTCGGCCGCGTGATTCGCTAGGCGCTTGATGGTGGCATGATCGCCGGGATCGCCGTGCACGTTGGCGTAGAGACCGGGCGCGCTGTGCCAGCCGCCCACCGGCGAATCCACCGTGGGACGGTCGCTCTCGGGCGCCGCCGTCCACGTGGGGCCGGCCGCGAAGGCGAGGCTGGCGAGCAAGGCGAGCGCGGCGAGCACCCCGGGAGTCTAGGCACGCGGTCACGAGAGTCGATAGCCCCACGGCGTGCGCCGGCCGCCCGACTACCGCCTCGTCGCCCTCGTGCTCACGACGGCGCTGGTGCGCTTCGTGCCGATGTGGGCGTGGTGGTGGCGCCCCTGCGTGCGCGACGAGTGTACCTACCGCGACCTCGCGGCCTCGATCATGCGGGGCGAGGGCATGGTGGGCACCCGCGGCTGGCTCTGGGCCCCGGGCTACCCCGGGCTGCTCGCCCTCCACGGCACCTTCCTCGGCAAGATGCACGACATCAAGTGGACGCAGCTCTTCGCCGCGGTGCTCACCACCGCCCTGATCTACAACTTCACCCGCGCGCGTTTCGGCCGGAGCGCGGCGACGATCGCCGGCGCGCTCTTCGCGCTCAGCCCCACGCACGTCTTCTACGCGTCGAGCTTCTGGAGCGAGTGCATCTACACGCTCCTGTTGTTCGGCATGGTGCAGGCCATCGCCTGGGCGCGCGGCGAGCGCAACGACGGCGAGTCCATCCGGCACGACGAGCCCACCGCCTGGCGAGCGCTGGCGGCGGGCGCGCTGCTCGGCGCCTGCGTGCTCTTCCGCGGCGTGGCCACCTACATGCTGCCCTGCCTCGTGCTCGCGCTCGGCTGGGGGCGCTGGCGTGTACCCGGACTCGGGCGCGCGGCGGTGGCCGCCGTGCTCGGCGCCGCGATCGTCGTCGCGCCCTACAGCGCCTACGCTTCACAAAAGTTCGACGCCTTCATTTTGAGCGACCGCACGCTGGGCCAGATGATGTGGCTGGGCAACAACGACTACCCGCCGGTCACCTTCGACTACGGCAACGGCCTCATCCGCGACGAGGACTTCGACCGCGTGACCGCGACCGGTCGTCGCCACTGTCCCTTCGTGTACAACCCGGCGCTGCAAGACGCCTGCGAGATGCAGAACGGCGTCGACTGGGTCAAGGAAAATCCAGGCGAGTTTCTCGAGCGCGTGCCGCTCCGCGTGTCGCAGATGCTCAACCCCCACTCGCTGCTCACGCGCAACATCCGCACCGGCCGCTGGGCGGGACTCCCGGCCTGGGGCGACGAGTTGATCGTGGCGCTCGTGCCGGTGTTCAGCATCCTGACACTCGTGGTCGGCACGCTCGGGGCGGTCACGCGGGGGCGCGGCTGGTACCTCGCGGGCGCCTCGGCGATCGTCGCCTACCACGTGGCCGCCATCGCCTGCCTAGCGGGCCTCACGCGCTACCGGGTGCCGCTGGAGCCGCTGTGGATGGTCTTCGCCGGCGCCTACCTCGCGGCGCCATGCCGGCCGCCCAGGTTGGCGTGGCCGCTCCTCGCCGCGCTCTCCTTGCTGATGCTCCGCTTCTTGCCGGTGGCCTGGCCGGCGTGGGGGTCCTGGTGGTGACACTGCTGCTCGCCTGCGCCGATAGCGTGGCCCGCTTGCCACCGGGGCACCCGTCCCAGCCCGACCTCGTGCTGGTGTCGATCGACAGCCTCCGCGCCGACCACCTCGGCAGCTACGGCAACCCGCGCGACGTGTCACCCTTCCTCGACCAGCTCGCCGCGAGCGGACTGCGCTTCGAGAACGCCCTCGCCAGCAGCCCGTGGACCCTCCCGTCCCATGTCACCATGCTCAGCGGGCGCGGCCCCCTGGAACACAACGTCATCGAGGACGACCGGCGCATCCCCGGCGACCTCCCGCTGGTGGCCGAGCGGCTGCGCGACGCGGGCTACGCCACCGGCGGCTTCGTGAGCACCATCTACGTGTCGAGCGACTACGGCTTCGACCGGGGTTTTGACACCTTCGTGGACTACGACCTCACGAAGACGGGCAACTTGCAGCGGCAGGTTCGTGCCGAGAAGCTGGTGGACGACGCCCTGGCGTGGCTGTCGGCCCAGCCGGGAAAGCCCGCCTTCCTCTTCGTCCACCTCTACGACGTGCACTACCCCTACCTGCCGCCCGAGCCCTGGGGCGCCCGGTACGACAAGCCCGGCACGAAGAAGTCGACGCGGTACAAGAACTACGCCTACTACAAGACCCACCCCCTCACCGACAAGCAGCTCGAGCACCAGCGGGCCCAGTACGACGAGTGCATCCGCTACGTCGACGACCAGCTCGCGCGCCTGCACGCGGCACTGGAGAGGGCCGGTCGCAAGAACACCTGGGTGGTGACCGCCGATCACGGCGAGGAGTTTGGCGAGCGCGGCAGCTGGGGACACGCCCACACCCTTCATCCCGAGGTGATGCGCGTGCCCTTGATTGTCAGCGACCAGCCGCCCGCCGTCCGCCAGGAGCGCGCGGGGGTGATCGACGTGGCGCCCACGCTCATGGCGCTGGCGGGCCTGTCGATGGACACCACCGGGCTCTCCCTGCTCGGCCCCCTGCCCTCGGCGCGCGACTGGCCCATGGAAACCTCGCGTTTCGACACGGCGAAGTTGTCACTGGTGTCGGGCCTGTCCCGAGTGGAGATCGACAACGACGCGCGCGTGGCCTACGACTGGTCGCGTGACCCGGGCGAGCGGCAGGCCGCGCCCGCGACCCCGGAGCAAGTGGCGGCGGCCTGGGCGGCCGTGGGCGAGGCCTGGACCGCCACGAGCGTGGTCCGGAGCCCCGGTTCCATGTGGTCCGGTGGCACCCTCCTCGCGCACGAGGTGCCCGCCGGCTCGCGCTTCGCGCTCTACCCGCCCGACGCGACGGTGCTCGGCGAGGCCCAGCGTACGCCACCCTTGCCCCCCCGGATGGAGCTGTCCGACGACACCCGCGAGCAGCTCGAAGCGCTCGGCTACCAGCAATGAGCCCCGATCGTCGCTGGCTACTCCTCCGCGCCGCCGTGTGGATCGGCATCGCGGTCTACGCGGTGCTCCTCATTCGCGACCCCGGCATGGGCGACGCGGTGGGCAAGGCCGCCCTGGAGGCCACCGGCATCGCCAGGCCCTCGTGGATGCCCGTCCGATCGCCCGCGGGCCTGTCCCTCCCGCCGCCCTCGAGCGGCGACGCCGCCGACGCGCTGGTGATCGCGCAGAGCCTGTCCACCCCGGACTGCAAGGTGGCCGGTCGCCAGTTGCGCCTCCACCTCGGCCCCGCTGGCTTGTCGTCCGCCGAGGTCCTCGGTCCCGTCCCGGGATGCCTCGCCGAGCGGGTGTGGCAAGTCGCGTGGCCTGCGGTGCCGGGGGTGGAGATCGAGGTGGTGGCGGGCTGAGAGGGCGCACGACGTGGTACTTTGCCTCGGTGCTCCCCCTCGCTCTCGCCCTGGCCGACGAACCCGCCGGGATCGACCGCGAGGCGCCCTGGCGATGGATCGCCAGCGACGCCGGGGGCCGCGCCGGGAGCTCGGTGGCGCTCGGCGACTGTAACGGCGACGGCTTCGACGACCTCGCCGTCGGGGCGCCCGAGGCGCCGCGGGGCGGGCGGGTGTACCTGTTCAACGGCTCGTCCGCCGGGCTCCCAGCCAGCCCCACCGCCACCGTCGAGGCCGAGGAGGGCAACGCGCTCGCCTTCGCAGACGTGGATGCCGACGGCGACGAGGATCTCGTCGTGGGCACCAGCGGCCGGGCGTCCGGTCGCAGGGGACGCGCCTCGCTCTACACGTGCTCGCCCGGCGGCATCGCGGAGCCGGCGGCCTGGCGGGTATTCGGGCGCGACGAGCGGTCTCGCCTCGGCGCCTGGGTGATCGACGCGGGCGACTTCAACGCCGACGGCTACCGCGACGTTGCCGTGTCCGACCGCGCTCGTCCCCACGCGCGCGGCGGCCTCCAGGTGTACTTCGGCAGCGCCGCGGGCCTCGACCGCGCGCCCGGCTGGCGTCCGGGCGGGGTGGATACCAGCCCGGTGCTCGGCCTCGGCGGGGGTGTCGACGTCACCGGCGACGGCGTGGCCGACCTCGCCTCCTCGAACGGCACCTCCGTGTTCCTCTGGGCGGGTGCCGCTGGCGTTCCCGCCGCCGAGCCCCTGGCGAGCTTCTCCGGCGCCGACGGCTCTCGCGACTTCGGAGACCGCCTCGCCCTCGGTCCGGATCTCGACGGCGACGGCGACGGCGAGCTGGTGGTGTACGACCGGGCCGGCGGTCGGCCCGCCCACGGCGGCGCCTGGGGGAGCGTGTGGGTGTTCGCGGGCGCTCCGGGCGGCCCGGACCTGACACCCGACAAGATCACCAGCACCTCCTCGCGGCCCGCGCAGGGCATCGCGTGGGGCGATCTCAACGGCGACGGGGTCGACGATCTCTTGCTCGGCGCCAGCAAGGCCCACATCCGTAGCCGGGTGATGGGGGTGCTCGGCGGCCCGGGCCAGCTTACGCGCGAGGGCTGGGGCGCGTGGAACGCCTGGGCCGACATCGAGGGCGACAACGAGCTGGGGCATGCCGTTGCCACCGGCGACGTCAACGGCGACGGGCTCGTCGACGTGGCCGCAGGCGATCCCCACGCGCCGGGAGACGGCGGACCGCTGGCCGGGGCCGTCTACCTCTGGCTCGGCACGCAAGCACCGGGGAGCGGCGACATCGACGATGACGACGCGCCCTCCGGCGTCGACCCGCCCGCGTTGCTCTGTAACTGCGCGAGCGCCTCGCCCGGCAGCGGGGTCCCGCTGCTACTTGCCCTGCTCGCCGCGCGGCGCCGTCGCGACAGCGATGAGCGACGGCCAGCCCATCGCGGTGATCGAGGTCGTGGGCCGCAAGTTGCCGATGCTCCTGGGTCTCTTGCTCGCGCCCTTGACCGTTACCCTCTCGATGCCGCTCTGGCGCATCTTCCGTTGGCGCTCGGTGCTGCTCACGTGGGCGATGCCCGTGATGCAACCCTTCGTACTGCGGGACGGCTTGGTGTCGTGCCTGCGTACCTACAGCCCGGAGGAGCTTCGCACGCTCGCCGCGAGGATCGGCGCCCCCGGCCGGGTCTGGGATATCTGGACGATCCAGCTCGGGAAAGCCCCGATCCACGACACCTGCCTCGTGGGCACCCCAGGCCGGGGGACATCTCTCCTTCCTGAGCGGCGCGAGGGCGCCGGGCTACACTCCTCGCATGCTGCTCGTCCTGCTCGGGTGCGACCCCGCCGACGAGCGCGAGCTGCGCGTGCTCTCCTCGGCCTCGGGCAGCCCCGGCCCGGCCGAGGTCGACAGCGCCGACACCGCCGCCCCGGTCGACGAGCCCGGCAGCAGCTTCCCCGAGGTAGGCTGCGGACTCGACCACGCCTGGGACGAGGTGCCGAGCGCGCTCGAGGTCCAGTGGTGCGAGCGCCTGAGCCCCGAGGCGGGGACCATCACCGACTACGCCCTGCCCGACACCGCCGAGCCCATCGACACCGGCAGCGCCTCCGAGCCCGGCGCCGGGACCACCAGCAACGGCGCCGAGCCACCCTGCGGCTTCACCAACCTCGTGGGCAACCTCGGCCTCGCCGAGGGCGCGGTGCTGTACTGCGACGCCGACCGCGACGGCGGCACGCGCCTCGCGCGCCTCGGCAACGATGGCACCGTGTCCAGCGAGATCCTCGCCAGCGAGGATTGCGTGCCCGACCCGGCCGCCGGTCAACTCGTGGCCGCGGGCGAGGGCTTCCTCGCCGGCTGGGCGGGTACCAGCGGCGTGTTCGCCGAGGAGGGCTCCGGGAGCGCAAACCCCGGCCTGAGCCTCGCGCGCCTCGATAGCGGCGGGGCCATCGTCGCCGGGCCAACCTGGACGCCGCTCCCGGCCACCGCGCACCGGGTGGCGGTGGTCGCCGAGGGCGCGGTGCTGGCGGCCGGCCTCGACTACGACCAGGCGCTCACCGTCGCCGCCTTCGGCGACGACCTCGTGCTGCTCGACAGCGTGCCGATCGCCTCGGGAGTGGGCGGCTTCTCGCTCCTCGCCGACGGGGAGGGCGGCGCGTGGCTCGCCACCTGCCCGTCTGACGACAGCGCCATGCACATCGCGCGGGTGAGCGCGTCGCTCCAGATCGCCGCGAGCGTGGTGGTGGAAGGCAGCAGCTGTGGCTGGTTCGCGCGCCCCTCGCTCGCCTGGCACGAGGGCGTGCTGCTCGCCGGCTGGATCGGCGCCGGGGGCGCGGGCGTGGTGGCGCTCGACGGCGCGCTCGTCGAGCAGTGGCGCCTGCCGATGGGCGGCGAAGCGGGGCCGCAGGTGGCCCGCGGCGAGGCGGGATGGGTGGTGCTCGGCGGCGACGGCGCCCTTTCCACGGTATCGGACGGCGGCGAGGTACACGCCACCCTCTGGCATCCCGCGATCGTCGATGCCGATGGGAGCGTTGTTGACTTGCGACTGGAGGTCGAGGGCAACTCGGCGCTCGTCATGCTCTACGGGCTCTCCACCTACCCACTGGTGACCGGGCACGTGACCACTTTCAACTACGTCGAGGCCAGCCGCGTGAGCCTGCCTTGACGCCCGCCCTGGAGGCGGGGGGCTGGAAGCTCGAGATCGAGGCAGCGGCCGGGGCGCGAGCCGCCATCTACGTGGGCGACGAGGCCGACACGCTGGCCCTCGACCCGGTGGCCACCGAGGGGGTGACGGTGTTTCCTGCCGCGCTCGGGGCCCAGGCCACGCGCGGGCCCTGGTTCGCCGAGCTGCGGGTGGAGGAAGGCACGGTGCATGCGGGTGGACTGGAGCTCGGCGAGGCGCGCGTCGGCGCCAAGGTGGGCGACCTGATCGACCTGTGGGTGGGTCGCGACGACGTGCTGTTCACCATCGACCGCGCCGAGGAGCCCGAGCAACTGTCGATCGGAGTGCGCCCCGCGTTGTCGCGCGCCTGGCTCCCTGCCCATGCCACCGGCCTCGGCGCCTCGCTGGGCGCGGCCGGGCGAGCGTCGCTCGACCTCGCGGCGCAGTACGCCTCGTCCACCGCCGACGCCCCTCACCTGCTGGCGCGCGGCCGCGTGGTGCCCCTCGCGCGTGGCGCCGCCTCGCTGGCCGTGGG
>VGRE01000196.1 GCA_016875435.1 Deltaproteobacteria bacterium | reverse complement strand
CCTTGTGCAATACCGCCCGTTCGCCGACCACCGTTGGCTGCTCCACCGCGCCCGACTCTTCGAGCACCCAGCGCTCGCCGCCGAGAGGCATCGTCCCCAGCCGGCGCGCCCCGGAGCGAACCGCCGCGGTCGCGCTCATCCGCGCAGGACCTCGGCGATCTCCTCGACGTTCTCGCGGTTTCCGATGAAGAGCGGCGTGCGCTCGTGGATGTCGGCGGGCACCTTGTCCAGGATTCGTCGCGACCCGTCGATGCTCGAACCTCCGGCGGCCTCGACGAGGAAGGAGAGCGGCACGGCCTCGTAGAGCATGCGCAACTTGCCCGACTTCGCCTTGGCGGTGGGCGGGTACATGAAGAGGCCGCCCTTGACGAGGTTGCGGTGGAAGTCGCCTACCAGCGAGCCGATGTACCGCGCGGACCACCCGAGCGAGGGCTCCTTCACCCGCCGCAGCCACTCCTGGAGCCGCGGGTCCCACTGGGCCGCGTAGGCCTCGTTGCAGGAGTAGCTCCTCGCGCGGGGCGCGAGCTGGATGTCGTGGTGAGACAGGAAGAACTCGCCCACCGAGGGATCGAGCGTGAAGCCGTGGACACCCTTGCCGGTGGACAAGACCAGCACCGTCCCCGCGCCGTAGACGATGTAGCCGGCCGCCACCAGGTCGGTGCCGGGGCGGAGGACGTCGGCGAGCGTGCCGTCGCGACCGGCGGAGCGCCGACGGTGAATGGCGAAGATCGTCCCGATACTGGCGTTGGTGTCGATGTTGGAGGAGCCGTCGAGCGGGTCCATCGCGAAGACGTACTCCCCCACCTCGAAGGCGGGCGGGACGAAGATTGGCGCGTCTTCTTCCTCCGACACCACCATGCACACCACGCCCGCGTGCTCCAGCGCCCGCTTGAAGGTCTCGTTGGCGTAGATGTCGAGCTTCTGGACGAACTCGCCCTGGATGTTCATGCTGCCGGTGGCGCCGAACATGCCGGCCAGGCCGGCGCGCTGCACGCGGGCCGAGCAGAGCTTGCCGGCGAGCGCGACCTGCTTGAGGAGGTTGACAAAGCTTCCCGTGGCCCCCGGGTGGGCGTGCATCGTCTCCAGCAGGAAGCGGTCGAGGGTGGTGCCCTCTTCGAAGTGCGCCATGGCGCCGATCCTATCGCGGGGCTGGTCAAGCAAGCGCGAAGAGGCTTCGCCACAGCGCGTAGCGCGCGTGGGCTCGGAGCCCCGGCTGGCGGCGCCGCTCGATATCGGCCCAGATCATGCGCTGGGCCCGCTCGTAACTTCGCTCCGGCAGCGGCATGCGGAAGCGCAACCGGCCGTCGCGCTCGCCCAGGATCTCGGTTTCCACGCGATCGTAGAAGGCGGTGCCCTTCATCGGGTGCGCCACGCTCAACAGCGTCACCTCGGGGTCGATGCGTCGCAGGAGATCGCGCGTGGCCAGGATGTCGCGGCGCGCCTCGCCGGGGTAGCCGAGCATCACGAAGGCCCCCATCTCGATGCCGCTCTGCCGCAGGTTTCTCGCGGCCGACTCGATCTCGTCCACGCTCGTGCCCTTCACCATCTCGTCGAGCACGTGGTCGGCGCCCGACTCCGCCGACACGTACACGCGGAAACAGCCGGCACGTTTCAGCGCGTCGCAGAGGGCGGGGTCGAGCGTCTCGGCGCGGCCGATGATGTAGAAGGGGACCGCCAGCCCGCGCTCCACCACGCGAGCGCAGAATCGCTCCACCCACCGCCGGTTGAGGGTGAACATGTCGTCGACGAACCAGAGCTGGCCGGGCGCGAAGCGATCGAGGAGGAAGGCCATCTCGTCGATCACCGCGTCGATCTCGCGGCGCCGGAAGGTGTCGCCGTATACCTGCTTGGAGCACCAAGCGCAGTGGTAGGGGCAGCCCCGCGAGCTGGTGAGCGACAGGGCCGTGTCGCCGTGGCGGGCTCGCCAGGCCGCGAAGTACGCGTCGAGGTCGCGCCGCTCGCGGTGCGGCCAGGGCAAGGAGTCGAGGGGACGCACCAGCGCGCGAGGCCGGGTGCGCACGATGCGGTCGCCGTCGAGGAAGGCGATGCCATCGATGTCGCCGAGGGTGTCGCGGTTCCAGCGCCCCCGGTTCTGACGCAGGTGCGCGAGCAGCGCCGCCGTCGTCACCTCGCCCTCGCCCAGCACCACCACTTCCACTCCCATGGCGAGGTAGGCGTCGAGGTACTGGACGGGGTCGGGGCCCCCGGCGATCACCCGGCAGCCGCGGGCGCGGGCCTGCGCCACCATGCCGGCGGTGACGGGGCGCGTCAGCGTGTGACCGTAGAATCCAACCATGCCAGGTCGCGACGCGTCGAGCACGGGCGCGAAGGCCTCGGGACCTGCGGCGAAGGTGCTGTCCCACCAGTCTGCGGAGAATCCTTGTCGAGACACAAATGCCACGAGGTACTGCAGGCCCAGCGGCGGGAACGGCCGCATGAGCTCGCGCTCGCGCGGGTCGCGAGCGAGGAAGTAGGCGTGGGCGAAGAGGACGTCCAACGCCGGCAGCGTAGCGCGCGCGGCTACCGCTCGATGGTAGCGGAGCCTGCCCCCTGGGCGCGAGAGGCGCCCGGGTCGGATGCCCGCCGATTCAGCCGCCGGCGGGGCGAGGCGCCGGGGGGACGATCGCGCCGCCGGGGGGCGCAGCCGCCACCGTCGGGCGCCGCAACACGTCGAAGGATCGCGTGGACGTGAAGCCATCCACGTCGCGCGTGGTGACCACGATGATGTTGTTGCCCTCGGTCAGCGCCGCCGTGGCCGTGAAGGGCACCGTGGGGAGCAGCGTGTTCCCGCCGCCGCCGCCCACGTAGGCGAGCTTCCGGGTGCCCTGGTAGACGACGACGTCGCGCACGCCGGTGTCGTCGGTGGCCACGCCGGAGACGGTGACGCTCTCCTCGCCGGCCTGCAGCGTGGGCGCGCGGGTGACCTCGATCCGAGGCGGCTGGCGCAGCTTGCCCTCCGATGCCTGCCCGAGCGAGAACTCGAGCGTCTCGGTGGCCACCGAGTAGGCGTACAGCCCGGCGCGGGAGATGGCCGCGTAGTCGTAGCGGGTGTTGTCGCGCACGCTGACCTCGAAGGCCATCTTCGGCTCGGGCGGCTCGGCCGCCACGCGGAAGGAGAGAACCCCCGAGCGGCTGGCACCCGCGGCGAGTCCCTTTGCCTCGAAGCGGGCCTCCTTGAGCTCCACCGCCTTGCCCATGCCCGGGAGCTTGCGAAGGTTGAAGGTCACGTCGCCTCCGGGCCCCTCGCCCGAGTTGGCGAGCGTGTAGTGGAGCTGGATGGTCTCGCCCACCTCCACCAGCCCGTCGCCGTCGCCCCCGGCCGCGTCGTCCAGCGTCCACGACCAGGCGTACTCGGGCCGCGGCTTGCCCTCGGTGGCCACGTCGACGGTCGACGAGGCGAGCACCCGCTGCGACAGGTCGACGAGATCGAGCCTCACCTGCGCCACCTCGGAGGGGTAGCCTCCCGGGATCATCGCGCGCGTCTCGTAGGTGCGCGTGCCCCCGGGCTCCACGCGGCCCATGTAGAACTCGATGCCGTCAAGCACGTCGTTGCCGTTGGGCGAGGCCGAGCGCAGCAGCGCCTGGCACAGGGGACGAGCGCCGGTGTTGCGCACGGTTGCCCGGAGGAGGGTGAGCTTGCCCGCCTCGAGGCGATCCGTCTCGGCTTGCTCGCCGAGGGGCACGAAACGGAGGGACAGCTCGGCCGAGGCCGCGTCGGGGTTGGCGCACTCCGACCAGTCGATGCCCTGCTGCCCGAAGGCCCCGGTGATGGCCTCGGCCTGCTTGCTCGCGCGGCTCGACACCACCTTCTCGGCGGCCACCAGGACATCGGCGCGCCGGGCGCCGTGAGCCGCCAGCAGCACGTCGCGGGCGAGCATCACCTCGAAGTCGGCGCGAACGTCGCGCCGATCCGACTTCTGCTCGATGTCGGCAGGGTCCTGGGCGAGGTAGCGCAGCGAGTACACGGGCGGCGTCTCGAGGTTGATCGAGTTGGCGAGGTGGCCCGAGAGGTCGGCCTCGCGCAAAATGTTCTCGCGAGCGAAGAGCGAGATGCGCGGGCCCGACATCACGCCGTACTCCTCGAGCTCCCGCGGCGGCGACACGTAGCTGCGCTTGAGCTCGATGTCGGGCGGGATGCCGATCTCCTGGATGGAGTGGTCGCCCGGCGTGAGGTACTGGCGCACGGTGAGCTTCAACCGCGCGCCCCCGGGCAGGTCCATCAGCTCCTGGACGCTGCCCTTGCCGAAGCTGCGCTCGCCGATGATCACCGCGCGCTCGGTGTTCTTGAGCGCGCCGGCCACGATCTCGCTGGCGCTGGCGCTGTTGCCGCTCATCAGCACCGCGATGGGATAGGCGGGCTCGGTGCCCGAGGCCACCGCCCTTTTCTCCTCCCGCTCCTCGCCCGGCGGGCCCACGGTGGCCACGATCACGCCGCTGCTGAGGAACTTGTCAGCCACCTTGGTCGCCTGGTCGAGGTAGCCGCCCGGGTTGTCACGCATGTCGATGACGAGGCCCTTGAGCCCCCCGGCGCCTGCCTTCCGCGCCAGCGCCGTCAGCTCGGCGTCGAGCTGCCTGTCGACCATCTGGTGGAAGCTCGAGACCTGCACGTAGCCCACGTTGCCGTCGAGCAACTCGCCCCACGCCGCCTCGGGCTTGATCTCGGCGCGCTGCAGCTTCACGTCGCGCGGCAGGTCGAAACCCTTGCGCATGATGGTGATGGTGACGTGGCTGCCCGCGGGGCCGCGCATCTTGGACACGGCCTCCTCGATGTCCATGTTGAATGTGCCTTCGCCCTCGATCTTGACGATCTTGTCGGCCGGCTTGAGCCCTGCCTTGTCGGCCGGGGTGCCCACCATCGGGTAGTCGATCGTCAGGTCGCCGTTCTGCATCTTGATGGAGATGCCCAGGCCGCCGAAGCTGCCGTCGTTGTCTTCCTGCATCTTCTTCGCCGCCTCGGGCGGCAGGAGCACGGTGTGAGGGTCGAGCGTGCTCAGCATCCCGTTGGCGAAGGCGTACTCGATCTCGGGAAGCGTTTGGCCTCCCTTCGGGAGCTGCGTCTCGAGGATCTGGGCCACGCGGCGCGCCTGCTCCACCACGTCGTCCTCGCTGTCGAGCTCGGCGACGGTGAGCACGGTGCTGAAACGGTCCACCTGCACGTGGAGTCGCTCGCCGTCGAGGCGCAACAGCACCTCGGGGCACATGTGCTCCACGGCCTCGAGCCCGGCCGCGAACATCTTCTGGTAGTCGATGCGCTTGGGATCGACGTAGCGACTGGCAACTTGCTGCACCGAGGGTTCGAGGGCGGCAAGGTCGGCGAGGGAGTACGCGCCTGTCCCGATCTGCGGCCAGCGGCTGGTGAGATCCGGCGAGGGAGCTCGGGGTTCGATGGAAGCGACGTAGGTCTGGGCGCGCGCGGCCACGTGGTAGCCAGCGAGCGCCACGACCCCGACGCCTGCGAGCACGAGGAGGTGCCGGATGATTCGCATGCGATCTGCCTCGAAGATAGGGCCCGCCGCTCCCGAACGCAAGCGCCCCGGCATAGGCGGGGACAAGTCCTGGCGGATGGCACTCAAAATCACTTGTCCCCACTGCAATCTTCCCGTCCGCATCGAGGAGCCCTACCCCCTCCCCGGCGCGGAACGGCAGTGCGCGTGCGGCAAGCCTCTGGTCATCAGCTACCGCCCGGGGACGATGGAGTTCCTGCGTAGCCGCGGCGCCCGCTTCGAGGGCGACGAGGATCGACCCGGCGTTCCCCCCGGCAAAGCGAGCGGCACCGCGAGCGTGGCGCTCCCGCCGCCGCCGGCGCGCCCCGCCGAGGCCACGCCGCCCGCGCCGCGAAAGGTGGCCCCGCTCGTGCCGCCGGCGCCGGTGCCCGAACCCACCGCCGCGACGGAGCTCGCGATGCCACCGGCCTCGTCGGGTGGGGGCCCGTCGAGCGGGGCCGCCAGCAGCTCTCGGTCACCGACGTCGCGAGCGCCCGCGCGCGGCCCGGTGCCACCGGCCGAGCGCACAGGCAAGGCCAAGATTTCCCCGCCCAAGAAAAATGGCGGCCGCCTGTGGCGTTGGACGGCGGGGCTCTTCGCCGGCGGCACCGGCCTCGCGCTGGCGCTGCTCGTCCTCGGCGCGGCCACCGCGGCCGGGGTCGCCTACTACTACGGTCGCGAGCTCCCCTCGGTGGAGGCGCTGGAAGTGTATCGGCCGCCGACCGTCACCGTGGTGTACGACCAAAACGGCGAGCTGATGGGAGAGATCTACCAGAAGCGGCGCTACGTGGTGGAGCTGTCGGCGATGCCGAAGCACCTGCTCGAGGCCTTCATCTCCGCCGAAGACGCTGCCTTCTACGATCACGGCGGCATCGATTACCTCGGCATCGTCCGCGCCGTGGGCCGAAACGCCATGAAGGGCAAGAAGGCCCAGGGCGCGAGCACCATCACGCAGCAGGTGGCGCGCAACTTCCTGCTCACCAGCGAGAAGACCTTCTCGCGCAAGATCAAGGAGGCCCTCCTCGCGAAGCGGATCGAGTCCACCTTCGACAAGGAGCACATTCTCCACCTCTACCTCAACCAGATTTACCTGGGCTCCGGCGCCTACGGGGTCGAGGCGGCGGCGCGGGTGTACTTCGGCAAGCACGTGGGCGAGCTCGACCTCGCGGAGAGCGCGATGATCGCGGGTCTGCCGCAGCGGCCGAGCGACTACAGTCCCCATCGCCACTTCGAGAAAGCCAAGTCGCGACAGGACTACGTGCTCACGCAGATGGCCGAGAACGGCTACATCGACGCCGCCACCGCCAAGGCCGCGCTCGACCAACCGCTCACCGTCGTGGCCCGCAAGAACGAGTTCTTGCTCAAGGCGCCCTGGTTCACCGAGCACATCCGGCGCGACCTCGTGGCCAAGTACGGCGAGGAGCGCGTGTACAACGATGGCCTGATCGTCCACGCCACCTGCAACCTGGCCTTGCAGCGAGAAGCGCAGCGCGCCGTCACCGCGGGTGTGGGCGACGCCGAGGAGAAGATCGGCGGGTGGCGCGGTGCCTCCGAGCACCTCGAGGGCAGCGCCGTCACCGAGAAGATCGCGTCGCTCACCCAGAAGATCGGCGAGGTGGTGGAGGGCGAGTGGTACACCGCCGTCGTCACCGACGTGCAGAAGAAGCACGCCCTCGTCGACCTCGGCGGCGTCAAGGGCATCATCCCGTTGGCGTGGACGACCTGGGCGCACCCCGTGGCCGAGGGCGAGACGATGTCGCGACGCCGCATCGACGACCTCAACGCCGCGCTCCGGCCGGGCGACGTGGTCACCGTGGAGGTAGAAAACCGCGATTTTCGCAGCACCGAGGCGCTAAAGACCTACAAGGACGCGGGCGACGGCCCCTACGTGGCCGTGTCGCTCTTCCAGGAGCCGCTCATCCAGGGCGCCTTGTGGAGCTACCGCATCGCCGATGGCGCGGTACTGGCAATGGTGGGGGGCGTGGACTTCAAGGACACCCAGTTCAACCGGGCCACGCAGGCCGTGCGGCAGGTGGGGTCGACCTTCAAGCCCATCGTCTACGCGGCGGCCATCGAATCGAGGAAGTTCACCGCCGGCACCATCGTGCAAGACGCGCCGCTCGTCTACAACACGCTGAGGAACCAGCTCTGGAAACCGGCGAACTACGGCGAGGACTACCTCGGCGACATCACGCTCCGCCGCGCGCTTGC
Source organism: Deltaproteobacteria bacterium (assembly GCA_016875435.1). Taxonomy (GTDB): domain Bacteria; phylum Myxococcota_A; class UBA796; order UBA796; family SXON01; genus SXON01. The sequence continues at coordinate 367 of VGRE01000196.1, read as the reverse complement.
CCTGTCCCGCAACGTCGTCACCGTGCGGGTGCTCGACGCGATCGGCCTCGACCCCGTCTACCAGCTGGCGCGCAACCTCGGCATCGAGTCGCACATGGACGTCGACCTCTCGATGGGACTCGGCAGCGCCTCGCTGACCATCCCCGAGTTGGCGCGGGCCTACAGCGCCTTCGCGACCGGCGGGCGCAAGGTCGACCCGCACTACATCGACCGGGTGCTCGACCGCGACGGCCAGGTACTCGAGCAGTACACGCCGCCGGCCGAGTGGCCCCAGGTGCTCGACCCGGCAGTGGCCGACATCACGCACTGGCTGCTCGTCGAGGTGGCCACCGCAGGCACCGCGGCGAAGTCAACCCAGCTCGGGCTC
>VGRE01000195.1 GCA_016875435.1 Deltaproteobacteria bacterium | reverse complement strand
CCTGGACTGGGCCGCCGGCCTGCCGCCCGTGCCCCGCGCGGAGTGGCTGGCCTCCCTGGCCCGGTACGACCTCGACCTGCTGCTCGGCACGGCCGGGACCTACGACTTCGACCCCCTCGCGGGCGCGCGCGACGGGGCCTGGCGCCCGCTGGCGCTCTCCTTTCCCGAGTGGGCTTGGCGCGCCGGGCAGTGGGCCGCCGCCGCCGGCGCGGTGGTGGTGGGCTGGCGCCTGTCGCGGTCGCGTCCGGCCCTGCTGGTGTTCCTGCTCGGGCTCCTGGGCCTGGCGCTCTTCGAGGCCTTCTTCGGCTTCGCCAACCGGGCCGGGCCGTCCACCGGCATCGGCAAGAAGGTGTCCTACCTCGGCTACGCCACCGGCACCTTCATCAATCGCGGGCACTTCGCCGCCTTCCTCGTCATGGGCATCGGGGCGGCGTGGTCGCTGGCGGCGTCGATCTTCCCGCTCTTGCCCGAGGAAGTAAGGCGCCACGCCCGTCGTGAGCGACGCTCGAGCCAGCCCCCCGGGGTCATGGAGGCCAGCGGCGACAAGCTGCCGAGGTTGTCGCTCCTCGCTTTCGCGGTGGGACTGCTGGCGATGGCGATGCTGGCCGCCGCCTCGCGGGCGCCCATCGTGTCTCTGGTCCTGGCCGCCCTCGCGCTCGGGGCGTGGACCCGCTGGCGTCGCGACGACGGGGTACACCTCGGCATCGGCCTGGGCGTGCCGGTGGCGGGGTTGTTGCTGGCCGCGCTCACCGCCGGCCCCTTCGGCGCGGTGCGGCGTTTCCTCGCGCTCGGCAGCGACGAGAGCGTCTCCTCGCGGGTGCTGTCCTGGCGGGCCTCGGTGGACGCCTGGCTCGAGTCGCCGATCGTCGGCGCGGGCGCCGGATCGTGGGCGCAGGCGGTGAGCCCGCACGAGCGCGCGGTGCACCTGTACGACCTGATGCACGCCCACTCCGAGCCCGTGGAGCTCCTCGTGGAGCTAGGCGGCGTGGGCCTCGTCTCCGTGGCCGCGCTCCTCGTGCTGGCGACGCGCGCCATCGCCCGGCGCCTCGACGTGGTGGAGCACGACCTCCGCTCCGCCACGGCGGTGGGCCTCGGCGTGGCCTTGCTCGCGGTGGCGATGCAGAGCCTCGGCGACTTCCCGCTGCGGACCCCGGGCGTGCTCGTGCCCGCCGCGGTGCTGGCCGGCGTGGTCCTTGGCGCGCTGGACATCGGCAACCCGGGCGGGCGCCGGTGGCCCCTCGCCGGGCTCGCTGCCTTGGGCACGATGGCGACAGTGGCGACGGGACTGGTCGACGCGGACGCGCCGGGGACGCGCGCGAAGCGCATCTCCGGCATGGCGCCCCTCCTCTTGCTGGAGCGCGCGGATCCCGAGGCCTCGGCCTGCGCCGCGGCCAGCCGCGAGCCGTCCCGGGCCTGGGCCCACGCGGCCTGCGCCATCGCCACCTCGCGCCTCGCCGCCAGCGACCACGACGCGGTGCGCGCCCACGCCGCCGACCTCGCCGCCACCCGCGCCTTGCGGCTCTCGCCGCGCTCGCCCCGTCTCCAGGTGCAGATGGCCGGGGTGATGACTCGTCTCCGGGCGCCCACCATGCTTCGCGATGCCTTCGCCGAGCGCGCCACGGTCCTGTTGATGGAGGCGGTGTCGCTCGACGGCTGGCGGGCCGAGGAGGCCTTTCGCATCGCCCGCAAGCTCGGTCCTGCCGCGGTCGACCGCGTGGGCGCTGCCGCCGCCACCGAGCCCGTGTCGCGGGCACGCACCCTCCACCACTACGGCATCGTGCTGGAGGAGCAGGGCCGCAAGGAGGAGGCTCGCAAGGTGCAGGCGGAGGCGGCGCTGGCCGACCCCGCCTACGGGCCCCCCCACTTCCGCGCGGGCGCTCTCGCCCGAGCCGTCGGTGACGACGAGAAAATGCAGGCTCACTTCCGTAACTTTCTCGCGGCGCGCGACCGTCCCGTGGGGATGGAGGGCTGGGTCCTCCACTTCCTGGGCGAGCGCGACGCGGCCGAGGTGCGCTTCCGTCGCGCCGTGGTCGTCAACCGCGACAACCGGTGGGCCTGGGAGGGCCTCGCCGCCGTCGCGAGGGAGCGGGTCGACCCGCGCTCCGAGGTCGAGGCGCTGCATCGCATCCTCGAGATCGATCCCACTCACGCCGCTGCGTCGGCGCGGATGAAGGAGCTTGGCTACGAGTAACGACCAGACGTGATAGCGGCCGGCCCCCATGGCTTCCCCTCAGGACAAGATCCGCAACTTCGCGATCATCGCCCACATCGACCACGGGAAGTCCACCCTCGCCGACCGCCTCCTCCAGGTGACGGGCACGGTGAGCGCCCGCGAGATGCGCGAGCAGTACCTCGACAAGATGGACATCGAGCGCGAGCGCGGGATCACCATCAAGGCGCAGACCGCCGCGATGCAGTGGAAGGGCCACACCCTCGACCTCATCGACACCCCGGGGCACGTCGACTTCGGCTACGAGGTGTCGCGAGCGCTGGCCGCCTGCGAGGGCGTGCTGCTGGTGGTCGACGCGGTGCAGGGCGTGGAGGCGCAGACGCTCGCCAACGTGTACCTCGCCATCGAGCACGATCTCGCGATCCTGCCGGTGGTCAACAAGATCGACCTGCCCGGCGCCGACCCGCTCCGGGCGATGCAGCAGCTCGAGGAGAACGTGGGCATCGAGACTCGCGACTGCCAGATGGTCTCCGCCAAGACCGGGCAGGGCATCGAGGGCCTGCTCGACGCGATCGTCGCCATCATCCCCCCGCCGGCGGGCGACCGCGAGGCGTCGCTCCAGGCGCTGATTTTCGACGCGTGGTTCGACCCCTACGTGGGCGTGATCGTGCTCGTGCGCGTGAAGAACGGCGTGCTCCGCAAGGGCGACCGCATCCGCCTGATGGCCACTGGCGCCTTCTACGACGTGCTCAAGCTGGGCGTGTTCTCTCCAGAAGCCGTTGAGCGTCCGGAACTCGCGACGGGCGAGGTGGGCTTCATCGTGGCCAACATCAAGACCCTTGCCGACGCGAAGGTGGGCGACACCGTCACCCACGACAAGCACCCGGCCAGCGAGCCGCTCGCGGGTTTCAAGGAAGTGAAGCCCATGGTCTTCTCGGGCATCTTCCCCACCGACTCGGCCGACTACGGCGAGCTGCGGGAAGCGCTCGAAAAGCTCCAGCTGAACGACTGCTCCTTCACCTGGGAGCCGGAAACCTCCGACGCGCTCGGCTTCGGCTTCCGCTGCGGTTTCCTCGGGTTGCTGCACATGGAGGTGATCCACGACCGCCTCGAGCGCGAGTACAACCTCGACCTCATCACGACCGCGCCCAGCGTGGTGTACGACGTGGTCAAGTCCGATGGCGACCGCATCACCATCCAGTCCCCGTCGAAGCTGCCGCCGTTGCAGCATGTCGCCGCCATCGAGGAGCCCATCGCCAAGGTGACCCTGCACGCGCCGGAGTCCTACCTGGGCAACTTGTTCAAGCTGTGCGAGGAGCGCCGCGGCCGCCAGACCAACTTCGCCTACGCCGGCCCCGGGCGGGTGATCCTCACCTACGAGATCCCCTACGCCGAGGTGGTGTTCGATTTCTTCGACCGTCTCAAGTCGGTGTCGCAAGGCTACGCCTCGATGGACTACGAGATCCTCCGCTGGGAGGCCAGCGACCTCGTGAAGCTCGACATCCTCGTCAACGGCGAGCCGGTCGACGCCCTGTCCACGATCTGCCACCGCAGCGTGAGCTTCCACAAGGGCCAGGCCCTGGCGAGCAAGCTGAAAGACCTGATTCCTCGCCAGATGTTCGACGTGGCCATCCAGGCGGCGATCGGCAGCAAGGTGATCGCGCGGACCACGGTGAAGGCGATGCGCAAGGACGTGACGGCCAAGTGCTACGGCGGCGACATCTCGCGCAAGCGCAAGCTCCTCGAGCGGCAGAAGGAAGGGAAGAAGCGGATGAAGGCGGTGGGCTCCGTGGAGGTGCCGCAGGAGGCCTTCCTCGCCGTGCTCCGGCTGGAAGAGTCGTGAGCGTGGCCGCCCTGTCGGCCCGTCCCTGGTAGCATTGCCCGCGGAGCCGCCATGAAAGACCTCATCTCGCTCCTCCTCGTCGTAGGCCTAGTCGCGGGTGGGGGGTGGCTCGTGTATTTCGGACCTTACTACAAGGACTATTACGTCATGCAGGAGGTAGCGGAGTCCGTGGCGCTCACCTGGCAGGCCTACACCAAGGACCGGGCCAAGTCAGAGATCGCGACCCAGCTCCGCAGGCGGGAAATCGACTACATCACCCCGGCCCACTTCGCGCTGAGCGAGGAGGCTGGCCAGAAGGTGGTGGTCGCGGAGTGGCAAGTCGACGTGTACCCGCCGCTCGTCGGGGGCCGTCGCCTCGACTTCTACGTGGAGCAGCGGGTAGATCAGAGCGGCGACATCGTGCGCGAATGAACGTGGTCTGGACCCGCGAGCAACTCGACGAGGGCGTGAAGCGTCTCGCGTCGCAACTGGTGACGACGTTGGTCGGCGTCCCCCGCTGGGCGCTGGTGGGGATCCGAGACGGCGGGGTGCCGCTGGCCGACGAGCTCGCCGACGAGGTGGAGCGCCTCGGCGCCCGGCGGCCGGACCGGGGCGACGTCGACATCACGCTGTACCGCGACGACCTCTACACCGGCCTCGAGAAGCCGGTGCTCGGCGACACCGACCTGCCCTTCCCGGTGACGGGGTGCGGCATCGTCCTGGTCGACGACGTGCTCTTCACCGGTCGCACGGTGCGAGCGGCCATGGGGGAGGTCTGGGACTTCGGTCGCCCCGACTTCATCAAGCTCGTGGTCCTGGTCGACCGGGGGCATCGCGAGCTGCCGGTGGCGGCCGACCTCGTCGCGCTGTCGCTGCACACGCGCAAGTCCGACCGGGTGACGGTGGACTGGGACAGGCGAGAGGTGCGCGTGGAGCCGGGGGCGGGTTAGCCCCCTGGCGCGTGGAACGGAAGGACCTCCTCGGGCTGCGCGGCATGCCGCGCGCGGAGATCGAGGCGCTGATTTCCACGGCGGCGCGCATGCGCCAGGTGGGCGAGCGGCGCATCAAGAAGGTGCCCACGCTGCGAGGCCGCCTGGTCGTCTCGTTGTTCTTCGAGAACAGCACTCGAACCCGCACCTCCTTCGAGCTGGCGGCGAAGCGGCTCAGCGCCGACACCCTGTCCTTCAACGTGAGCACCTCGTCCACCGCCAAGGGCGAGACGCTGATGGACACGGCGCGCAACATCCACGCGATGCAGCCCGACTGCATCGTCATCCGGCACGCCAGCGCGGGCGCCCCGGCGCTGCTCGCGCGCAGTTTCCCCTTCAGCGTGATCAACGCGGGCGACGGGATCAACGAGCATCCCTCGCAGGCCTTGCTCGACATGCTGACGATGTCCGACCACTGGGGCGCCCTCGACGGCCGGACCGTGGCGATCGTCGGCGACGTCCAGCACAGCCGGGTCGCGCGCTCGAACATCTTCGGCCTGGCGACGATGGGCGCCCGGGTGGTGGTGGCGGGCCCGGGGACGATGTGCCGCCGCGAGCTGGCCGCGTTGCCCGTCACCCGGCGCCACACCATCGACGAGGTGGTGGGCGAGGCCGACGCGATCATGATGCTCCGCATCCAGCGAGAACGCCTGGGCAAGGCGATGTTGCCCTCGGCGCGGGAGTACGCCGCCTTCTACGGTCTCGATCTCGACCGCTTGCAGCGAGCGCGCCCCGAGGTGCTGGTGATGCACCCCGGGCCGATCAACCGGGGCGTGGAGATCGGCGCCGAGGTGGCCGATGGCGGTCGCAGCGTGATCCTCGACCAGGTGACCAACGGCATCGCGGTGCGGATGGCGCTCCTGTACCACCTGCTCGGCCGGGAGGGGCCCGTCGATGAAGGCTAGCGTACCGGTGCTCGGCGGTGCGGCGGTCGAGGTCGATCTCGACGTGTCGAACGAGGTGCTGTCGCGACTGGTCGCGGTGCCCGCCTTCGTCGATCTCTACTGCGACCCCGGTTTCCCCGGCTTCCCGCCGCGCGAGACGCTCGACAGCCTCGTGGTGGGCGCCGAGGCAGGCGGTTTCGGCGCGCTGCTGTGCTCGCCGCGGGTGGAGCCGATCGTCGACGTGCCTGAGAACCTCGGGCGCGTGGAGGCGCGTGGCGGCGTGCGCCTCCTCAACGCGGCGGCGCTGACGGTGGGCCTCGGCGGCGTGGAGCTCACCGAGATGGGCTTGCTTGCCCGGGCCGGCGCGGTGGCGCTCAGCGACGGCGGCGTGCCCCATCGCGACACCGCCGTGCTGAGAAACGCGCTGGAGTACGCCCGGGAGTTCGATCTCACCGTGCTGCTCCGCCCGGCCGACGCCGACCTCGACATCGTGGGGGTGGCGAACGACTCGGCCGCGGCGGTGCGCCTCGGCCTGCGCGGCAACCCCGCTGCCACCGAGGAGATCGGGGTGGCGCGCGCGCTGGCGCTGTGCCGGGCCACCGGGGCGACGGTCCACCTCACCCACCTGGGCACGGCGGTCGCGGTGGAGTTGCTCGACCGGGCCCGCCGCGAGGGACTCCCCATCTCGGGGAGCTGCGCCGCGCGCTCCCTGCTGCTCTGCGAGGACGACCTCGACGACGGGGCCTACGACGCCCGCTACCGCCTCCACCCGCCCCTCCGCTCCGCTGCCGACCGCGCCGCGCTGGTCGACGGCGTGCGCGCGGGCGTGCTGGCGGTGGCCGCCGACCACCAGCCCCGGGCGCCAGAGGAGAAAGACCACGAGTTCGAGCGGGCAGTGCCCGGATCGGCCGGGCTGGAGAGCGCCTTTGCCGCGGCCTACACCGCTCTCGGCGACCTCGAGGCCACCGTGCGTGCCCTGGCCATCATGCCGCGAGAGATTATCGGCCTCGAAGTCAAGACCCTGGCGATCATCGACCCGCTGGGCACGACGCTCCCGGCCTCGGCCGGGGGTCGCCACCGGGCCGATGCCCTGGCCGGGCGGCAACTGCGTGGCGCGGTGCTCGGGCTGTCGCGCTAGCGCTCCCGGGGTTACCGGGGGGCAATGCCGGAACGCATTCCCATGACGCCAGCGGGCTACCAGAAGGTGCTCGCCGAGCTCAAGCACTTCAAAGAGGTGCTTCGCCCCCAGAACATCGTGGCCCTCGAGGAGGCGCGCGCGCACGGCGACATTTCCGAGAACGCCGAGTACGACGCCGCGAAAGACCGTCAGGGCCACATCGAGGGGCGCATCATCGAGCTGGAGTCGAAAGTGTCGCTCGCCGAGGTGATCGACATCACCAAGATCAAGCCCTCCGAGCAGGTGATCTTCGGCACGACGATCGAACTGGAAGACAACGACACCGGCGACAAGCTCACCTACCGGATCGTCGGTCTCGACGAGATCGACGTGAAGAAGGGTCTCATCAGCTACTCCTCGCCCATCGGCCGCGCGCTGCTCGGCAAGCGCAGAGATCAGGAAGTACAGGTTGAAACGCCGAAGGGCACGCGCAGCCTGACGATCACCGCGGTTCATTACCGCTAGGGAGGGCGCGTGAGCGCACCGGTGGCAGAAGCGCTCGACGTGATCGGGCGCACCGCTGGCTGGCTGGGTCGCGACGGCGGCAAGAACGCCGCGCGCGCCCGCTACGTGGAGAACACGCTCGCGCCCTGGGCGGCACGGGTGTCGGAGGCCGCGGGCGATGCGCCGGCGGTCGTGGCGCTGCGGGAGGCCGTCAGCGGCTTCGACGCGGCGTCGCCCGAGGAGCGGAGCATCCGCGTGTCGCGCCTGGTCGCCGCGCTGGAGGCACTCCGGGCCTCGGCGCCGGCGGTGGCGCCCGTGGCCGAGCCGCGCGCGGTCTTGTCTCCCCCCGACATCGCCAGCGCGCTGCCGCCGAGGATCGCTGCTCCCGCCGCCGCCGAGCCGGCGGTCGCGTCTCCCGCTTCCACCCTGGGCAGCGCGCCGGAGCCCACGTCGCACGAGGCTCGGCCGCCGGGCGAGTCGGCTCGCGACGAGCAGCGGGAGGGCCGTCGTGACTCGCGACGCGACGAGCGCCACGGTACGGGCCGCGGGAACCGCCGGGGCGAGCGGCAGGGGGACCGCGGCGACGGCCGGG
>VGRE01000194.1 GCA_016875435.1 Deltaproteobacteria bacterium | reverse complement strand
GACACCGGGGTGGCCGACACCGGCGAGCCGATCGACACCGCTGACACCGCTGACACCGCTGACACCGCTGACACCGCTGACACCGCTGACACCGCTGACACCGCTGACACCGCTGACACGACTGATACATCCGATCCCACCGACACGGCCGACCCGGCCCCGAGCGACACCGCCGAGGTCGACACCAAGGGCGAGTACTCGGGAGGCGGCTGCGGCTGCGACCCTGTCTCGGCGCCCGGCGGCGCGGCCGCGCTCCTTGCCACCCTTTCCGTCGCCGGCCTCGCCCGCCGTCGTAAGTAGGACATGATGCTGCTCACGATTTCCCTCGCGTTCGCTCAAGATGCAACCTCGGGCGGCGAGGCGCCCAACATCAACGTGCAGACCTTCCGCCCGGCGCTGGACGGCCACGAGTTCTTCCGCATGGTGGACGCCGAGTTGCCCGCGCCGGGCATCACCGGGCGCGCCGTGATCTCGCACACCGGCAGCCCGCTCCGGTACACGCCCGAGGGCGGCGAGCCGGTCGACATCGTGTCGGAAGTCCTCCAGCTCGACGCGGGCCTGGCCTTTACCAAGGACCGGTTCCGCATCGGTCTCGACTTGCCGGTGGTCCTCGGCGCCGATGGCGACGGCGTGGAAGCCGGGGCGGGCCTCGGCGACATGATCGTCGACGCGAAGTTTCGCTTCATCGACGGCAGGGAAGGGCCGATCGGCGTGGCGCTCGGCGCGCACAGCTCGCTGCCCTCGTCGACCATCGACGGCGGCCTCAAGACCGGCGGTCTCGGCGTGGGCGGCGCCCTGAGCGTGGACAAGCGGCTCGCGGCGTTGCACCTCGGCGCCTCGGTGGGCCTCGACTACGTGCCGGCGGTGGAACTGGAGAACGTGGCCTGGGGTAGCCAGGGCGTCCTCCAGCTTGGCGCCGCCTACGCGCTCAACCAGCGGGTGGGCCTCGTCACCGAGCTCTACGCCAGCGGCGTGCTCGACGACATCGCCAACCCGGCCGCCCGCCCCACGGAGTGGCTCGCCGGCGGCTGGGTGCGCACCGGCAAGGGCAACGCCATCGCGGTGAGACCGGCGGTGTCCTTCGGCATCGGCGACGCGGTGAGCACGCCCTCGCGGCGCTTGCTGTTCACCATCGCCTACGACCCGGTGGCCCCGCCCGACAAGGACAAGGACGGCATCGCCGACAAGCTCGACGCCTGCCCCGAGAAGCCGGAGGACCTCGACGGCGCGGAAGACACCGACGGCTGCCCGGAGTGGGCGAGGCTGACCATCAATGTCGTCGATACCGACGGCCAGCCGACCGACGAGTACTGGTCCATCACCGGCACCGACAAGACCGGTCCCTCGGGCGCGATGGTCGAGCTCGACCGCGGCACGATCGAGATCGGCGCGCGCGCCTCGAAGCTGAACTTCGACGTGCCGGGCGCCGGCTCGGTCACCACCACCGTCACCGTTCCCGCGCCGCGGGGCACCCTCAACGTGTCGATCGTCGACGCGAAGAAGGCGCCGATGGCGGGCGCCACCTTCAGCGCGCGCGGTCCCACCGCCGTGAAGGACCAGGCGGCCGGCTCGGTCAGCGTCCGCCCCGGCGGCTACCAGATCGTCGCCCGCGCGGCTGGCTACCGGCCGGGCAAGGCCCTCGTCGAGCTGGCGAGGGACGGGAGCGCCAGCATCACGCTGGAGATGCACCCGGCCAAGGCCGAGCTGAAGGCTGAGAAGATCGAGATCAAGGACTCGATCTACTTCGAGACGGGCAAGGCGGTCATCAAGGCGGAGAGCTTCGGCCTGCTCGACGAGGTGGCGGAAATCCTGCGCGACCACCCCGAGATCAAGCGCCTGCGCATCGAGGGTCACACCGACAGCCGCGGCGACGACAAGGACAACCTGAAGTTGTCGCAGGCCCGCGCCGAGAGCGTGGGCGCCTACCTGGTCGGCAAGGGCGTGGTCGAGGGCCGGTTCACCGCGGTGGGCTACGGCGAGACCAGGCCGCTGGTGAAGGAGAAGTCCGAGGCCGACCGCGCGAAGAACCGTCGCGTCGACTTCTTCGTCGTCGACCCCGCGACCGAGGGCATCCCGGCCCCGGCGCCGACGCAGCTCCCGCCGAGGAAGTAGCTACTCCCCGTGGCCCGGTCGCGGGCAGGCGCCCGGCTCGGTGCGTCCCGCGCCGGCCCGCACCCGCTGCGTCAGCTCGAGCCCGGCCCCCGCCAGCAGCCGCACGGCCACCACGCTGAAGGGCTCCCAGGCGCACACGTAGGCGCCCTGCTCCCCCGTCGCGCGGGTGGTGCCCACCGTCTCCGTCCGGGTTTCCAGCGTGGCCGCGAGGGTGGTCCCCGAGGCCATGACCTGCGCCGCCAATCGCGCCGTTGCCGCGTCTGGCAGCAGCACCCGCAGCTCGCCCGGCGCGACCACCGCCCCCGCCGTCTTCGCCGGGTCGAGCACGAGGTAGGCCGCCGCGCCCTCCGTCGGTTCCACCGGATCCATGCGCTCCACTCGCAGCGCCGCCGTGGGAATGCTGACGGAAACGGGCCCATCGGCCAGGGCGAGAAGAGTCGTGAGGAGACGCATGGTGTCGGAGGTTAAGGGTTAAGACTTGCCGGTGCCAGCCCATTCCCTGCTGCCCCGGGTCCACGAGATCCTGCGGCTTCCGCGTGGCGAGCAGCCGGCCGCCGCCCTCGCCCTTCGCGACGCCCTGCCGCCGGGCCAGGAGGCGTGGAACAGCGACTTCGGCCCGGGCTCGCTCTTCACGGCCTTCAGCGACAGCACCCTGGCGCGCGGGCTCTACGAGGCGAACCGGCCCTACCTCCGCTTCACCGGGCCCTTCCGCGTCATCGAGGTGGGCGGCGGCAACGGGCGCCTCTGGCGCGGCGCCCTGCCGGCCAGCGCGCGGGGAGAGATCGTCGTGGTCGACCCTCACCCCCGGGGCGCCGACGGCGTGCGCGTCGAGGTGCCGCGCGGTGTCACCGTCACCCACGTGCGGGAGCCCGTGGAGTCGGCGCGGCTGCCAGATGCCGACGTCGCCGTGCTTTCTCTCGTGCTCCACCACGTTCCGGGTCGCGACCGGGCACAGAACCGCCAGCACGGCCTCGCCCGCGCCGGCAAGCTCGACGCGCTGGCGCGGGTGCGGGCCCCCCTCGTGCTCGTGAACGAGGCCGACATTCACTGCGACGTCGACCTCGCCCCCGGCGACACGGTGCTCCTGGAGCGCCTCTGCGACTCCTACGTCCGGCGTTTCGGCGTGGCCATCGCCGCCGATCACGACGCGGCCACCCGCGACGACAGCCGCGCCCGCCTCGCGACCATCCTCCGCGACTGGGCGCTCGGCCAGCTCGACAAGGCCGCCGTCCCCCTCGCCGCGCGCGACGTCTACGAGCTCGACGTGCCGCGCTGGCTGGATCTCTTCGCCGCGGCGGGTCTACGCGTGGTCGACCGGCGCTTCACCGACCCCTACATGCTGTTCTGCCAGTACGTGCTGTCACCGGCCGGGTAGCGAGTTCACGCCGGTGTGTTGGCCGTCCATCTCGTGCCCCACCCACACCCTCATCCCCGGTGTGGGCACCGTGTCCACCGGGTGCCGCGACAACACGCGGCTGGGGAGGAAGAGGGGTATCACCGAGACTCCCCGGTCGTTCTACCACCCCAGGCTGAACGCGACGCCCTCCACCCTGGCGTTGAGCATGACCGTCCCCTGCGCGGCGGGATCGGCCTTCCCCGCCAGCAGGCCCGTGGTGGCGTCGAAGGCCAGCGGCACGTCCTTGCCGCCCTGCGTGGCGCTCCCCGTCACGTTGCCGCTGAGCGGCACGCGCTTGGCGTCGCTCATGTAGAAGCGGTGCTCGCCGTCCTTCATCACGTATTCCACGTGGTAGTCGCCCCACATCGACACCACGCCGCCGTGGAGCGTGGTGTGGTCGTGCTCGGTCATGCCCACCGCCTTCACCTCGTAGGTGTGAGACTGGGGCTTGCCGTCGCGAGTCAGGGTAAGCACGATCGTGGCCGGCTTGCCCACCTCGAGCTTGGCCACCGCGTGCAGGTGGTCGCCCATGGGCATGAGCTGGACGGTCTCGACGCCGCTCGGCCCCTTGACCACCGCCTGGCCCGAGAAGCCCTCGGCGGGGAGGCCCTTGTTGTCGGCGTCGGCCGGGTAGAAGAGCACGCCGTTGTGGGTGACGACCGCCTCCACGTGCAGGCCCTCCAGCTCGGCCTGGATGCCCCCGTGGGCGGCGCCGTGGCCGTGGCCTCCGCCCTCGTGACCCCCGGCGCCGTGATCGTGAGCGGGGGCGGCATCCGCCGCGGGCGCGGGGGCAGCCGCTGGCGCGGGCGCGGGCGTGGCAGGTTCCTGGGCACAGGCGAGGATGAAGAAGAACATCTAGGACTCCACGAGGGGTTGAGTGCGGGCCACGGCCGCGGCGCGGCCGAAACGAAGGAAGGCGGTGGGGGTCACGACGAGATCCAGCAGGGTGGACGACACGAGGCCACCGAGGATCACCTGGGCCACCGGGGTGAGGATCTCCTTGCCCGGCTCGCCCTCGGCGAGGGCCAGGGGCACCAGCGCCGTGCCCGCGCAGAGGGCGGTCATCGCCACCGGCACGAGGCGCTCCAGGCTGCCGCGAATCACCATGTCGCGACCGAAGGCCTCGCCCTCGTGGGCCACGAGGTGAAAGTAGTGCGACACCATCAGGATGGTGTTGCGCGTGGAGATGCCACACAGCGTGACGAAGCCCACCAGCGTGGCCACCGACAGGGGCTGGCCGGAGATCCACACGGCGGCCACCGATCCGATGAGCGCCAGGGGCACGTTGAGCAGCACCTGGAGCGTGATGGCGTGCGACCGGAAGTGCGCGAAGAGCACCGCGTACATCGCCACCAGCGACACGATCGACAACCAGGCGATGGCCCGGCTCGCCTCGCGCTGGCTCTCGAACTGCCCGCCGATGGTGGCATAGGTGCCCTGCGGCAGGTCGAGTCGCGACACGGCGGCCTCGATGTCGCGCACGACCGCGCCGATGTCGCGCTCGGCCACGTTGGCGGAGATGACGATGCGGCGTTGCCCGTTCTCGTGGAGCACCTGGTTTGGGCCCGTCCCCCGGCGGATGGTGGCGACGTTGCCCACGGGGATGGCGTGGTCGCCCGCGAGCAGGGGCGCGGCGGCGAGGCGGTCGAAGTCCTCGCGCCACTCGGGCGCGAAGCGCACCACGAGGTCGAGCGGCCGGATGCCGTCGAGCACCTGGGCCACGGTCACCCCGGCGAGCGCCGCCTCGAGCTGGGCGGTCACCTCGCCCGGTTGCAGGCCTAGTCGCAGGGCCGACTCGCGGTCCACCTCCACGTGCACCTGCGGCACCAGCACCTGCGGCTCCACCGCGAGGTCGACCACGCCCGGTACCCGCGCGAGGACCTCGCGCACCGACTCGGCGGAGCCCCGGAGCGCGCCGAGGTCGGGCCCGAACACCTTCACCGCGATCGCCGCGCGCACGCCGGAGAGCAGGTGGTCCAGCCGGTGGCTGATGGGCTGGCCGATGCTGACACTCGCGCCCGGCAGGGCCGACAGTCGCTCGCGGATCTCGGCGAGGACCACATCGCGGTGGCGACCGTTCTCGGCGAAGTCCACGTCGATCTCGCTGTAGTGCACGCCCTCCGCGTGCTCGTCGAGCTCGGCACGCCCGGTGCGTCGCCCCACCGAGAGCACCTCGGGCACCGACAGCAGGAGTCTCTCGGCCGACTGGCCAAGCTGGTTCGACGCCGCGAGCGAGGTGCCCGGGCGGGCCAGCACGTTCACCGTGGCGGTGCCCTCGTTGAAGGGGGGCAGGAAGCTGGTGCCGAGGAAGGGCACGCTGGCGGCCGCCAGCAGCACGGCGAGGGCGGTGCCGCCGAGCACCAGCCCCGGGTGGGGCAGCGTGCGCTCCAGCAGCCAGCGATCGACGGCCTTGAGCTTGCGAACCAGCCAGCCGTCGCCGTGCGCGCGCAGGGCGGAGCCCGGGAGCAGCCAGCGTGCCAGCGCCGGGGTGACGGTGAGCGACACCACCATCGAGGCGAGGATCGAGGTGATGTAGGCCACGCCGAGCGGCGCGAAAAGGCGCCCCTCGATGCCCGAGAGCGAGAACAACGGCACGAAGACCAGCACCACCAGGACGGTGCTGAAGACGATGGAGCTGCGCACCTCGCTGCTCGCCGCCGCCACGATCTTGCTCGGCGACAGGCCCTTGCTCTCGCGCAGGCGCCGGTACACGTTCTCCACGTCGACGATCGCGTCGTCCACGAGCTCGCCGATGGCCACGGCGAGGCCACCGAGGGTCATGGTGTTCACCGTCATGCCCATGGCGTGCAGCACCAGCGCCGACACCACGAAGGACAGCGGGATGGCGGTGAGGGTGATGGCCGTGGTGCGCCAGTTCAACAGGAACAGCACCAGCACCAGCGTGACGAGGATGGCGCCGTCGCGGAGGGCCTCAACCACGTTCTCGATCGACGCGCCGATGAAGTCGGCCTGCCGGAAGAGCGTGGTCACCTCGGCGTCGAGGTGCAGCCCGGCCACGGCGGACTCCACCGCGCGGGTGAGGTCGATGGTGGAGGCCCCGGGCTGTTTCGACACGGCGAGGATCACCGCCGGCTCGCCGTTGACCCCGGCGTCGCCGCGCTTGACGCCGGTGCCGCGGCTCACCCGGGCCACGCTGCCGAGGCCCAGGGACACGCCGTCCACCTCGCCGATCACCGTGTCGGCGAGGCGATCGGGGTCGGCGGTGCGGGCGAGGTTGCGCACCACCAGCTCCTGCGACTGGCTGTCCACGAAGCCGCCGGTGGTGGCGCCCTGGGCGTGCGCGGCGGCGTCGATCACCGCGTCGAGGTCGAGACCGGCGCGCGCGAGGGCCACCGGGTCGACGTCCACGTGCACCTGCTCCACCCCGCCGCCGATGGCCGTCACCTGGGCGATGCCGGGGATCGACAACAAGCGGGGCCGCACCGTCCAGTCGGCGAGCGTGCGCAGCTCGGGCCCGGTCATCTCGCCACTCGGCGAGGAGAGGCCCACGAGGAGGATCTCGCCCATGATCGAGGAGATGGGCCCCATCACCGGCACCACGCCCTCGGGCAGCCCCTCCGTCGTCTCCGACATCCGCTCGGCCACCTGCTGGCGCGCCCGGTAGATGTCGGTGGCCCAGCTGAACTCCACCCAGACGATCGACAGCCCCGCCGCCGACTGCGAGCGCACGCGCTCCACGCCCGGGGCCCCGTTCATCGAGGCCTCGAGCGGCCGGGTGACCAGCGCTTCCACTTCCTCGGGCGACAGGCCGCCCGACTCGGTCATCACCGTCACCGTGGGACGGTTGAGGTCGGGGAAGACGTCCACCGGGATGCGGGTCGCCGTCCAGCCCCCCCACGCGAGCACGAGCGCGGCGGCAAGCACCACGAACAGGCGGTTCTCGACTGAGAATCGGATGACCCGGTCGAACATTCAGCGCCCGGCCACCGACTTGAGCGTGTAGGCGCCGGCCACCACCACCCGCTCGCCGGGCGCGAGGCCCTGCGCCACCGCCACCCGCCCGGCACCGCGGCCGCCGAGATCCAGCTCCCGGGCCTCGAAGCTCTCGGGGCCGGTCTTCACGAAGGCCAGGGGCACGCCGCCGCTCTCCACCACGGCCGACTCCGGCACCACCAGCGTGTCGCGCGCGGGACCCACGGGGATCCAGGTCTCGGCGGAGAGGCCGGGGCGCAGGCCGGCGGTGGCGTCGAGGGCGAGGGTCACCAGGGTTGTGCCCGTGGCGGGGTCGAACTCCCGGCCGCCGTCGAGCACCACCGCGCTCACCCGCTCGCCGCCCACGTCGACGGCGGTCGCGGCGCCTGGCGCGATGTCGAGCCCGGCGCTGGCGCGCACGCGGACCTGGGCCCAGAGCGCCCCCTCGCTCACGATGCGAAACAGCGGATCGCCCTCGTTGACGGCGTCGCCCGGGTTGGCGTGGCTGGCCACGATGCGCCCGGCGATCGGCGCGGTGACGGCCACGCCCCGGTCGAGCGCCCCGAGCTGCGACTCTGCCTCGGCGAGGGTGGCGCGGGCCACGTCGACCCGGGAGGCGAGCTCCAGGCGGTCGCGG
>VGRE01000193.1 GCA_016875435.1 Deltaproteobacteria bacterium | reverse complement strand
CCGCCACCCCCGCGCCGCCGTCGACAGGGCCAGCGAGGCCGGCACGCCAGCGGCGCCCTCGTCGCAGCCGCACTCCTCGTCGACCGAGGGCGCGGTGGAGCGGGGCTCCCGGCGTGATCGCGTGCGGCTCGTGTGCCGCCGCTGCGCCGGCGGTGACGAGGCCAAGCAGCGCGATCGGCACCATGGCGGACTCGGCGATCTCCAGCCGGGAACTCTAGCTCGCCGCGGGGAGGGGCGCGCAGCGCGCCGCCGGCGAGCTTCCTGCCTGCGACCCAGTGAACTCGGCGCACACCTTCCCCGTTGAAGACCACGGCGGCACCGCGATGCCGCAACTCCACGCGGTCGGCGGTTAATCGCGGCGCATGGTCCTCGAGCGCCCCCGGTGCAAGCGTCCCCTCGCCGCCGACCATCTCGGCGGCACCGCCGTCGATGCCTGCGCTGGCTGGCGCGAGGGAGAGGAGCGGCAACCGGCGCGGAGCGTGGAGCGCTACCGCACCGATCGGGGCGCCGGCGCCGACACGAGCCGCGGTTGGGTCGACCTGGCGCGCCGCGTCTGGTGAAGGTCGCGGTCACCGGCGCGAGCGGCCACGTCGGGGCCAACCTGGTGCGCGCGCTCCTGGAGCGGGGCGATCAGGTGCGCGCCGTGGTGCATCGTGATGCGCGGGGCCTCGACGGGCTCGACGTGGAGCGGGTGCCTGGCGATCTCGCCGACGAGGCCTCGCTCCGCGCCGCTTTCGCGGGCGCCGAGGGCGTGTACCACCTCGCCGCGGTGATCTCGATCACCGGCAGCCAGGCGGGTGCAGTCGAGCGCGCCAACGTCGACGGCGCGCGGAGGGCGGCGCGGGCGGCGCGGCTCGCCGGGGTGCGTCGCCACGTTCACGTCTCGAGCGTGCACGCCTTCCACCACGAGCCGGAGAGCTCGCTCCGCGAGGACTCGCCCCGCCCCGGCGCCGGCGCGCCGGCCTACGACCGGTCGAAGGCCGCGGGCGAGGCCGAGGTGCGGGCGGAGGTGGATGCGGGTCTCGACGCGGTGATCGTCAACCCGAGCGGCGTGGTGGGGCCCTGCGACTTCGGTCCCTCCCGGTTTGGTCAGTCGCTCCTCGGCATGGCGCGTGGGCTCATCCCCGCCGTGGTCGACGGTGGTTTTGACTGGGTCGACGCGCGCGACGTGGCCGCGAGCTGCATCGCGGCGATGGAGCATGGGCGCGCCGGGGAGGGCTACCTGCTGGGCGGCCGCTGGGCCTCGGTGGGGGAGGTGGCAACACTCGTGTCGCGACACAGGGGCACGCGCGCCCCGCTCGGCGCCGTCCCGCGGTGGCTGGCCTCCGCCAGCGCCCCCGCCGCCACCTGGGCACAGCGCCTCCTCGGGCAAGAGCCCCTGTTTACCACCGAGGCACTTCACGCCCTGTTCCGCGGTAGTCGCCACGTCGACTGGTCCAAGGCCGCGCGGGAGCTCGGCCACGCGCCCCGGCCGCTCGAGTCCACCATCGCCGACACGCTCGACTGGTTCGCCACCACCGGGCGCCTGTGAGCGGGCTGCACGCCTACGCAACCTGGGGCGTGCTCATCTGCGCGCTTCCAACCCTGGTGTATCTGCTCCTCGTCGCCGCGCCCTACGGCCGGCACGCGCGCGCGGGCTGGGGGCCGATGATCGGGCCGCGTGCCGGCTGGATCCTCATGGAGTCGCCCGCCGTGCTGGCCTTCGCCGGCGTATTCGTCACGGGGGCGCACGCCGGCGACGCCGCGCCGCTGGTCCTGTTCGTGGCCTGGCAGGCGCATTACGTCTACCGCACCTTCGTCTTTCCCTTTCGCCTGCGAGGCGGCCGGCCCATGCCGCTGGTCATCGCGCTCTCGGGGCTCGGGTTCAACGTCGTCAACGCCTACATCAACGCGGCGTGGGTGGCGAGCCTGGGCGACTACCCGGCGAGCTGGCTGCTGGATCCTCGCCTCGGCGCGGGGCTGGCGATTTTCGTGGCTGGCCTCGCGGTCAACCACCACGCCGACGCCGTGCTGCTGGCGCTCCGTAAGCCGGGCGAGTCCGGCTACGGGATCCCGCGCGGGGGCTTGTATCGATGGGTGAGCTGCCCGAACTACCTCGGGGAGATGATGGAGTGGCTGGGCTGGGCGGTGATGACCTGGTCGTTGCCCGGCCTCGCGTTCTTCGCCTTTACCGTGGCGAACCTCCTCCCCAGGGCGCTGGCGCATCACCGGTGGTATCGCGCCCGGTTCGCCGACTACCCGCCCGAGCGCCGGGCGGTGCTGCCGGGCCTCCTGTAGTGTGAATTCCTGGCAGGTGGTCGGTGATCTCGCTGTTAGTGTCGGGTCCCGATGCTGCTCACCCTGCTCGCCTGCACGCCCGCCGACGAGGCGAGCGGCCCCGGTCCCCGGGTCACGGTGTCGAACGACATTTCGACGGTCGCGACTGCGAAATGGACGGACGAGTCGGGCGAGCGCACGCGCGTGGAGGTGGCCAACGCCGACGGGGCGTGGCTGGTCACCGACTGGCAAGAGGCTGGTGCCATGCACGACGCGACGATCCTGGGGCTCTTGGCGGGAACGGCATACACCGCCACGGTCACGACAGAATCAGGCGCGACCACCAGCGGGACAACCTTCACCACCGGCGAGCTACCCAACGACTTCCCGCAGTGGACGACGAGCGGCGAGGCAAGCTGGGAGGGCTACGTCTACGTCAATACCGTGGGCGCCGTGCACTACCTGCTGGTGCTCGACGAGCAGGCGCGCCCCGTGTGGTACTTGCCCTACGATCCAGAGTACAACGCTGTTCGCGCACGTCCACGTCACGATGGATCGGGCGTGGTATGGGCGGTCACCGCCACCGGTGGGCGAGAGCCGAGCCCGAACATCTTCGCGACGACGTGGGTCGGGCGGGAGGCGATGGCGCTCGGCCTGCGCAACTACACCCACGACTTCGTCGAACTGGATGACGGCACGCTCGGCGCGCTGGTCTACGACAAGCGCACCATCGAGGGCGACGGCGAGCGCCACGACGTGACCGGCAACGCGCTCGCCCTGGTGGACGGCGCCGGCAACGCCACCACGCTCTGGTCGGTCTGGGACGATTTCGAGCCCGCAGACGGGACTTTTGACGCGACTACCGGCTACTGGACCCACGCCAACGCGATCGACCTCAGCGCCGACGGGAGCACCTTCACCGTGGGGCTGCGCGGCCTCAACGCCATCGTCGACATCGACGCGGCCACCGGCGCCATCGGCAGGCAGGTGGGCGGCCCGGCTTCGGACTACCGCTTTGCGAGTGACGACGACGCCTTCTTCGAGGAGCACCAGTTCGAGCTGCTCGACGACGGCATCCTCGTGTTCGACAACCAGGCCACGACCTCGGAAACCGGCTCGCGCGTGCTGCAACTCGAACTCGACGATTCGACGGGTGTCGCGACCGCCACGCGCAAGATCTACCACGACCCGCCGCTGTGGGTGTACGTGCTCGGCGACGTCGACCTGCTCCCCGACGACGGCGTCCGCGCCACCTGGACCTCGTCGGGGGTGATGACCGACTACGACGCCGAGGGCAACGTGCGCTGGGAGCTCACGATGGAGCTCGGCCAGGCTTTCTCGTACAGCCTGCGCGAGAGCGCGCTGCCGGGGAACACGCGGGTGAGGTGAGGGGAGGCGTGCCCACGATCGGAGTCGCTCCCACGAGGGGAGGCGTCCTCGTCCCCCGCGGGTCCCCCCCCCCTTTCCCCTACAGGTGCGCTCCGGCCCCCACGGCCTCGGCCACCGCCTCGAACATCGCCTCGCCCACGGTGGGGTGGGCGTGCACCGTGTGGAGGAAGTGCGCGGCGGTGACCTCCGCGCCGCGGGCCATCACGAAGTTGGCGAGCAACTCGCTCACGTCGTGGCCCACGAGGTGAGCACCGAGGATCTCGCCGTGCTCCTTGCCCACGAGCACCTTGACGAAGCCCTCGGAGGCGCCGATCGCGCGGGCCTTGCCGTTGGCGGAGAGCGGGAATCGTCCCACGGTGAAGGGGAGATTCTTTGCCTTGGCCTGCGCCTCGGTCAACCCGACGCTCGCCACCTGCGGCTGGCAGTAGGTCGCGGCCGGCATGTTGTCGTAGTCCACGTCGGGCACGTGCTCGCCCTTGATGCGCGCGATGCACACGTGGGCCTCGGCGTAGGCCGCGTGCGCGAGCGCGGGGGGGCCGGCCACGTCGCCGATGGCGTAGATCCCGGCGGCGGTACTGCGGAAGCTGTCGTCGACGATGATCGCCCCCTTGTCCACCGAGACGCCGGCTGCCTCGAGGCCGATGCCCTCGACGTTGGGCACCACGCCGAGGGCGAGGAGCGCGTGGCTGGCGCGGAGATCGCGGCCGTCGGCCAGCACGGCGTGCACACCGTCCCCATCGCGACGGACAGACTTGCAGGCCTGGCCGATCACCAGCTCGACGCCTTGTTTCTTGAAGGATCGCGCGATCTCGGCGCTCACGTCGGCGTCTTCCAGCGGGCAGAGCCGGTCGGCCGCCTCCACCAGCGTCACCCTGCTGCCGAAGCTGTTGTACAAGTAGGCGAACTCCAGGCCGATGGCGCCGGAACCGAGCACGATCACCGACTCGGGCTGCGTCGTGGACGCGATCGCCGACCGGTAGGTCATCACCCGCTCGCCGTCGACCTCCATGCCCGGGAAGGACTTGGCCCGCGCCCCGGTGGCGACGATGATGTGCTTCGCCGCGAGCACCTTCTCGCCGACCGACACCTTGCCGCCGCCCAGCAGCGACGCGGTGCCGGCGATGGTCTCGACGCCGTGCTTCTTGAACAGGAAGCGCACGCCGCGCTCCGACTGGTCGGCGATCTTGCGGCTTCGCGCCATGACTTTCGCCCAGTCGTGCCGAGGGTTGTCGAGGCCGAGGCCGAAGCTCTCCGCTTCCTCCTTGATGAACTGGTAGTGCTCGGCGGCCTTGAGCAGCGCCTTGCTGGGGATGCAGCCCCAGTTGAGGCAAACGCCGCCGAGCCGCTCTTTCTCGACGCAGGCCGTCTTGAGGCCACGCTGCGCGGCGAGGATGGCGGCGAGGTAGCCACCGGGGCCGCTGCCGATGACGAGGACGTCGTAGTCAGACACGAGTGCTCCGCGAGGCGGCCGGCCTTATCGCCTAGTCGTCGTCGGTGCCCAGCCCCGAGAGCCGCATCGCCAGCTCGTCGGGAT
The DNA here is from genome assembly GCA_016875435.1 of Deltaproteobacteria bacterium. GTDB lineage: Bacteria > Myxococcota_A > UBA796 > UBA796 > SXON01 > SXON01. Next base: position 2,929 of record VGRE01000193.1, on the reverse strand, counting down.
TGTTGGCGTGCTTTAGGCCTTCATCCTGCTTTACGCGTCCCTGCTGGATGAACTCGTAGAGGTGCTGGTCGAAGGTCTGGGTGTGGCAGGTCGCGCGCCCCTTGCGCATGTGGTCGCGGATCTCGCGGGTGCGCTTGTGATCGACGATGCACTCGTAGATGGTGCCGGTGTTGATCATCACCTCCAGCGCCACCACGCGGTCGCCCGCGACGCCGGGCACCAGCCGCTGCGACACCACCGCGCGCAGCACGCTCCCGAGCAGCAGGCGCACCTGTGCCTGGTGATGGGGATCGAAGAAGCCTATGATGCGGTTGATCGTCTCGTGGGCGCCGACGGTGTGCAGCGTGCCGAGCACGAGGTGGCCGGTCTCGGCGGCGGAGAGCGCGATCTCCACCGTCTCGAGGTCGCGGAGCTCGCCGATGAGGATGGCGTCGGGGTCTTGTCGCGGGGCGGCACGCAGGGCGTTGTGGAAGGTGAGCGCGTCGATGCCCACCTCGCGCTGGTTCACCACGCTGAGCTTGTCCTGGAAGAGAAACTCCACCGGGTCTTCGATGGTGAGGATGTGGCGGGACTCGGTGCGGTTGATCTCCTCGATCATCGCGGCAAGTGTCGTGCTCTTGCCCGAGCCCGTGGCGCCGGTCACCAGCACGAGGCCCCGGGGCTCGGCGGCGATCTTCTTGAGCACCGGCGGGAGCTTCAACTCGTCGATGGTCTTCACGATGGTGGGGATGGTGCGGAGCACCGCGCCGATTTTTCCTTGCTGGCGAAACACGTTCACGCGGAAGCGAGCCAGATCGGGGAAGGAGTGCGCGAGGTCGCACTCGTTGGTGGTCTTGAAGCGCTCGCGCTGGCCGGCGTTCATGATGTCCCACAGGGCGCGGCCGAGCTCGTCGTTGCTGGTGGCGGGGAAACCGGGGATCGGCTTGATGTCGCCGTGGAGGCGCATCAACGGCGGTAGCCCCACCTTGAAGTGGATGTCGCTGGCGCCGAGGTTGACGGCCGAGCGGGCGATCGCGGCGAGGTCCATTCCGCCCTCGTAGCGTGCCGGATTACACCGCGGCGCCCTCTCGGAGACCCCATGTTGTTGTGGCTCGCTCACCTCGCCCTCGCCGCCGACCCCGTCGAACGTCCCGAGGACACCTGGGACCTGTCGGTCCTCTACCCCTCGCTCGACGCGTGGGAGGCGGAGATGAAGGCCACCGAGGCGGCGGTCGACGGCGTGGCGGGCTGCAAGGGACAACTCTCGTCGCGACTGCGCGACTGCCTCGACCAGCGATTCGGCGTGCACAAGACGGTGATGCGGCTCAACGTGTACGCCAGCAACGCCAGCAACGCCGACACCCGCGACGCCGAGTGGCTGTCGCGCAGCCAGCGCGGCGAGATGCTCTACGCGCGGCTCGACGAGGTGGGCGCCTTCTTCAAGCCCGAGATCATCACGCTCGGCGGCGACGTGGTGGAGAAGGCCATCGCCAGCGACAAGGCGCTGGCCCCCTACGACTACTACCTCCGCAGCGCGGTGAGAGACGGCGCTCACATCCTGCCGGCGCGCGAGGAGGCCCTGCTCGCCGGCGGCGCCATCTCGCGCGACGCCACCATCCGCGTGCGGAGCCAACTGGTGAACGCCGAGCTGCCCTGGCCCGAGGTCACGCTGTCCGACGGCACCAAGGCCAGGCTCTCGCCGGCCAACTACACCGCCCACCGCGGCTCGCCGGTGCGGGCGGATCGGCAGCTTGTCTTCGACCAGTTCTTCGGCGCGCTGTCGGAGTACGGGGGCACCCTGGCAGCGGCGATCGACGGCGCGGTGCAGGGACACTGGTACGTGGCCAAGGCGCGGGGCTACCCCACGAGCGTGGCGGCGGCGATCGACACCGATCACGTGCCGCAGGCGGTGTACGACACGCTGGTGGCGCGGACCAACGCCAACCTGCCCACGCTCCACCGTTACCTGAAACTGCGCGCGAAGATGCTGGGTATCAGCGACCTCGCCTACTCCGACCTCTACCCGCCCCTGGTGTCGGGCTCGCGCACCTGGAGCATCGACGAGGCCAAGCAGCTCACCATCGACGCAACGCGCGTGCTCGGCGCCGAGTACGCGGCGGAGTCGGAGAAGGGCCTGCGTGCCCGATGGACCGACGTGTACCCCCGCGAGGGCAAGGTGTCTGGCGCCTACATGGACGGTTCTGCTTACGACGTTCACCCGTTCATGCTGCTCAACTACACCGGCGACTACGAGGCGGTGTCGACGCTGGCGCACGAGTGGGGCCACGCGATGCACTCGGTGCTGTCGCGCAAGGCGCAGCCGTACAGCAAGGCCGACTACGCCACCTTCACCGCGGAGATCGCCTCGACGACCAACGAGGCGCTGTTGCTCGACCACATGCTGAAGACCACCAAGAACGAGGACGATCGCCTGTTCTACATGGGCAACGCGCTGGAAGGTCTCCGCACGACCTACTTCCGGCAGGCCTTGTTCGCCGAGTTCGAGCTGGCGATGCACACTGCCGTGGAGCAGGGGCAGCCGCTCACCAAGGAGTGGCTCGACTCGAAGTTCCTCGAGATCACCCGTCGTTACTACGGTCACGACGCCGGCGTCACCAAGGTGCCCGACAGCATTGGCTCGGAGTGGTCGTACATCCCTCACTTCTACTACAACTTCTACGTGTACCAGTACGCCACGTCGATCTCGGCTGGCTCCTTGTTTGCCGATGACATTCTCGCCAAGAAGAAGGGGGCGGTGGATCGCTACCTCGGGTTGTTGTCGGCGGGCGGGAGCGACGATCCCGTGGTGTTGCTCCAGCGCGCCGGGGTCGACATGACCTCGGCGGCCCCGTACGACGCCATCGCGAGCCGCATGGAGCGGATCATGGATGAGATCGAGGGGATCCTGACGAAGAAGGGGAAGAAGAAGAAGTAGTCGGCGGTCGGCTGC
>VGRE01000192.1 GCA_016875435.1 Deltaproteobacteria bacterium | reverse complement strand
CGAGGACTGCGACCAGCTCCCCGACCGGCTCGACGCCGAGACCGACCCGGACGGCTGCGACAGCGCCAGCCCGGGCGACACCGCCGATACCGGTAACGAATGCGTGGGCGACGCGATCCTCTGCGGCGGCCACTACACCGGCGGCTCCTGCAACCAGGGCGGCGCCGCCGCGGGCGCGCTCGCAGTCGGCCTAGCGGCGCTGGCGCTGCGCCGCCGCCGCGCCGCCGCCGCCACGGTGCTGCTGGCCGTCCCGGTCGCTGCCCGCGCCGAGGAGCCCTCGATCAACGCGCAGCGTTTCACCCCGGCCTTCGACAGCCAGAGTTTCCTCGGCGTGAACGACAGCGAGATCGGCCCCGGCGGCGCCGGCGGCGGCATCGTCTTCAACTACGCCGACAACCCGGTGGAGTACCGGTACGACGACAGCGACACCACGCTCGCGGTGGTGGACTACGCGGCCAGCTTCGACCTCGGCGTCACCTACGCCTGGAAACCCCTCGCCTTCGCCGTGGACATTCCCCTGCACGTGGTGGACGGCGAGAGCTTCGACGGGCAGTTCACCCTCGGCGACCTGCGCATCGGGGCTCGCGGCGAGCTCTTGTCGCGACGAAAGACGGGGTTCGGCCTCGGCCTTTACGGCGGCATGCGCCTGCCCACCGGAAACGAGGCGGCCTGGGTGGGCGCGGCCTCGCCCGAGGGCGAGGCTGGGCTCGCCCTCGCGGTGGGGAAGAACTGGGTGGCGAGCGCCAACCTGGGCGTGCGCGGTGCGTCGGCCGTGGATCTGCTTCCCGACCTGGAGTGGGGCACCCGCCTCACCTGGGGGGCGGGCCTCTCGGTGCCCATCGTCGATCGCCTCAGCGCCGTGGCCGAGCTCGACGGCGAGAGCTCGCTCGCCACGCTCGACGCCATCGGCGCCAGCCCCGCCGAGTGGCGCGTCGGCGGCCGCTACGGCTTCGGTCGCAACCTCGTGGCCAGCGCCGCCTTCGGCACCGGCATGACTCAGGGCGTGAGCGCCCCCGCATGGCGCGTGATCGCCGGCCTCGGCTGGGTGCCCGCCGCGCCCCCGGTGACTGCCACCCCGGCCGCGCCGCCAGCCCCTCCGCCGCAGCAAAACGTGGTCGAGTTGGACCACCAGGGCGGCACGATCATCGCGTCGGTGCAGAACGGCGCGGGACAGCCGGTGGCGGCGCTCGTCACCCTGCTCGGCGATGGCCGCAAGTTCACCACCGGTCCTGACGGCATCGGCGCGGAGAAGGTGCCTGCGGGCACCCTCGAGATCTCGGCCTGGGCCGAGGGGTATCGTCCCACGCGCGCCACGGTGGTAGTGGAGAAGGGACAGAAGGCGCGGGTGTCGCTGACGTTGGAGCCCTCGCGCGTCGTCGTGCTCGCTGACCGCGTGGACATCCGCGACAAGATCTTCTTCGAGTTCGACAGCGCGGTGATCACCGCCGACAGCTTCCGCATCCTCGACGACCTCGCCGCCACCCTCGACAACCACGTGGAGATCGAGCTCCTCGAGGTGCAGGGCCACACCGACGACCAGGGCGCCGAGGACTACAACCAGAAGCTCTCCCAGGGCCGTGCCGAGGCGGTGCGCGAATACCTCGTGAAGTCCGGCATCGCGGGCGACCGCCTGGTGGCCCGCGGCTACGGCGAGTCGCAGCCCCTGCAGCCCGGCACCTCAGAGGAGGCCCGCGAGGTGAACCGCCGCGTGGCCTTCAAGATCCTCAAGGGTACCAAGTACCCCGAGGCGCCCCCGGCCGAGCGCGAGCAAAAGGGGCCGCGCAAGCGGTTGTGAGCTGGCGGGGGGGGGGCGGGCGCGATACACCGGGCGACCCCGCCCCCCGCCGAGGAATTCCCCGTGGCCGACCTTCACATCCCGGCGATGATCGAGCGCGCCGCGCAGCGCGACCCCGACGGCCCAGCCTTCCGCAAGATGCAGGAGGGCGCGTGGACCGACGTGCCGTGGAAAGCCGTCCAGCCGCGCATCGCCGCCATCGCGGCCGGCCTGCTCACCGCTGCCGATCTGCCCGACGGTGCCCGCGTGAGCATCATCGGCAACACCACGATGGACTGGGTCATCCTCGACTTCGCGGCCATGTCCGTCGGACTCCAGACCGTGCCGGTGTACGCGAGCCTGCTCCCCGAGGAAGTGGGCTTCATGCACGCCGACCCCCAGGTGCGACTGGTGGTGGCCGAGAATGCCGCGCAGCTGGCCAAGGTGCGGGCCATGCGGGGTGGCTTCCGCTTCTTCGAGAAGGAGTACGGCGCCGACCAGATTCCCCTGCTCGGACGCGTCGTCGTCGTCGATCCGACCGGCCTCGAGCCCGCCGACGACTGGGAGAGCCTCGCCGACCTGGAGGCCCGCGGCGTGGCCCGCCTCCCCGGGCTGCGCGAGGAGATGGCCCGGCGACTGGCCAAGGTCCAGCGCTCCGACATTGCCACCTTCACCTACACCTCGGGCACGACCGGCCCCCCCAAGGCGGTGATCCAGACCCACGACAACATGCTCTCCCTCGTAGAGAACATCGAGGAGGTCGACATCTTCGGCCCGGCGGTGCGCGAGGGGGGCCTGTTCCTGTTCCTGCCGCTCGCGCACTCCTTCGGCCGCCTGATCGAGCTCGCGGGGCCCTACTTCGCCACGCCGCTGGTGCTGTCGTCGGTGCCGACGCTGGCGGCCGACCTGCTTGGCTCGCGCCCAGGCTTCTTGCCCGCCGCGCCGCGGGTCTACGAGAAGATGAAGGGAAAGGTGGATGGCGGCGTGGCCGCGTCGCCGCCGGTGCGCCAGAAGATCTTCGCCTGGGCGATCGGCGTCGGCAAGGAGACCATCCCCTACGTCACGACGGGCCAGCCGCTCCCGGCCTGGCTCGCCCTCCGGCGCGCCATCGCGGACAAGCTGGTGTTCTCCAAGGTGCGCGCGAAGATGGGCCTCGATCGCTGCGCCGTGCTGCTCTCGGGCTCCGCGCCGCTCCGTGCCGACGTGCACGAGTTCTTCCTGGCGCTGGGCTTCAACCTCATCGAGGCCTACGGGCTCACGGAAACCTGCCCAGGGCTCACGGCGAACCGTCCCGGGCGCATGAAGATCGGCACCGTCGGCCAGCCCATCAAGGGCGTCACCATCAAGGTGGCCGACGACGGCGAGGTGCTCGCCAAGGGTCCCAACATCACCTCGGGCTACCTCAACCGGCCCGACGCCACGGGCGAGGCCTTCGATGCCGAGGGCTGGTTCCACACCGGCGACCTCGGCAGCGTGGACAGCGAGAACTTCCTCACCATCACCGGCCGCAAGAAGGAGCTCTTCAAGACGAGCTTCGGCAAGTACATCGCCCCGGTGAAGATCGAGGCGCGACTGAAGGCGGTGTCGTTCGTCCAGGAGGCGGTGCTGATCGGCGACGGGCACCACTACTGCGTGGCGCTGTTCTCTCTCGACCCCGAGAACTTCGGGGAGTGGGCGCAGCGGGAGGGCATCCCCGCCGAGCCCGGGCACGCGCGCGTGCGCCAGGTGATCGAGGCCCACGTCGCGACGGTCAACGGCACCCTCGCTAGCTTCGAGACGGTGAAGTACTTCGAGGTCGTCCCCGGGCCCTTCTCGGTCGACGGCGGCGAGCTCACCGCCAGCCTGAAGGTGAAGCGGAAGGTCGTGTCCACCAAGTACGCGCACCTGATCGACGACATGTACGCCCGGAAGGCACCGGGAGCGGAGTAGTCACGCCGTGGTCTCCGGGCGCGGCGGGGCCGTCCCCTCGAAACGCCCGGAGTCGAGGAACCCGACGACGCGATCCAGGACCCTGGGCGCCATGATCGTCATCGTGTGCTGCACGTTCATCACGAGGAAGTCCTTGGCTCCGTCGTGACGCGCCTCGTCGACCCGCACCGTGCCGTCGTTGTCGTCGCCGAGCATGGGGTTGAGGCCGCGCGCGGTGCCGGTGCCCCCGGTGAGGATGCCGACCTCCCCCGGAGGAAGCGGCCAGGGCTCGGGGACGCCGGGGAGGATCTGCCCGAGGGGATCCCAGCCGAAACGGTGGACAGGCAGGGCCTGGCGGGCGTAGGCGGCGGCCACCGCGCCGCGGTTGGGTGGGGACACGAGCACGGCGCGGGTGAGCGCGGGGAGATCGTGCTGCGCCCAGGCCACGCGCGCCAGCACGCCCCCGTAGGAGTGGGTGACGAGGTCGATGCGGGCGCCAGGGTGTCGCGCGGCCAGGGCACGCACCGCCGCGGCGGCCAGCGCCGCGTTGTCCTCGACGGCGCGCAGGTGGTAGCCGAAGGTGGGCAGGGACACGTCGGCGTAACCTGCAACGCGAAGTCGTCGCGACACCCACCACATCGCCGCGCCGGTGCGAAGGAAGCCGTGGAAGCAGACGGCAACGCGCCTGTCGCTCATCCCCCGACCCGCGCCACCACGCGCGACGCCTCGCGCTCCAGCTCCATGATGACAAGCGCCTCGTCGATGGTCACGCAGGCCACCCGCACGGGGCCCTCACCCGACACGAAGGACAGCTCTTCCACGTCCTCGGCGTCGTCACCGGTCAACAAGGGGAACGGCTTGCCCAGGTCGCCATCTTCAGGGAGAAAGGCGGCCATGGCCATCGACAGGTCGCGATCCGCCACCGCCTCGCGCGTCCAGGCCACCCACCAGCCACCGTCGACGGCACGGAGGTCGAGGGCGCCCACGTGCTGGCCGGCATCGACGCGCATCGGCTCCCGGTCCCGGCCGAGGCGCATCAGGCGAAAGCCCTTCTCCTCGGGCTTCACCCAGGCGATGCCCACCTCCTCGGTGCTCACCGGCCCGGCGGCGAAGCGGCGGCCGGGGAAATCGGGCGGCGCGGTGACGGCGCGACCGATGCCGTCGGGCTCGATCACCATCACGGTGCCTCCCTTGCTGTGCACCACGGGGCTGGCGCGGTCGCAAAAGCCCCGGATGGTGCTTGCCGGCGCGCGCAGCCGCTCGGCGAGGCCGCTCGGTCCCCAACGGTGCACGGAGAGTAGCCCACGGCCGATGCCGTAGATGAAGAAACCGTCGCCGTCAGCCACGAAGTTGGGCAACACGGCGGGGGTGTAGCCGAGGCGGGTGGCCTTGCCGCTGCCCACGATGCCCTCGGGAGTGGCCTCGAACACCACCAGGTCGGTGCCGCCGGGCTTCTCCACGAGGAAGACGACGAAAAAGCCGCCCGGGGCGGGGAGCAGCGCGCGGGCGCGGACCACCGAGGCGTCCACCGCCACCGCCTGGGCGGTCCCGTCGCCACCCCCCGGGCCCGGCCGAGCGCCGAGGTCGCGGATGGCGAGGCGGAAGATTTCGTCCTCGTCGCCCTCGGCGTTGGGCCAGAGGACGCCCACGCAGCCGAGAGACTGGGCCACCGCGGGATCGTCCACGTGGATGTCGACGGTCTGCGCCACCGCCGGGGGCGGGCGGATGCCCCCGTGGATGTGGTCGGAAAGCAGCTCGTCGAGCACGGTGTCGGTCAGGTCGGCGCCGTCGAAGACCGTCGTGTGGTCGAACACGGCGCCGGTGAGATCGGCGCCGGACAGATCTGCACCCTCGAGCTTGGTGCCGATCACGCGGGCGGCACGGAGCGTGGCGCCGCCGAGCCGGGCCGCGCCGAAGTCGGCATCCTCGAGGTTGGCGGCGTCGAGGTTGGCCGCGCTCAGGTCGGCCTCCCTGAGGAGCGCGCCGACGAGGTCGGCGCTGTGGAGATCGGCACTGTTGAGCTTGGCCTCGCCGAGGTCGGCGTGATCGAGTTGCGCGCTGCGGAGCGTGGCCTCGCGCAACTTCGCGCCGTGGAGGCGCGCGCGGGTGAGGTTCGCGCCGCCGAGGTCGGCCTCGCCGAGATCCGCGCCGCCGAGCTCAGCCTCGGTGAGATCGGCCCCGCCGAGGTAGGCCTCGCGCAGCTTGGCCTTGATGGCGATGGCGCGCTGCAGCTTGGCACCCGTGAAGTCGGCGCCGACGAGCGTGGCCTTGCTGAGGTTGGCGCCGGTGAGGTCGGTGCCCGAGAAGTCGGCTTTCTCGAGATTCGCGCCGGAGAGGTCGACGCCGGCCAGTGACAGGTTGGCGAGGTCGGCCGCGAAGAGGTCGAGCGTGACGCGCTGGCCCCGCTTGGCGTTGAACTCCGACACGTTTTGATCCATCAACAGGTCGAGCAGGGACAAGCGGCCTCCACCGGGTTGCGCTGCGGTGGCTGCGGTGACACCTTTGCGCGGTGTCGATTCCCGCCGGCTCGCCGTTGCTTGAACGCCCCCGGGCGGGCCGTCGCTTAATGGGGCGAGAGCCCCGGAGCCACCCGTGAACACGGGCAAGCCGCCCGAGAAACCGAGCATCGGTCCCTGGCTCCCGCGCCACCTCGTGGAGCGAAGAACGCCGTTGCCCGATCCCGGCGCCGAGGAGGTGTTCACCGGCACCTTGTTGCGCCTCGACATCCGCGACTTTTCAACCCGGCCCGACCGAGTGCTGGGCGACTCGCGAGCGCGCAAGCACGAGCACGCCGCGGCGGAAGACCTGGCCGAGGCCGTCGAGGACGCCTTCCGGCCCATCTTCTACGCCGTGGACCGCCACGGAGGGAGCATCGCCAGCCTCGAGGGCGACGCCGTGCTCGCGCTCTTCCGTGGCCCGGGCCACCCCCTGCGCGCCCGCTCCGCGATGGACGACGTGCTGGCGTTGCGGCCGACGCTGCACGCCGCCGTCGCGACGGGCGAGATCCACGCGCTACAACTGGAGGGCGGGGAGCAGCGCCACGAGCTGGTCCATGGCCCGGCGCTGCTCGCGCTGGAACGCCTCGAGGAAGACAGCGCGATCGTGGCCATCGGCAACGCCGAGGACGGCCCTGCCTCGGGCGGCTTCTGCACGCCTCCCGACGACGTTCTCCTCCGTTTCGTGCCCCCTTCCCTGCGAGGCCTGGCGCCACCAGCACCAGTTCACCGCCGGGTGGTGGCCTGCTTCGTCGCTGCCCCCGTGGCCGACGCTCCCGCGCTCTACCGCGCGCTCGCCGAGGAGTCGGAGACGCACGGCAACTTGCTGCTGAAGGTGCGCGCCGAGGGGGAGAACGTGGTGTGCCTCGTCCTCACCGGCGCTCCCTCGGCCCAGCAAGACGACGCGCACCGGGCGCTCCAGCACGCGGTGTCGGTGCGCGACCGGCTGGTCGACACGGAGAACGTGAAGCCGCGCCTCGCCCTGGTCGACGGGACCGTGCTGGCGCTCGTGCTCGGCGACGGGTCGCGCCTGGCCTGGGACGTCGTCGGCGACGCGGTGAACGTGGCCTACCGCCTGCTCGGCGAGGCGCGTCCCGGGGATGTGGTCGCGGCCTCGACGCTGGTGGACGCGGTGCGGGAGGCCGTGGCAGGGCCCTCCGAGGCGGTGACGGTCCGCGGCAAGACCCGCCCGATCGCCGTGCGCCGGGTGACGGGCATGGCCATCGTGCGGCGAGAAACGCCGGACGGCATCTACCCCCGTCGTAAGGAGCTCGCGCACTTCGACGCGATGATCACCGGCAACCGCCCGGTCGCTGTCGTGGCCGCCGCCGGCATGGGGAAGCGCTACCTCTGGCAAGAGTGGTCGGCACGCAACCCCGGGTGGCGCGTCCTGCGCGCCACCTGTCGCGACCACGGCGCCATCCGCCCGATGCAGCCCTTCGTCGGGCTGGTGCGGCGGCTCGGTGGTGATGCCCCCACGCGGGCGGCCCTCGCGGCGACGCTCTCCTCCCTCCCTGGCATGGACGACCGAGCCACCGCCGTGCTCGACGCCTTCGTCAACGCAGGTGCCCCGCAGATCGGTGCCGTCACCGCCGCCCTTCGACAGCTGATCGGCGGGCTGGCCGCCGCGGGGAACTGCCTCCTCGTGGTGGAGGACATCCAGTGGGCCGACGCGGACGTCGTGCAGCTCCTATCGCGGCTCATCTCCGACACGCCGAGGACGCCGCTGCGCGTTGCCCTGACCGCTCGCCCGCGCACCGCTCTCCCCGCGGGGGTGGCGTTGATCGACCTCTTGCCCATCCCCCCCGACGCCGCGCGCGCGCTGGTCGCGCAGCTCGTCGGCGACCCGCCGCTCAGCCCGGTCCTGGCGGAGCGGATCGTCCACCGGGCGGGGGGATCGCCACGAGAGATCGTCGCGCTCGTCGACGCCGC
>VGRE01000191.1 GCA_016875435.1 Deltaproteobacteria bacterium | reverse complement strand
CACGGCCATGCCAAACGGGACGACCATGCCGACGTACCCGAGGTACAAGGACGGCGGGTGGACGATCATCAAGAGGTGGTTTTGCAGCAGCGGATTGGGGCCCGGACCGTCGCCCGGGACGGGGACGGGCGCGGGGGTGAACGGGTTGGCGGGGTGGGCGATGAGGTAGGCGAAGAACCCGCCGACGAGGCACATCGTCCCGAGCGCCCACGGGGTCTCCTCCACGTCGCGGTCGCGACTCCAACTCACGAACGCGGCGATGTAGACACCGAGCACCGCGCCCCAGAGCAGGATCGACCCCTCGAGGCTCGACCAGAGCGACACGATGGTGATGTGGAGCGGCGTGGAGAGCGACCCCACCTTCGACACGTACTTCACCGAGAAGTCGTGGGTGACGAGCGCGTAGACCATCACGAGGCAGGCCGCGATCATCGCGACCGCGTAGGTGCGCGCGAAGCGCTGGGCGTGGCGCAAGAGGTCGAGCGAGCCGGTGGCGCCGGCCGCGAAGCCGGTGACGGTCCCGCCCGCGGCGGCGGCGAGCCCCACCAGCACCACGGCGTCGCCGACCACGCCGATCACGGGCCCTCCACCATGGTCGACGTGCCCGGCTTCTCGCCCTCGGCCGGCGCCCGGTAGTTCTCGTCGTGCTTCACCATGAGGCGCTTGCTCTGGAACACGCCGTCTCGTCCCATGGTGCCCTCGACCACCACGCCGATGCCCTCGCGGAACATCTGCGGCGGGATCTGCTCGGTGCGCACGCGCACGCGCTCGGTCCCGTCGGTCACCGCGAAGGTGGTGCCGCCGCCCTCGGCCACCACGCTCCCGGCCTCCACCATGCCGCCGAGTCGCACCGTGGCCACCTCGGCCTTGCTGCCCGCGGCCACCAGCTCGCTGGGCGTCCAGTAGTACACGAGGTTCTGGCTCACGCTGCCGAAGGCGAGGTAGCCGAGCACCCCCACGACCGCGAGGATCACGAGGCCAGCGGCGAGCTTGTTCTTCACAGCGCCCCTTCCTGGCGCGCGCGCCAGATCATCGTGCCCGCGAACAGGGCGAGCACCACGAAGCTCACGATGTACGCGGCGGCGACGAACTCCTCGCCCCCGGTGAGAACGCCCGCGGGCATCAGGCCTCCAGCTCGCGGGCGCGCCGGGCCCGCGCCATTCGATAGCGAAGGGCGACCAGAAAGATCGCGAGGAAAATCATCCCGAAGGCGTTGATGCGCAGCGGCAGGACCATCGCCGGGTCGACCGTGGACGGCGAGGACTGCGGCTGGTGCAAGGTGCGCAGCCACTTCACGCACAGGTACACGAAGATCACGTTGACGTAGCCCAGGGCGCTCGCCACGCTCGACCAGGTGGCCCGCTTCACCGGGTCGTCGACGAATGACCGCAGGGCGGCGATGCCCGCGTAGGTCAGCACCATCACCGCCACCGAGGTGAGCCGCGGGTCCCAGTCCCAGTAGACGCCCCAGGTGGGCTTGGCCCAGAGCGCGCCCTGCACGCTGAGCAGGCAGCCGAGCACGATGCCCACCTCGATGGTGGACTCCAGCAGGTAGTCCCAGGTCCACGCGCGTTTCCACAGCCAGCCCACCGAGGCCACGAAGGCGGCGGTGAAGGCGAGGAGCGCCGTCCAGGCCGTGGGCACGTGGACGTACATGATTTTCTGGGTGATCCCCATGTACTGCTCGACGGGCGCGTGGAAGAAGCCGATGTAGGTGCCGACGCTCAACAGCAGCACGGCGGCGGCCCCGCTGGCCCAGACGTGCTTCATCGGCCTAGTCCTCCACCACGAGGGGGAAGAGCAGCGCGCCGAGCGACCAGTGCACGATGGCGAAGGCCACGGTGACCGACAGCCAGCTCCCGAGCTGATTCATCGGGTCGCCGGTGATGGCCAGGCGCGTGGCCTGGGTGGCCGCGACGACGCAGGGCAGCACCAGGGGGAACAACAAGAGCGGGAGCAACACGTCTCTGGCCCGCGCCCGCGACGCGAGCGCCGAGTGCATGGTGCCGGGCGCGGCGATCGCTGCCGAGCCCGAGAGCACGCAGGCGGCGAGGGTGGGCACGCCCTCTCGCGGCGCCGCGTCGAACAGCGCCACCGCGAAGGGCACCATGGCGAGGCCCACGGCGAGCAGGGTCAGCATGTTGCCCAGCGCCTTTCCGAGGAAGAGGGCCACTGGGTGCACCGGGAACAAGAGCAGCGCCTCCAGGGCGCCGTGCTCCGTTTCCACGCGAAAGCTCTCCCCGAGCGCCAGCGTGCTCGCGAGCAACAGGCCCACCCAGAGGTAGCCCGCCGCGTTGTCGCGCAAGGTGTCGCCGTCGAGTCCGCCCGCAAAGGAAAACAGGAAGAGACAGGCGAGCGCGAAGGTGGCGGTGGCCGTGGCGCGCGCGCGCGCCCGCCACAGGTGGCGCAGCTCCTTTTGCAGCACGAGGAGACATTGGCTCGCGATCTCCATCAGGCATCACCGCCGGCGGGCGCGGCGGCCAGGGCAGCGGGGCTAACCTGGGCCGCCGGCACCTGCGCCGCCACGTGACCGTTCTCCAGGCGGATGGCGTGGTCGACCAGTCCGGCCACGCGACGAACCTGGTGGGTGCTCACCAGCACCGTGGCGCCGCGCGCGCGGAGCTGCCGGAGCACGTCGTCGACGAGCGCGTGCCCCTCCGGATCGAGCGCCGCGTAGGGCTCGTCGAGGCACACGACGTCGGCCTCCTTGAGCAACAGGCGCGCGAAGGCCAGCCGCTTCCGCATGCCGGCGGAGTAGGCGCGGACTGGATCGTCGGCGCGCGAGGCGAGTCCCACCGCGTCGAGCACGCCGTCGACGCTCCCCGGCATCTTGCCCAGCTCCTTTGCAAGCGCAAGGTTGTCGCGACCAGAAAGCTCGTCGTAGTGGCCATCGGCGTGCGACAGGAGCGCGATCCGTCGCCGCGCCTCGACGGCGGGCACCCCGTGGACCCGCACCTCGCCCTGCGAGGGCGAGATCGCCGACGAGAGCACGCGCAATAGCGTCGTCTTGCCGCTCCCGTTTGGCCCGTGAATCATCACCATCTGCGAGGCTGGAATCTCCAGCGTGACGCCTCGCACCGCCCAGCGCCCGGCGAAGCGCCGCCCGAGGTCGCGTGCGGCGATGGCGGCAGGGGCGTCCATGGCGCGCGCGGGCTAACTCGCCCCCCCGTGTCCGAGCCCCTGTTCCACGTCGCGTTGGTGTTTCCCGAGATCGGGGGCAACGCGGGCAACGTGGGTCGGCTCTGCCTCAACGTCGGGGCACGGCTCCACCTGGTCCACCCGCTGGGCTTCCAGACCGACGAGAAGGCGGTGAGGCGCGCCGGGCTCGACTACTGGAAGCACGTCGACAGTCGCGAGCACCTCTCGATCGAGGACTTCGACCGGTGGTGCGAGGGCCGGGCGGTCTACGCGCTGTCCGCGCGCGCGAGCGAGCCCTACACCCGCATCCCCTTCGCCGAGGGCTGCGTGCTGGTGTTCGGCCGGGAGTCGGTGGGACTCCCGCCGGCGTGGACGGCGAGCCGCCCGAGCTTCCGCATCCCGATGGTCGGCCCCACCCGCTCGCTCAACGTGGCCAACGCGGCGAGCGTGGTGGCCTACGCGGGCCTGCAGGCGCTGCGGCCAGGGCTGTTCACCTGATAATCCTCCCCCTCGCATGACCCCCCACGCCCTCGTCCTCGCCGGCGGCCGCGGCACGCGCTTCTGGCCCCTGTCGCGTCGCGCTCGCCCGAAGCAGGTGCTGGCCGTGGGGGGAGGGGAGAGCCTCCTCGCGCGCACCCTCGCACGCGCGGGCGGGCTGGCGGAGGGCGCGGTGGTGGTGACCGGTCCCGACATGGAAGCCGCCGTGCGCGCCGAGTCGGGCGCGGCCCGCGTGATCGTGGAGCCCTCGGGACGCAACACGCTCCCCGCCATCGCCTGGGGCACGCTGGTGGCCGCCGAGCACGGCGCCGACACGGTGATGGTGTTGCCGAGCGACCATCACGTGTCGCGACCGGAGGCGCTGCGGGAGGCGCTGGGCAAGGCGATCGGCCTCGCCCAGTCCGGCGCGCTGGTCACCCTCGGGGTGAGGCCTACCCGCGCCGAGACGGGCTTCGGCTGGATCGAGGCCGATGGCAACCGGGTGGCCCGCTTCGTGGAGAAGCCCCCGCAGGCGGTGGCCGATTCACTCTACCTTGGCGGCCGTCACCTTTGGAACGCGGGCATGTTCGTGTTCCGTGTCGATGCCTTCCGCGTCGCCCTGGCGCGACACGCCCCGGCCACCGCCGCCGCGCTCGATCGCATCGCGGGTGGCGAGCCCGTCGCCGCGTGCTGGTCGAGCATGGACGCCACCAGCATCGACTACGCGGTGATGGAGAAGCACGACGACGTCCGCGTGGTGCCGCTGGACTGCGGCTGGAGCGACGTCGGGAGCTGGACGGCGCTCGACGAGGTGGTGGCCGCCGGTCCCGGCGGCGCGCTGGTGTGCGCCGAGCGCGTGGCCATCGAGGCGAGCGGCAACCTCGTGCACGCCGAGGGCAAGCTGGTGGCGCTCGTCGGCGTGCACGACCTCGTGGTGGTCGACACCCCCGACGCGCTCCTGGTGATGCGTCGCGACGAGGCCCAGCGAGCCAGGGAGGTGCTCGCGGATCTCGACGCGCGCGGCCTTTCCCGGTACACCTGAGCGATGCTCGCACTCCTCCTCCTTGCCTGCTCCTCGGCCCAAGTCAGCTCCTCGGTGGAGGACTGCACGGACTACGATTTCTCCGGCGAGCAGGAGAGCACGCTCGCGTCGAGCGTCGACGGCAGCACCGGCGACGTGTGGCGCACCTACGTGGAGCGCGGCAACACCGACGACTCGTTCGCCCCCGACATCGTCGCCGACGGCCCGGTGATCAACGTGTACGAGGCCTGGGAGGACGGCAGCGATGCGAACCCCATGTGCATGGAGCCGCACGTCACCTTGTCCGACATGAACGGCGAGATCGAGGTGCGCTGGTACCTCGACGCGGGAGCGAGCGTGCCCTTCGACACCGTCAAGCTGCAGGCCGGCTGATGCGCGTGCTGGTGACGGGCGCCGCGGGCTTCTGCGGCCGTCACCTCTGCGCGGCGTTGCGGGCGCGGGGCCACGAGGCGTGGGCAGCAGGTCACGACGCCGCCTACCCGGTGGACTTCCGGCTCCTGGAACTGGTGGCCGAGTTGTTCACCGAGGCGCGACCCGACCTGGTGTTCCACCTCGCGGGTACCAGCCACCCCGGTGACTTCCATCGCGGCCCGGTCGAGGTGCAGACCGAGAACATCGTCCATCCCTTGCTCAACGTGCTCGAGTGCGCGGGCAACACCCGGGTGGTGCTCGCCAGCTCCGCCGTGGTGTACGGGAGGGGACCGACGACAGAGGACTCGCCGATGAGACCGGCCGACCTCTACGGCGCCGCCCGGGCGAGCGCCGAGGCGATGGCGCAACGGCACGTGCAGCGCGGCGGCGACGTGGTGATCGCCCGCGCCACCGGCATCACCGGCCCGGGACAGCACCCGCGCTTCCTCCTGGCCGGCTGGGCGCATCGCTACGCTGGCGGGGAGCGCCGCATCGCGACGGGCAACCTCGAGTTGCGTCGCGACTACATCGACGTTCGGGACGCGGCCGAGGCCCTCGTGCTCCTCGGCGAGCGAGGAGAGCGAGGTTCGTCCTACAACCTGTGTAGTGGCGACGCCCTGCCGCTTCGCGAGCTGTTCGTCCAGCTCTGCCCCGGGGCCGAGTCGACCGATGGCGGCGCGCCGTCCCGCGAGCTGCCGGTGATCGCCGCCTCGCCCGCCCGGGCCGAGGCCCTGGGCTGGCAGCGGCGCCACGCCCTCGCGCAGACCCTCGTGGACCTGCGACAGTCCGTCTCGCCCTCGCCCTAGAGGCGAGGCGGGGCGCGCCGGCCATCGGGCCGCCTCGCGGCGCCCTACCGCGGCACCCGCACGTCGCGGATGTCGCGTGCGCCGGTGAGCGCCATCACGAGGCGATCCACGCCGATCGCGATCCCCGCGCAGCGCGGCAGTCGCGACGTGGCCTCGATCACGCCCTCGTCTACCGGGTGGGGCTCGCGACCCATGCGCACTCGCTGCCCCGCGCTCTCGGCGAAGCGGGCGCGCAGCTCCTCGCCGTCGCCCAGCTCCGAGAACCCGTTCCCCAGTTCCAGGCCGCCCATGTAGAGCTCCAGCCGCTCGGCCACTGGTCCCCGGATCTCGGCGAGCGCCGCCTGCCTCGACGGGTAGTCGAGCACCCAGGTGGGCGCCGCCAGCGCCGGGTCGATGCGCTCCACCCACTGGCGGTAGAAGTCGTCGTCGTTCTCGGGGATGTCGCCGCCGAAGAGCTGGGCCACCGTCACGCGCCGGAAGGTCGGTGTCGTCACGCCGACCGCGGAGGCGGCTTGTCCAACCAGCCCTTCCACCACGTCGATCAGGTCGAGGTAGTTGGCGTTGGACAGGTACAGTTCCAGCATGGTGAACTCGGCGCCGTGGTGGGCGCCGTGCTCCTCCCCCCGGAAGCAGGGGACGATGGCGAAGATGCGCGGCAGGCCCGCCGCCAGCGCGCGCTTGAGCGCGAACTCCGGCGAGGTGTGCAGGTAGGCGTCACCCGCGCGCACCGGCTCGAGGTTGGCCTCCAGCGCCGGGCCGCGAACCAGCACCGGTGGCTCGAGCTCGATGAATCCCTGCGCCCAGAGCGCCTCGCGCAGCGCGCGCACGATCGTGGCGCGCGCGCGCAGCAGGTCGACCCTCAGAGTCGCGACACGTAGGCGCCGCCCTCGCGAGTGTCGACCTTGAGGAGGTCGCCTTCCTTGATGAAGATCGGCACCTGGAGCTCGGCGCCGCACTCGAGCTTGGCCGCCTTGGTGATGTTGTTGCTGGTGTTGCCCTTCACGGCGGGCTCGGTCCACGCCACCTTGCTCTCGATGAAGTTCGGGAGTGTGACGTTGACGGCGCGGCTCTTGTAGAAGAGCACGCTGACCTCGAGGTTTTCCATGAGGAACACCTTGTCGTCGCCCAGCACGTTGCCCGGGATCTCCACCTGCTCGTAGCTCTCGGTGTTCATGAAGGTGTAGGTGCCCTGCTGCTCGTAGAGGAACTGCATGGGTTGTTCCTCGACGTCGGCCTCGGCGAGGATTTCGCCGGTGCGGTAGGTGCGCTCGATCACCGCGCCGGTGAGCAGGTTTTTCAGCTTCGTGCGGGTGAAGGCGGTGCCCTTGCCCGGCTTCACGAACTGGAAGTAGACGATGCTATACGGGTTGCCTTCGATTTCAACTTTCAGCCCGTTGCGGAATTCCGAGGTCTCGTACGCCATGACAGCTCCAGCGAGGGCGCGCGGCTATCACGCCGGGGCGGCCCTGGGAAGGCCCGAGGCCGAGGCCCGCTTCCCGTGGTTGCGGGCGGTCGACTGGCCGAGGGTGGCGGCCCGTTTCCCCGTGCGGCTGTTGCGCGACTACCTCGGCGACGCGTCCAGTCCCGCCGATCCCCGCGTGCTCACGGCGATGCCGAGCAACGACGAGTTGCGCGACGACCCCGGCGACATACCCGACCCGGTGGGCGAGCAGGGGCGATCCCCCATGCCCTGGGTGGTGCGCAAGCACGACAATCGCGTGCTGCTCCTGCTCACCAAGCGTTGCCATCTCTACTGCCGTTACTGTTTCCGTCGCGACCACGTGCCGGGCGAGGGTGAAGATCCGACCGCCGCCGAGTGGGGGGACATGCTTCACTACGCCAAGCACAGCGGCGCCCGGGAGCTGATCCTCAGCGGGGGCGATCCGCTGGCCGTCACCGACGCTCGGCTGTTCGCCGCCATCGACGCGGTGCGTCCCGAGGTGCCCGTGGTGCGGCTGCACACGCGAGCCCCGATCACCTTCCCGCAGCGCGTCACGAGCGCGCTGGTCGCTGGCCTGCGGCGGCGGGCCCCGGTGTGGGTGCTGGTCCACGCCAACCACCCGGTGGAGCTCAGCGCCCCGGTGCGCGAGGCGCTGGCCCGGCTGGTCGACGCGGGGCTGCCGGTGCTCAACCAGGCCGTGCTCTTGCGCGGCGTCAACGACTCGGCCTCGACGCTGGCGGAGCTGTGCGAGGCGCTGGTGGAGCTGCGCGTGTTCCCGTACTACCTGCACCACCCCGACGCGGTGCCGGGCAACGCCGCCTTCCGGCTCTCGACGGCCGAGGGCTGGGCCATCTACGAGGAACTCCGCGGCAAGTTGAGCGGGATCGCGCTGCCGCAGTACGTGATCGAT
>VGRE01000190.1 GCA_016875435.1 Deltaproteobacteria bacterium | reverse complement strand
CGACCTCTACGTGGTTGCCGCGGGCATGAACTTCCCCAACCCCGACTTCAAGGGAGAGGTCACGAGCTTCGGCTACGCCATCCGGCCGCGGTTCAACCAGTGGGCCACCCGGGGACCGGAGCCGGCTGAGGGCGCCAAGCGCTGGATCGCCGTGGGCGACTCGGTGACGCTCGCCCTCCAGGTGGAGGAAGAACAAACCTTCTCGGCGCTCCTCGCCCGGGCGATCGACCGCGAGGTGCTCAACGCCGGGGTCGATGGCTACTCCACGTGGAAGGAGACGATCCGCGCCGCGCAGCTCGCCGGGGCGCTCGGCGCCGAGGGGATCGTCGTCACCTTCTTCACCGGCAACGACTACTACGACAACCACCAGCAGGTCCAGGGGCGCAGCAGCTCCGCCGTGGGCCCCTTCCCGCGGCCGGGACAGCCGAAGTTCCCCATCCACCCCGCCCCGCCGCGCGCGCCCACGCCCGCCTACCAGAAGTGGCTGCACGACCACTCGGTGCTCTGGGCCTGGGTGACCGTGCTGCAGAAACAACAGCAGACCCGCACCGGCACCGACCGCGCCTCGCTCCACTTCAAGGAAGAACTCACCATCTTCACCTCGCGGGCCCGGGAGGCGCTGTCACGCGAGCTGCCGCACACCGTCCCCGCCCTGCGCGACCTCGCCGCCACCGGCGAGCGCCTCGGCGCCCGGGTGGTCGTCGCCGTGGTCCCGCCCGCCTTCGCGATGTCCACCGCCACCGCCGCGAGCACGCTGCACGCCTTCGGGCTCGACGAGGCGCCCGACATCGTCGCCGCGCAGACCACGGCGGTGCGGGCCGCCCAGCAGGCCGGGCTCGAGGTGTGCGACATGGGCCCGCCGCTCACCGCCGCCGCGGCGAGTGGCGCGCACCCCTACCTGGCGTTCGACGGGCACTTGTCAGTGGCAGGCCACGAGATCGTCGCCACCGAGTTGGCCCGGTGTATCGGTAGCCCATCGCCATGAAGCGCGAGAGGGTACGGGCGAGGGGTTGCCACGGCGACACATCTGGGCGACACTGCCGCGATGCTTTCCCTCCTCGGCCTCAGCACATCCGCCCTCGCTGCCACGCTCACCGTCGACGACAGCGGCCTCGCCACCTACACCACCATCGCCAGCGCCCTCGCGGCCGCCGCCAATGGTGACACCATCAGCGTGTGGCCCGGCACCTACGCCGAGTACATCGACTACGGCGGCAAGGAGGTGCGCATCCAGAGCACGGGCGGCTCGGGGAGCACCCACCTCTCGGTAGGCGGCGCCACAGGCTACGCGGTGTACGCCGACGACGGCGAGTCGGGCATCACCCTGCGCGGCTTCACCATCACCAACGCCAACTACGGCGGCATCTACGCCTACGGCGCCGAGCTCGCGGTCGAAGACGTCGTCATCGAGAACACCGGGAGCACCTCGTACTACGGCGGCGGCGCCTACATCTACGACAGCACGGTCAGCTTCACCGACTCGAGCTTCACCGGCACCACGGGCGCCTACGGCGGCGCGATCTACGCGGCCAACTCCGAGTTGAGCTTCGACACCGTCACCCTGAGCGGGAACTGGGCCTACCAGGGCGCCGGCATGTACTTCAGCAACACCGACGTGACCGCGAGCGCGCTGACGGTCACGGCCAACGACAACTACTACTCGGGCGCCATCTACGCCTACTACAACTCTACCTTCACCGCGACGGACTCCTACTTTACCGAGAACACCAACGACTACGGCCACGGCACGGCGATCGTGGCGAGCTACAACACCACGCTCACCCTCACCGGTGGCGAGGTGAGCGACAACCAGCAGCAGTACGCGGCCTACGGCTACTACAGCGCGGTGTGGGCCGAAGCCGCGTCGGAGATTTCGGCCACCAACGTTACCTTCACCGGAAACTACAGCTACGGCGGGTCGGCGGCGAGTGTCTACAACTATTCCAGCGGCAGCTTCGATGGCTGCACCTTCGAGGAGAACGAGGGCACCTACTATGGCGCGGTGGCGGTGTTCTCGGGGGCCGACGCGACCTTCACCGACAGCACCTTCACCAGCAACGAGGCCCTCTATTACGGTGGCGGCCTCTTCGTCGGCAGCAGCGCCGAGGTCACGGCGAGCAACCTCGAGTTCAGCGGCAACACCGCCGGGAGCACCGGCGGCGCCATCTATGGCTACTCGGTGTTCGATCTGGAGCTCACCGACAGCGTGATCAGCGGCAACTCGGCGGGCTACGCGGGCGCGGCCTACTTCGCCTCGCCGAATGGCACGGTGACCTTCGACAACGTGGAGGCCACCAGCAACGAGGCGACCGTGGGCCAGGGCGGGGCCTACTACATCTACGGCTCGGGCAACTACACCTTCAGCAACTCCACCATCTCGAGCAACTACGCCACCGCCGGCGGCGGCGCCTTCTTCATCTACTACACGCCCACCCCCGTGGAGATCAGCAACTCCAGCGTGAGCAGCAACACATCCGACAGCGTGGGCGGCGCCATCTACCTCTACTACTACGGCGGCCTCGAGTCCGATACCGTCACCTACGACAGCAACCTCGCCTACAGCGACGGCGGCGCCATCTACGCCTACTACGACGTGTCGCCCGTCACCGTCTACGACAGCACCTTCACCTCCAACACCGCCGAGCACGGCGGCGGCGGCGCGCTCTACGGCTACTACCTGGTTGACTACGAGGTGACCGACTCGGTGTTGTCGAGCAACTACGCCTACAGTAGCGGCGGCGGCTACTTGGGCTACTACTACGTCGACCTCGTGGCCTCCGGCAACCTGATCACGGGCAACACCGCCGACAACGGCTACGGCGGCGGCATGTACATCGACGCGGCGGCGGCAGGCTATGGCAGCGCAGAGGTGACCGACACCGAGATCACCGGCAACACCGCCGGGATCTCCGGCGGCGGCATGCTCATGTACTACCAGGAAACGGGCATCCTCGACAACGTGAGCTTCGAGCAGAACAGCGCCGGGCGCGACTACGGCGGCGGACTGCTCGCCTCGACCAACATGGAACTCGAGGTGTCACACACCACCTTCTGCGACAACACCGCCGACGAGGGCGGCGGCGCGTACGTGACGAGCACCTCGGTGGCCAACACATGGACCAACAACGTGATCCAGGACAACAATGCCACCTACGGCGGTGGTGTCAGCTTCGTGTCGGAGTCCTACCTCTCCTTCGTCAACAACAGCCTCGTGGGCAACGACGCCGCCAAGGAAGGCGGCGCCATGTACGTCTACAGCGCCGCGATGGACTTCAACAACAACCTCGTGGCCTACAGCCCCGATGGCGACGGAATCGTCGTGGACGACAGCAACACGCCGATCTACAGCAACTTCACGTACAGCCTGTTCTACGACAACACGGTCGACGCCGCGAGCGGCTACGTGACCGACGCCGATCTCGCCGGTTTCACCGGGAATCTCTTCGTCGATCCCGACCTGTACGCCTACAGCGCCGACGGCGATTGCAGCAACGACGCGCTCATTCCCAACGCGGGCAGCCCACTGGTCGATGGCGGCGATCCGAGCATCACCGACGCCGACGGCGGCCCGTCGGACATCGGCGCCTACGGCGGTCCCGGCGGCGGACTGACCGACGCCGACGCCGACGGCGCGGCCAGCGTCATCGACTGCGACGACACCGACGCGACCATCTACCCCGGCGCGATCGAGGTGCTCGACGACGGCATCGACCAGGACTGCGACGGCGTCGACCTCGACAGCACCAACCTCGACGCCGACGGCGACGGCTACAACACCGCCGCCGGCGGCGGCGACGACTGCGACGACGGCGATGCCAGCGTGAACCCCGGCGCCACCGAGGTGTGGTACGACGGCACCGACCAGGACTGCGACGGCAACGACGACGATCAGGACGGCGACGGCTCGGGCTACCTGTCCGACTGCGACGACAGCGACGCCACCGCCTACCCGGGCAACGAGGAGACCTGGTACAACGGCGTCGACAACGCCTGCGACGAGGGCGACGACTACGACCAGGACGGCGACGACTTCCAGAGCGACGCCTACGGCGGCGAGGACTGCGACGACGAGAACGAGGACGTCAACCCCGACGCCGAGGAGACCTGGTACGACGGCACAGACAGCGACTGCTCCGGCGGCTCCGACAACGACCAGGACGGCGACGGGCACGACGCGGCGGCCAGCGGCGGCGACGACTGCAACGACCTCGACGCCACCAAGTGGACCGACGAGGACTGCGGCTTGGGCGGCATCGACACCGGCGACACCGACGACACCGACGACACCGACACTCCGGGCGTGGGCCAGGAGACCGGCGACGACAAGGTGTCGTCCGACGGCTGTGGCTGCAACGCGGGGAGCCCGGCCATGGCCGTGCCCGCGCTGCTGGCCGCGGCGGCGATGATGCGGCGGCGGCGGGCGTAGGGCGCATCCGCCTCGCCCGGCGGGCTCACCCTTCCATGTAGAACACCATCTCGCCGCCCGGCGTGAACCGGTGGTGCTCGAAGGTGGGTCCGCTCAGCTCGACGCCGTCGATGGTCACGCGCTCCACCACCCTCCCGTCGCCTTCCTTCCGCACCGTGAAGTGGCCGCCGACCAGGGGGAAGGTGGCGGTGTCGAAGATGGGCGCGCCGAGCACGTAGTGGGTGGTGCCGGCGATCGGGTAGAAACCGAGGGCGGCGAACAGGTACCAGGCGGAGAGCGTGCCGGCGTCGTCGTTGCCGGCCAGACCATCGGGATCCACGTCGTACTGGCTCTCCATCACCCAGTCCACCCAGTACACCGCGCGCTCGCGGTCGCCCCACAGCGCGAAGAGCCAGGGGGCGTGGATGTCGGGCTCGTTACCGTGCCAGTAGTAGGCGCCGGGGCCGACAACCGGGCCCTCGTACACCGCCTGCATCATGAAGTTCTCGAGGCGTTCGCGGGCGATCTGTTCGCCGCCGAGCAAGGCCGCGAGCCCGTCGGCGTCCCAGGGCGCGAGGTACAGGTACTGCTCGGCGTTGCCCTCCACGAACTCGTCTTCCCAGGCCAGGGGATTGAGCTCGTCTGCGAAGCTGCCATCTGAATAACGCTCGTGGAAGTAGCCTATCTCGGGGTCGTACACGTTGCGGTAGCTGTAGCTGCGCCAGCTGAAGTGAGCGGAACGCTCGTGGTCGCCAAGGGCCTCGGCGGCGTTGGCGAGGGCGTCGTCGGCCCAGGCCAGCTCTTGCAGCCAGGCCACGCTGCCACCGTAGTAGTCGGCCGGGAGGTAGCCCATCGACTCCACCTCGGCGATGCCGGGCCGCGCATTGTAGGGAAACTCGCCGTCTCCGGTGGCCTGGGCAACCATGAGCGGCCAGGCCTCGCTCACCGGCCAGTCCACCACGTCCTTGACAATCGCGTCGGCCAGCGCGATGTCGGCGGGCGCGCCGATCATGCTGCTGCCGTCGTGCTGGGCCACGGGCCAGCGGGGGAAGGCGCCGCCCTGCTGGGCCATGCGCAGGAGCGAGGTGGCGAAATCCGAGGCCTTCTCGGGGAAGAAGAGATCGAACGCGGGATGGGCCGTCCGGTAGGTGTCCCAGAGCGACAGGTCGGAGTGGAACGGACGACCCCCGCCATCGTGGACCTGCCCGTCGAACCCAACGTAACGGCCGTCCGCGTCGCTGTACTGGGTGGGCATCTGCAACAGGTGGTAGAGCGCGGTGAAGTAAATGATCTGCTGGTCGGTGGTGCCTCCTTCTACCGAGAAGCCGTCGATCGCCTCGGCCCACGTCTGCTCGGCCTGGCTGGCAGTGGCGTCGAGCGACTGGTCGACCGCCAGCTCGGCCCCGAGATTGGCCTGGGCGGCGGCGACATCGACGAGGGACACGCCCACCCGCGCGCGAACCTCGGTGCCGGAGAAGCGCAAGACGGCCCCGACCTCCGCGCCCTCGGCCTCGGCCGGCGCGCCCGGGAGCACCTCGCCCTCGGTCCACGTGCTCGCGCTCTCGATGGACGTGTCGAACACCGCATAGAAGTACACCGGGAAGTGGCCCCCGAAGCTATCGTCGTTGGTCATGAAGCCGGAGACGACGTTCTCCTCCACCCGGATCTTCGCGCCGAGGTTCTGCCCGTAGAGGTTGTAGCCGAGGTCGATCACCAGCGTGGGGTCGGCGCCCTCCGGGTAGGTGTAGCGGTGTTGCCCGGCGTGCATGGTGGCGCTGAGCTCGACGCGGACACCGTTGCCCAGGGTCACCGCGTAGTAGCCGGGGGTGGCCACCTCGTCGTCGTGACTGAAGGTGGTGCGCCAGTCGTCGGGACCGCGCACCGTGTCGGCGAGCCCGTCGCCCGGGAAGAACAGGATGTTGCCCAGCGCCGGCACGCCCACCCCGTGCATGTGCGTGTGACTGAAACCGTCGAGGTGGGTGTCGGTGTAGTAATAGCCCCCGCAATGCAAGGGACCGATACCGCCGTTCTCGAGCGCGGTGTCGGGCCCGAGCTTGACCATGCCGAAGGGCACGGTGGCGGCGGGCGTGGCGGAGCCCACGCGGAAGCCGGGGCCGCCGGTGGCGATGAAGGGATCGACCAGGTCGACCCCGCGCGGCGCGGGGGACTCTGGATCGAGGCAGGCGAGGAAGAGGAGCACGCAGCATCGTAGCGCGGGAGCGGTGATACGCGGCAGCGCGATGAACATCACCACCTACAACGTCAACAGCGTGCGCGCGCGAAACGCGGCCCTGCTCGCCTTCCTCGACGACCGCCAGCCCGACGTGGTGTGCCTCCAGGAGCTAAAGTGCGTCGACGAGGAGTTCCCCTGGAAGGAGGTGGGGTCGCGGGGCTACCACGCGGCGGTGTTCGGCCAGAAGACCTACAATGGCGTGGCCATCCTGTCGCGACAGCCGATCGAAGCCGTGGAACGCAACCCGCACTGGCCCGATGACAGCCAGTCCCGCGCGATCCTGGGGTGGACCGGAGGCATTCGGGTGGTCGACCTCTACGTGGTCAACGGGCAGGAGGTCGGCTCCGACAAGTATGCCTACAAGCTCGAGTGGCTCCGGCGCCTGCGCGAGTGGATGGCCGGGCTCGACGAGGCGCCCACGGTGATCTGCGGCGACTACAACATCGCCCCGGCCGACCTCGACTGCCACGACCCCGCCGGCTGGGCCGGCCAGATCCTCGTGTCCGACGACGAGCGGGCCGCCTACCGCGGGCTCCTCGAGCTCGGCTACACCGACGCCTTCCGCCACCTCTACCCGGGGCGCAAGCAGTTCTCCTGGTGGGACTACCGCGGCAACATGTTCGAGCAGGACAAAGGCCTGCGCATCGACCACCACCTCGTGTCGCGGTCGCTGCTCCCGCGCGCCCTCGACTGCATCGTCGACACCGAGGCCCGCTCCCGCCCCCAGGCCAGCGACCACGCGGCGGTGACACTCTTCCTGCGCGACTAGCCCCTGATCTCCTTGATCATCCCCCGCGTGGCCGCGTACGTCGCCATCTCGATCTCGCGACACACCACCAGTTGCCAGGCCTCGAAGGGCTCCACCACGCCCTCGGTGAGCGAGGTGGCCTGCGGGAGCCTCGACAACTTCTCCCGGAGCAGTTGCTCCGCCTCGCGGCAGGCGGCCGCCATGCGCGCGCCGGCGGGCGCCATCGCCGCCCGGGCGGCGACGGGGTCTCTCGCCAGGGCGAAGACAGGCTCGAGGTAGTCGACGGTCTTGGCCCAGCCCGGCTCCACGCGGGCGTCGAGCCCGTGGACGAGCATCACCAGCGGGCGCGTGGCGGCGGCCATGCTGCCCTCGCGGCGCCCCGCCTCGATGCCCTCCCGCACCGCGCTCGCCGCGCCCTTGTGCAAGTCCTGGAAGGGCGTGAGCGCGGGAACGAGCCCGTCGCTGAAACGGTCGATGATTGCCTTCTCGCCTTCCCTGCCGATCGTCACGCGGGCAAGTTCGGAGGCTGCCACCTCCCACGAGGCCACCATCGCCGTGCCGGTTCGCTTCACCTGCCCGTCGATCTCCTCGCCCAGCTCGCCAAACTCTCTCTCCATCGCCGGCACGAACTGGAGGCCGACCGTGACCGGCGCCGACGACGAGCGACCCCGCAGGCGAGAGATGAGTCCACGTACCGGTGACATCGACGCTCCAGGGCCGGCCGTTATACCCGGTCTCGATGACCTCCGGCTCACCTGATTTCGCCCGCGACACCCCGGCGATTCGGATGGGTCCCGCGCCGCGAGTCGAGGCGATCCCCAGCGCCAGCTTCCTCCCCCGCGAACCCGAGACCTGGGAAGAAGCGGGCCTCGAGATTGCCCTCGTCGAGCAGATCGTGCTGC
>VGRE01000189.1 GCA_016875435.1 Deltaproteobacteria bacterium | reverse complement strand
TCTACCTGTTCAGCGGGACGCCGTGATCTTGCCTGGGGGGGAGAGGGCGCGTAGGCGCCCTCTCCCCCTACCGCCCGCTGCCCTCCGGGCTCCGAGCTTCGCTCTCCGCCCTGCGGCGTTTGCCGTGCAGATAGCACGGCAAACGGCGGGCTCTCCCCCTCTCCCGTGACACATGGGAGTCGGTCTTGATCTGCGCGAGCTAGCGAGGTCGCGCTCGCTGCTTGGCCCGGCCAGGGAGCGCAGGACGCAGGACCAAGGGGAGGGCGGAAGCCCTCCCCTCCCCCCCCACAAGTGCGTAAACTTTTTCGCACCCCCCCTAGCGGTTTGACCGACCAGTCAGTATCTTTGGTGAATGATCACCCGCCGCCAGGTCCTCGCCGCCACTGCCGCCGTCACCGCCATCGGCTCGGGGGGGGTGCTCGCGCACTTGCCGTCCCCGGCGCCGGGGCGGAACTTGTTCTCCGCCGCCGAGGTCGAGG
Source organism: Deltaproteobacteria bacterium (assembly GCA_016875435.1). Taxonomy (GTDB): domain Bacteria; phylum Myxococcota_A; class UBA796; order UBA796; family SXON01; genus SXON01. Next base: position 7,840 of record VGRE01000189.1, on the reverse strand, counting down.
TCGTCAGCGCGCTCGCCGAGGCCTTCTTCCCCGCGGGCAATCCCATCGGCGTGGCCGGGGGCGCCGTCGACGTGGCCGGCGAGCTCGATCGCTTGCTTGTCGACGAGCTCGACCACGTCGTCGCGCCGGTGTTCCGCCACCTGCTCCGCGGCATCGAGTACGGCAGCGTGGCCACCCACGGCGCGCGCTTCTCCGCGCTCGAGCCCCTCGCCAGGGAAGAGGTACTCGCCGAGTGGGCCGCGCCCGCCAACGTCCCGCGCCGCATGGCCTACGAGGTACTGAAGACCTGCGTGGGCTGGGCCTACTTCAACGCGCCGCAGGTCCGCGCCGCGCTCGGCTGGGAAGCCGCGTGCCACGCTGGCGCCGCGTAGGGCGGCCCGCATGACGCCGTTCGTCCCCGGAAAGCGCGGGGCGGCTGACTACGCTCTGGACGAGCGTGTCGAGGTCGACGCCGTCATCATCGGTTCCGGCGCGGGCGGGAGCGCCGCCGCCGCCGCCGTCGCCGAGCGCGGCCTCTCCGTCGCCGTGGTGGAGGCGGGGAGCCACTGGCAGCCGGCCGCCTTCAAGCCCTCGGCCACCTGGGCCTGGCGCCACCTGTACGACGGCCGCGGCACCCGGGCCACCAAGGGCAACATGGTGATGGTCCTGCCCGGCGGCCGCGGCGTGGGCGGCAGCACGCTCATCAACAGCGCCATCTGCTTCCGCACCCCCGACGCCGTCCTCGCAAGCTGGCGCGACGACCACGGTTGCAGCGACTTCGAAGCGACTTGGATGAACCAGTGTTTCGACCGGATCTGGCAGCGGCTCGGCGTGACGGTCAACCCCGTGGAAGTGCAGCGCGACAACAACCTCGTGTTCAAGCGCGGCGCCGACGCGCTCGGGCTGCGAGGCGAGTGGCTCGCCCGTGCCGCGCCCGCCTGCGTGGGCTGCGGCTCCTGCCAGCAGGGTTGCAACATCGGCGCCAAGCAGAGCAGCGATCGCACCTTTCTCGCCGACGCGCTGGCGACCGGCCTCGTCACCGCGATGGGCGACTGCCGCGTGGAGCGGATCGAGGAAGGAAAGAGCGTGATCGCCAGCGGCGTCACCCTCGACCCGGGCACCGACACGCCGCGCGGCCGCTTCGAGGTTCACGCGCGGCACGCGGTGCTGGCGGCCGGGGCGGTCGGCACGCCACGGCTGTTGCTGGCGAACGGCCTCGGCAAGGGCCCCATCGGCGAGCACCTCCACGTGCACCCCACCGCCGCCACCCTGGCGCGGTTCCCCCACGAGATCAAGCCCTGGACGGGCGTCACCCAGGGCTACTACGTCGACCAGTGGGAGAAGGGCTTCCTCCTGCAAGTGTTCACCGCCCCGCCCGATCAGGCCTGGGTGAGCATGCCGCTGCCACCGTCGCAAGCGGTACAGTGGATGGCCGACCTGCGCCGCTGCGCCATGGCTGGGGCGGTGGTCCACGACGAAGACTCGGTCGGCCAGGTCACCGAGGCCGGGCTCTGGTACTGGCTCGGCGATCGCGACCGGCGCGTGCTCCTCGAGGCAATGCGCACCAAGGCGCGCATCTACTTTGCGGCCGGCGCCGAGGCGGTGGTGTCGGGGATCCACGGCGTCGGCGTGATCGAGCGCCCCGGCGACATCGACGCCGCCATCACCGACGACATCCCCGCGCACGAGATCGGCCTGTACGCGTCGCACCCGATGGGCACCTGTCGCATGGGCGCGGACCCGTCCCTCGCCGTGGTGGCGCCGAGCGGCCGGCTTCACGGTCACGAGCGCCTGTGGGTCGCCGACGCGTCGGTGTTCCCCACGTCACTCGGTGTCAACCCGCAGGTCACCGTCTACGCCATCGGGCTCACCGTCGGGCGCAACGTGGCGGCCGCGTAGCAGGTGGCGGGCGCCTATGCGGGAGGGTATGCGCGCAGCCCCTCACGAGGAGCCACTCGCATGTCTACCAAGGCCACAAACATTCACTGGCACGGCGCCAACGTCAGCAACGAGGAGCGCCAGCAGGCGGTCGGCCAGAAGGGCGCCGTCGTGTGGCTCACGGGGCTGTCCGCGTCCGGCAAGAGCACCATCGCGCGGCGCGCCGAGCAGATGCTGCTCGAGCGCGGCCATTCCGCCTACGTGCTCGACGGCGACAACATCCGCTTCGGCCTCAACAAGGACCTCGGCTTCTCCCCGGCCGACCGCACCGAGAACATCCGCCGCATCGGCGAGGTGGCGAAGCTCTTCGCCGACGCCTGCGTGGTCACCCTCACCGCCTTCATCTCGCCCTACCGGGAAGACCGCGACAAGGTGCGCGCCATCATGCCGGAAGGCACCTTCTTCGAGGCCTACGTCCAGGCCTCGATCGAGGTGTGCGAGAGCCGCGACCCCAAGGGACTCTACAAGAAGGCCCGCGCCGGCCAGATCCCCGAGTTCACCGGTATCTCCGCCCCCTACGAGGAGCCGCTCTCGCCCGAGATGGTGATCGACACCGGCAGCAGGAGCATCGACGAGTGCGCGATGGCCATCGTCGAGTCGCTCGCCGCCAAGGGCATCATCAAGCTCTGAGGCGAATCCGCTCCACCAGCCGCGACAGGGCACTGTCGCGGCTGGTGAAGCGCTCGACCCCGCTCGAGGCGACGATCGCGCAGCTCCGGTCGAGGTCGCCGAGGCGGTTGGCGAACACCAGGTCGCTCCGCGTGCGCGCGCGCTGGGCCGTCGCCACCTCGAGGAGCTTGTCGTCGCTCCATTCCGGGCTCCCCGCCTTGAAGCTCACGAGGAACACGGCTGGGTCCCAGGTGCGCACGTGGTCGACAATCTTGGGACCGGGGCGCAGGCGAATCACCAGCTCGGGCTGGCCGCTCGGGATCTTGGTCGCGAGCGCCTCGGCCTCGTAGTCCCCCACGGCGGCGCTGTGTACCAGCACGCCGCCCGGGCGCGACCACAGCAGCCGTTCCATGCGCGCCATCAGGTCGCGCGTGGAGCCGAACTCCTCGCAGGGCACGCTGCCGTCGGCGCGGAGGCAGGCCTCGGCGCTACCGAGGAGCAGCACGTCGTGGGTGGGCGCCAGCGCCCGGGCCAGCGCGAGGCCCGTGCTGCCGGTGGCGCCCGCCGACAGGTAGCGGATGGCGTCGACCGGGTTGCGGGTGGCGCCTGCGGTGACGAGGGCGGGGATCACCCGCAGACCGTAATCTGGCGCGGGGATAAGCCAGCGGCCGTGCGATGCCCTCGCCTTCTCGGCCTCCTCGCGTGCCTGGTGTCGGCGCCGACTTTGTCCGGGCTGCACGCGGGCGACCTCGGGAGCGCAGCCGCCCCGCTTGCCGGGCTGGCCACGTGGGCCTGGACCCGCGCCGCGTGGATGGGGGCCGCGGCCACGCTGGCGCTCTCGAGCTTCTCCGCGAGCCTGGGCGTGGCCCTGGCGCTGGCAGGCGCGTGGCTCCGGCGATCGCCTCGCTGGTGCCTGGTCGCGCTGGCCATCGCGCTGGCGGTTCCACCCTCGGGCGCCGACGCGGCGCTCCTGCCCGGCGTGGTGTCGCGACCGGTCCTTGGCGTTGCCCTCCCGGCGGCCGGGCTGCTCCTCGTCAGCCGAGACCGGCCACTGGTGGCGCTGCTGGCGCTCCTGGCGCTCGGCCCCTGGCTGGGCGGGAAGGTCGCGGGGCCGGCGCTCCCCTTCGGCTGGCTGGGGCTCGACCATGGCTGGTCAGGCGCCGCGGCGGTGCTGGCCGGGCTCGTCGGGCTCGCCGTCACCCGGCTGTCCCCCGGGCGGGCCGCGCTCGTGGTGGCGGTCCTCGGCGCCGAGGGCCTCTGGTCGGCGCTACCCGCGTCGAGCCACGGCGGCAGCGCCGCGGCTCCCCCGCTGGTCCGCCACCTCGGCGAGCGCGACGGCGCCGTGCTCGTCTTGCCCTACCACTCCTGTGCCGAGGGCGACCCCGATCCCGCGCGCAGCGACACGTGGTCGCGGTGGCTCGCCGCCGCGGGCCGCGCCGCCTACGCCGACTGCCTCGCCCCCGACGACCCGGTGCTCGGCGAGCCCGCCATCGCCGCCATCGAGTCGGTGCTGCATCCCGACGACCCGGTGTTCGTCCCCGGGGGCCTGCCGGGGCGCGTCTTCCGGTCGGTCGGTGTCACCGAGATCCTCGTCGACCGGAGGGCGCTGGGGAGCACCCGCCTTGCCGCGCTCGACCCGGTGCTCGCGAGGCTCCTCGGCCCGCCCCAACGCGACATCGCCGGGCACATCGATGCCTACCGCGTGGATCCCGACGGGCCCCGCGGGCGCAGCGACGCGCCGTACCTCCGCCCGGCGACCGGCTCGCCGCCGGCGGGCTGGCGCACCCTCGACGACCTCCTGGGCGGCGCTGGGCGCGGCGGAATACCGGGAGGCGATGTTGGAAAGCAGTAGCGTGGCGGAACGGCTCGCGCGTGTCGACGCGGTGGCCAGCCGGCTCCGCGAACACTTTGGCGAGCCGGTGGAGATGGCGATCGTCCTCGGTAGCGGGCTCGGCGACATCGCCGGGCGCGTGGCCGACCCCGCCATCGTCGACAACGAGGCGGTGGGGCTGCAGAAGACCGGCGTGGGCGGTCACGCCGGCCGCATCGTGGTGGGCAAGCTCGCGGGGCGTCGCGTGGCGGTGATGTCGGGGCGCGTCCACGTGTACGAGGGCCACCCGCTCGACACCGTCGTGCTCGGAGTGCGCGCGCTGGCGCGGTGGGGCGTCAAGGGGCTCTGTCTCACCAGCGCCGTGGGCGGCTGCGACCCGGCGCTCGGCGCGGGCTCGCTGCTGCTCGTGTCGGACCACATCAACCTCAGCGGCGCCAACCCGCTGCGCGGTCCGAACCTCGACGCGCTCGGTCCCCGCTTCCCCGACGTCACGCACCTCTACTCGCCGCGCCTGCGCGCACTCGCCCAGTCCTGCGCCAGCGAGGCGCTGCCCGAGGGCGTGTACGCGGCGATGCCCGGCCCGAGCTACGAGACGCCCGCCGAGATCCGCATGTTGCGCACCCTCGGTGCCAACGTGGTGGGGATGAGCCTCGTGCACGAGGCCATCGCCGCGCGCCACGCCGGCCTCGAGGTGCTGGCGATCTCGGTGGTGTCGAACCCGGCCGCCGGGCTCAGCGCCGCCGAACTCACCCACGCCGACGTGACCGAGACCTCGCGGCAGGCCGCTGGCCGCCTCGGGGCGCTGCTCGCGCGCGTGGTGGAGCGCTGGTGACCGACGACGCCCTCGTGGCCGAGGCCACCTCCGCGCGCGCCCACGCCTATGCCCCTTACAGCCAGTTTCGCGTCGGCGCGGCCGTGCTCGGCGGCTCGGGCCAGGTGTACCGGGGCTGCAACGTGGAGAACGGGAGCTACCCGCTTTGCGTGTGCGCCGAGCGGGTGGCGATCATGAACGCCATTGCCGCCGGCGAGAGCCGGGTGTCGCGCCTGGCGGTGGTGACCGACACTTCGCCGCCCGCGAGCCCATGCGGCGCCTGTCGCCAGGTGATCTTCGAGCTGGGCGGGCCCGAGTGCGTGGTCACTTTCGCCAGCACCGATGGCGACAGGCGACAGCTGCTCGCGCGCGAGCTGCTGCCCGAGGGCTTCGACGGCGCCCTGCTGCGTGATCGCGCTCCTCGCTGAACTGCTGGGCTGCGCCGCGAGCGCCTCGCCCGCGGTCGACCTTGCCTTCCACGGCGGGGCCATCCACACCATGGACGACGAGCGTCGCGTGGTGAGCGTGCTCGCCGTCGACGAGGGGCGGGTGGTCTACGCCGGCGACGACGCGGCCTGGGTCGAGAGCGCCGCCGAGGTGGTCGACCTCCATGGCGGGGCCCTGTTCCCCGGGTTCATCGACGCGCACGTGCACCTCGTGGAGGGGGGCGTGGAGACGCTGGGGGTGCAACTCGCGGGGGCCAGCACCGTGGAGGAGATGGTGGCGCGAGCCGAGGCCTGGGCAGCAGAACACCCCGCTGCCGAGTGGATCGTGGGCGGCGGCTGGGACGCATCTACCTTCAACGACCTGCTCCGCGCCTCGCAGATCGACGGGATCGGCCGCCCGGTCTTCCTCGCCTCGGCCGACGGCCACTCGGCCTGGGTCAACCACGCGGCGTTGCGCGAGGCGGGCATCGGGCGACAGACCCCCGATCCCGACGACGGCCGCTTCGAGCGCGACGAGCGCGGCGCGCCGAACGGCACGCTGCGCGAGACGGCGGTGGATCTGGTCGGCGAGTTCTTGCCCGAGCCCACGGAGGCGGAGCTCGATGCCGGGCTCGCCCACGCGCTCGCCCTGGCCCGGGCGCACGGTATCACCTCGGCGATCGACCCCAACGTCGACGAGGCCATGCTCGCCACCTATGCCCGTGCCAACCTCGGCCTGCGGGTGTTCGCGGCGGTAGAGCTGGTGCCCGGCGAGCACGAGGCGGCCGTGGCCCAGCTCGAGTCGCTACGGGCGCGCTTCGAGGGCGACCGGCTTGCCGTCGACGCGGCGAAGCTCTACGTCGATGGCGTGGTGGAGTCGCAGACTGCGGCGCTGGTGGACCCCTACGACGGTGGCGACACCGTGCCCGCCGCCTTTACTCTCGACGAGATCGTGGCCGCCGCGCTGGCCGTCGATGCCGCCGGCTTCGACCTGCACGCCCACGCCATCGGCGACGCCGCCGTGCGGCTGGTGCTCGACGCGATCGAAGAGGTTGAGCGCGCGCATGGTCGCCGCGATCGTCACCCGGTGATCGCGCACCTGGAGCTCGTCCACCCTGGCGACCTGGCTCGCTTCGCGGTGCTCGACGTCCTCGCTGCCTTCCAGCCCTACTGGGCCTTCCCCGACCCCTACATCACCGAGTGGACGATCCCCGTGGTCGGACCCGACCGCACCGAGCGGCTGTACCCACTTGGCTCGGTCGCCGGGGCGGGGGGCACCCTAGTGGGCGGCAGCGACTGGTCGGTGTCGACGATGAATCCCTGGGAGGCCATCGAGGTGGCCGTCACCCGGCGCGACCCCGAGCTCCCGGGCCCCCCGCTGGCGCCTGGCGAGGCCATCGACCTCGACACGGCCCTCGCGATGTACACCCGTGACGGCGCCCGGGCGATCGGCCGCGAGAGCGAGCTCGGCACCCTCGAGAGCGGCAAGGTCGCCGATCTTGTCTGGGTTGACCGAGATCCCTATTCAGTGGCGCGGGTTTCGGAAGTTCGCGTCGTGAGGACATGGATACAAGGTGCCGGAGGTTAAGGGTTGGATACAAGGTGCCGGAGGTTAAGGGTTAAGACTTGGCTGTTGACACGCCAAGAGCTAAGTCTTAACTCTAAACCTCCGGCACCTTTCTCCCCTTTCTCCCTCGGCACCTTTCTCCCTCCTTTCTCAGCCTCAATCCCCTTCATCATCGCTGACTTGAGTAAATGTAATCAACGATTTATGCATCGCCAGAAATTGGTGTAGGGTATAGTCGCGCGATGGCCCAGACCCACCAGACGCCCTCCAAGGCCACCGTTGCACCCGCCCCGTCGGTGGTAAGACCCTCGCCCGCGCCACAGCCCAGGGGCAACTCTGCGGCGCAGGCCCAGACGCGCCACAACGACCTCAACACGGCCACGCCCGGCTCCGAGGCGAGCAGGCGGCCCCTCCCCGATCTTCGCGCCCTGGAGGCCAAGGGCTACCGGGTGACTCCCGCTGCCGGCATGGAGGCTCTCTACAGCGCCGCGAAGGACTTGCCCGACAAACCGCTGGCGCAGCAGCCGGTGGGGAATGGTGGCTACGACGTGGTTTCCAGCGGTACCTTCACCGTGGACTACGTGCACAGCGCCGGCCCGGTGATGCGCGACGGGAAGCTCGACACGCAGGGGCACGAGAAGTCCGCCAGCCGCGGCGGCGTGGCCATGCTCGAGGACGGG
>VGRE01000188.1 GCA_016875435.1 Deltaproteobacteria bacterium | reverse complement strand
CGCGTGCGACTGGCCGGCCTCGCCCCCCGCCGCGACGACGACCCCCAGCGCCCAGGTCGAGCCCGACGTCGCTGCTCCCGCGCCCATCCCGGGCGTGTCGGCCCCCGACGTCTCCCGGCCGGCGGGCGTCGAGGCCACCACCGCGACCGGGGCCGTGCTTCGCGCGGAGCTGGGCGAGGAACACCTGTCCGGGTTCCCGGTGGTGGTCAACCTCGAGTTCCGCAACCCAACGGCCTCCGCCGTGACCGTTCCAGACCTCAGCACCCGGCGTCACCTCGTCCACTTCAAGCTCGAGTCTCCCAGAGGCTCCGTCACCGAGCGCTTCAGCACGCCCCCCGACTTCGACACGGGCGGCAGTTGGACGATCCCCGCCGGTTCGCGTCGCTCGATCCGGTTCGAGATCCCCTCCTCGAGGGCCCTGGAGCCGGGTCGCTGGAAGCTCACCGTGCTCGCCGGCGAGCCGGGCGCGGTCACCACCCTGCCCGAGCACTCGTTCGACGTGGTCCCGGCACGCCCCGTGGCCGGCCGCGTCGTCTACGAGCCAGTGATCGCGACCAGCAGCGGCGCCATCTTTGCCTGGCTCCACCAGGGAAGCAGCGGCTACGAGGTCTACCTTGACCAGCTGAGCCCGGGGGCGGGCACCAGCCTGGTCGCGCGCGCGCGGGTGTCACGTCTCGAGGAAAAAGCCGAGCCGCAGCTCGCCCAGGCGCTCCCCGCAGCGGCCCGATCGCGCCACGTGTACTGGTGGTCAGGCGACAGCCAGTTGGCATACGCCCGCGTCGACGGCCTGGCCAACGCGGCGCCCGCGCGGCCAGTCGACATGCCCTGGCCGAAGGTCGAGTCGCTCGCCCGCGGCGCCACAACCTCTGCAGGCGCGCTGGTCGTGCCGGTGTGGATCCCTGCACCGACGGGCGCCGCCGGAGCGGTGAAGCTGGTCCAGGTCGACGAGCGGGGACAGGTCGACTTCCGTGCCGTCGCCGACAGCCCCGCCCGGCCCTGGCGCGCCGTGACGGCCCTCGACGCCAGCGGCAATGTCGTGCTCGCGCTCGCCTCGGAGGCGGGCATCGACATCTACCGCGTGAATGGAAAGCGACCCTCGCACCTCCCGGCCGCCGGCAAGCGGGCGTGGGCCCGGGAGGGGGAGTGGTCCACGGTGGCCCTGGCCTTCGACACCCTCCCCGAGTCCGGCAGCTTCCCGGGCGGGCTCGGGCTCGTCGCGCTCCAACTGGCCACCACCACCGACGTCGAGTCGCGACAGCCAACCACGGTTTCTCGCCTCGTGAGCTTCGACCTCGGGAGCAATCGCATCGCCACCAGCCCACCTCTGCCCTGGTCCGCCCCGGGGCAGGTGACGGCCATCCTCCCCGCGGGCGCCGGTCCACTCCGGTACCTCGCGGCGGCGCCTGACGGTACCACCTGGTTCGGCGTGTACGGTACCGGCGCGAGCGCCGTGGGGCACGCGCTGGCGGGCGAACTCTGGCCCGGCGCGACGCCTGCAGAGGCCGAGCTGCGATCTGTCGACGGCGAGCGCTCCGTGGCGCGACGGCTGCTCCGCCTGGCGGGCTAGTGCTCGCGCTCGGAAGCTACTGACCCGGTGGCCGGCGCCGCGCGCGATCGGGCCGGAAGCCGGGTGACAGGGTCCCGGGCCGGGGACTCCTAGCGGTCGCCGCCCTCGTTCTCCTCGGTGTCATCCTGCGGTTCGTGCACCCCGTTGTCGACGCAGGGCGTGTCGTCGTCGTCGAAGTGTTCCTCGCAGTACGCGTTCAGCTTGCGAGTGGTAGCGCAGTACTTCGACTCGAGGCAGGCGTAGGACCACTCCTGCTCCGGATCGTCGCAATCGGAGGCCACGTTCCCGGTGCCTTCCTGCGATGGGCCGAATTCCTGCGAGAAAAAGCACTCGTTCAAGGAACGTTCGCTGCTGGTGATGGCAGTGCAGTCACCGGCGAACACGCCCACGGCGAAGTGGGCCACGCTGTCGTCGATCGGCAGGCTGAAGGTGTCGAGCACCGCCGTGAGGGAAACGCCGGCCCGCCCAAAGGTGTCGATGGTGCAGTACTCCACCGCCGCCCGACCGGCGTGCACGCCATCGCCCAGGTAGCCCGCCTGGAAACACTCGTTGAACTCGATCTCGTGGCTCACGCCCGCCTCGTCGGTGTAGGGCAGGGCGAAGTCACCCATCGAGACGCCGGGCGACCCGGTGTAGTAGGCGGTCAGTCCGACGCTCAGGTCGATGTCGCCGTCGTCGCGGTAGTTGTCCTCGTAGAGGAAACTCGACGTGTCGGCCTGAGGCGACCAGGCCTGGATCCAGTACACGGACTCCACGTCGAGCACCACGCAAACGTCGCCGCCGGTGCCCTCGAAGGTGAAGGTCGCGCCGCCGTAGTACGCAGGATCCTCGGGGGCGCCGAGACCGCCGTAGTGTACGCCCGATCGGCCCTCGTCGTCGGCGCCGGGGTGGTTCTCGAGCGTGAAGTTCGCGGTACCGGCATCCTCTTCCGGAATGACACGGAACTCGCCCAGGTCCTGGAGGAAGGGGTAGTCGGGATTCGACGCCGGGACGAATAGCTGGCCCTGGTGGTCGCACCCGGCCATCCAGCCCAAGAGAAGGGTTGTAAGCATGTCTACTCCTCCGCCTCGAATGGAATGTTCAGGTTGACCACCACCTCCTCGGTCTGGTTGAGGTCGTCGTCGAAGTGGACCACGGCCTCGCCGTCGGACACCCAGTCGCCGTAGGTGATGTAGCTCCCCGGGCGGTTGAGCACGTCGTAGTAGGAGCGACCCTCGTGGAACTCGGTGACGTACTCGTCGACCTCGCGACCGCCGTTGGAGGCGCAGGTGGTGAAGTTGCCGTTGGTGTCGGGGACGTCGGAACGCAACTCGGGCGCATCCATGAAGCCCCACACCGCCATGCCCTCCACGCGCAGCGTGTGGTTGAGGGTGAACTCAGCCACGTAGTTGTCGCCGTCTTCCTCGAACGTGAGATTATCGGCCCCAATGAACGACATTTCGTAGTCGGCGGTGGCGTCGAAGTACTCGAAACACCACTGCTGGAAGGCCTCGCCGCTGGTCACCTCCACACCGTACTGGTCGAAGATGGGGCGGCCGAGGTTGTTCTTGAAGTGGTCGATGATATCGTCGTAGTCGGTGAAGCGTCCCGTCGTCACCTTGCAGGCCACCGCCTCGTAGCAGGCGAAGTCCAGCCGACCGGCGGTGATGCCACCATAGGGGAACGTGTCGCCCCGGGAGTCGGCGCTGATGACCGGCCCCATCGAGGGGTGCGGGTAGGCAAACGAGATGGTGTCGATGGCCGAGTAGGCGCCGACGTAGATCGGCCCGAGCAGGCGAACGTCGGTCTTCTCAGCGGTGCTGTACTCGAGGTTGCCGTCGCCGTCTGCGTCGGTCGCGCTGACGACGGTGCGGGTGGCCGCCGCCTTGGGGACCACCAGCTTGCCGAGGATGTCGCCTTCCGGGATGGTCTCGGGATTGGAGCAGGCGAGGAACAGGAAGGAGATCATGGTGTTCCTCCTAGAACTTGTACAGCACGCCGACGGCGGCGGAGATGGGCGACTGCCGGGAGTACTGGACGTAGCGGTTGTCTGAAGCGATGTAGTACTCGTAGTAGTACACGCTCGCTTGCTGGTTGGTCACGTTGTACAGGTTCAAGTAGGCGCCAAGCTCACCCTTGTCGACCGGGATGGCCTGCTCCACCGAGACGTTCAACTCGAACGTGCCGGGCGTGCGCGCGTACTCGCCCGCCGGCTCCTTCAAGAGGCCGTAGCCGCCGATGCCGTCATCGACGCTGGCCGCCGACCAGTAGTACCGGGAAAGGGGGTAGCCCGAGTAGGCGATGGCGTTGACCCCGAGGGTGGTCGTCCACGGATCATCGGGGATCTCCCACGAGGCCCAGGCCTTGAGCTGGTGGGTGACGTCGCTGGTGAGGCTGCCGTACATGAGGTCTGTCTGTGACGGGTTGCTCAGCTGGCTGCCCAGCGCGGACTGCGTCGTGCCGCGGCTCGACACGTAGGAATAGGTGAGCTGCCCGAACCAGCGCTTGGAGTCGAGCTTGCTCAGCTCGAGGTCGGTCTGGAAGTAGTCACGACGCGCGATTCCGGGGGTGCGCAGGCGGTCGTAGGTGACCAGCTCGTCAGCGCCGTAGCTCTGGCCGATGAAGCTGTAGCCGTCCTCGTCATAGATGAGGTTGGTCTCGTCGAGCGTGTAGATGTTTCGCGTGAACTTCCCGGTGAAGTTCAGCGCCGCCGAGACGTCGGTGACGATCTCGCGGGCGGCGCCGATGATGAGCTCGTCGGAGTGCGGCGCGGAGAGCGGCTCAGCGAAGGTGATAGGGTTGTCGGTATTTTGCTCATAGTAGACGTTTGCCGCAGTGGAATCCGTCGCGCCGAAGTACTCGCCAAGGGTGAGCTTGGCGCCGAATCCCGACTGCGACACGTAGTTGGCGAGCTCCAGCCGACCCACGTCATTGAACCGGCCGTAACCACCGAGAAACTTGGTCTTCTCGTCGCCCCAGGGGTCCCAGCTCGCGTAGATGCGGGGCCCGAACACGCCCACGTCGATGAGCGCCTCGCCCACGTCGTTCTGCATGACCGCCCGGTCGTAGCGCACGCCGTAGCGGAAGGTCAGGTTGTCGATGGGCTTGTAAATGTCCTGCAGGAAGGCGCCCACGTGGTAGCCCTGCGCCGAGAACAGCGTGTAGCCAGCGTACTCCACGCTGTAGTAGTTCTTGTAAGTATCGGGATCGAAACTGTTCTCGTAGAGGTCGTAGTAGACGAGGTTTCCCGGGAATCCATACACCCAGTCCCACTTGGTGTACCGCGCCTCGACACCCGCCTTGAAGTCGTGCTTGCCGAGGAAGGGCACCTGGAGCACGCTGAACTTGCTGCCGACGGCGCCGCTCCAGCGGTCGTCGAACTGGAACACCGGGTAGTTTTCGGAGCTGTAGGCGCCATACAGACCCGACCGGCCCGGAGTGGCGTAGTCGATGGTGTTCTCGGCCTCCGACGGCTCGCACTCGTTGTAGCCCAGCTCCTGATCGTGGGTACACGGCACGCCGCCGATCTCGAGGAAGCTCTTCTGGAACGACGCCGTGGTCTCGAGGTTCGCGTCCTCGCTGACGAACCAGTGCCACTTCCCGGTGAGGACGTAGCCGCCCTGGTACTGGCGCCCTTGCGCCTCGGGGGCGGTGTAGGGGTCGCCCTGGTCGACGTTGTCGATCGTCGTGGGATCGGTGGTCGCGGTGAGGGTGAAGCGGTGCTTCGAGAGCGGCTGCGCCGTGAGCTTGCCGAAGACGTAGTGACCCTCGAAGTCGCGCGGGACGAGAATGCCGACGTTGGCGAACAACGAGCGCACGTACTCGTAGCTGCCGAGGAACCACACCTGGTCGCGCAGCACGGGTCCAGACACGGTCATGCGGACGTCGGCGTACTGCGCGCTGCTATCGAAGCCGGTGAAGCTGAGCTGGCCGCCGTCGGCGGCGTAGCGCGCGTCGAGACGCGGCGCCCAGTTGCCGTTGGTGTACTCGGCGGCCGTCTTCACCTCGAGGGTATTGCCGCCCGAGGAGGTAACGACGATGAACGCTGCGCCCAGAGACTCGCCGTACTCCGGGTCGAAGCCGCCGGTGATGACCTGGATCTCCTCGATGGCGTCGTAGTTGAAGTTCGTGGAGAAGGTGCCGGTCACCGGGTCGGTGACGTTGACCCCGTCGAGCACCCAGGTGTTCTCGTCGCCGCTGGCACCGGCGGCCATGGCGTTGCCGCCGCCGATGACGCCGGCGGCCGACTCGATCACGCTCTGGTAGGATCGGCCGGTCGGGATGCGCGAGAGGTAGTCCTTGTTGAAGGTGGTGGAGTGCGCCACGGCCTCGGTGTCGACCGCCTTCGCCTTCTCCTCGATAATGACCGTTTCACCGCCATACTTCATCTCGAGGGTGACGGTGGTGACGCGACCGACGGCCACCTGCACGCCCGTCTTGGTCACCTTGCCGAAACCCTGCTTCTGCCCCTCGATCTTGTACTGGCCCGGAGGCAACTCGGCGAAGATGAAGTTGCCGTCCGCGTCGGCCGTGTACTGCTGGGCGCCGCCGATCAGCTTTTCCGAGCTGATCGTAATCAGGACGCCGGGAATGGCGAGGCCCCCGTCGTCGACCACCTGGCCCTTGATCGTGCCGGCCGCCGACGCGTACGCCGGGCTCGCCACCAGTTGTAGCACCGTCGGCAGGACGGCGGGCGCCATGGACACCACCGCGAACGACGCGGCGAAAGCGCCAAACAGCCTCAAGGTCTGCGGACGCATTTGATTCCCGTTCCTCAGCATTCAGGGGTCCTGCCGGTGGGCGCGCGGGGAGGCGCGGATGGGGGTTTACGGAACGGCCCTGCATACCGGGCCGGGCTTCTCCCGTCAACCGGATTGACGCGCTGCGCACGCCGCTCCCAACGAGTTGACGGCGGACCCCCGCCCAGCATAGAGTCCGCCGTTCGTAACCCCCCTCCCGGGTTCCCCATGACTCGACTCGCGCGCTTGTTTGCCGTGGCCGGGTTCGCCTTCTTGGCGAGCATTTCCGCGCCCGCCGGGGCCACCAGCCTCGCCCCGCTCACCGTCGACCAGATGGTCGACGCCTCCGACCTGGTGGTGATCGGCAAGGTCCTCAGCGTGGAGGCCGAGGCCACGCCCGGCGGCCGGGTGTACACCTACGTCGAGATCGAGATCGAGCGTGGGCTCAAGGGCCTAGCCGAGGCCGGCGATTACCTTCGCCTCGAGGCGCCCGGCGGCGTCACCGCCGCCGGCGAGTTCACCGACGTTTCGCTCGCGCCCCGCTTCAGCGAGGGCGAGCGGGCGCTGCTTTTCCTCGCCGAGAAGCGCTTCGGCACGCTCTACGGCACGGTCGGGATGTCGCTCGGGAAGTACACCATCAAGCAAGACCCGGCCACGGGGCACGACATGGTCGTGCGCTTCACCGTCCCGTACACCCAGGCCTTCGACGCGCGTTTCGTGCCGAATCCCCCTGCCAACGACCGGGTGAGCCTCGACGCGATGCTCAGCGCGGTGGAGGCCCGGGTCGAGCTCGGCTGGGACGGCGCCCCCATCCCGGGCATCGCCGCCGACAAGCTCCGCGCCATCAACAAGCTCCAGGCGGGGGTGAAGTAATGTTGTCCTTGCTCCTGCTCAGTTCCTCCGCGTTGGCCTGGAAGCACACCGGCTTCTACTGGCCCGACGATGAGTTCCCCATCCAGTGGTGGCACGACGGCGACCCCCTCGAGGACTCGCTCCCCGAGGACTACTGCCAACCGGTCATCCAGGCATCGTGGGACAACTGGCAGGAGGCCGCGCCGTGCGCTGGCCTGTCCGACGAGTACATGGGCGAGGTCGACAGCATGGACGGGCGGTCGAGCGGCGACGGCTTGACCACCTTCCACTGGGAAGACCCGGGCGACGAGCAGGAGCCCGGCGTGCTCGGCGTCACCTACACCATCGGCAATGGGCGGTACAGCCTCACCAAGAACGGCCAGACCTACCAGGAGGTCTACGACTCCGACATCGTGTTCAACGACAACGTCGACTTCGGCACCACCGAGGATATCGACAACAGCGTCTGCGCCGGCGAGACGTCGATCGAGTCGGTGGCGACGCACGAGATCGGCCACTTGCACGGCCTGGGCCATTCCTGCGAGCAGGGCGAGGCCTGCAGCGACACCGACCTGCAGGAGGCCACCATGTACTGGAGCGCCTCCGCCTGCGACACAAGCGGCGTGACGCCCAACATCGACGACATCACCAGCATGAACGCGTTGTACTCGGTGTTCGGCACCTTCAGCGCCACCACGGCCACCTCGGGCGGCCTGCCGCTCGACGTCACCTTCTCCATCGCGTCCGACGCCGAGGTCACCGGCGCGCAGTGGGTCTTCGGCGACGGCGAGACCAGCGAGGAGTTTCCCAGCGTCACCCACACCTACGCCAAGGAAGGCCAGTTCTTCGTCACCTGCACGATGGACCTCGCCGACCCGGAGTGCGGCGAGTCCTCCTACACGCAGACCCGCATCGGCTACGTCACCGCCTGCGACAAGCCCCACCCCGAGGATGGCACCGACGGCTTCTTCCAGATCGAGGCCCAGTACGGCCGTACCTGGCAGACCGTCAACCACACCGACGTGTCCACCTACGGCTGCATCGACACCATCCAGTGGGAAGTCTACGAGGGAGGCGCCGTGAAGGGCGAGCCGGTGCAAGCGATCGGCGCCTGGAGCCCCAGCATCGAGTTCCCCAGCGACGGCACCTACACCATTCTCATGAACGTGGGTGGCCCGGGGGGCATCGAGGCCGCCAAGATGACGATCGACGTGGCCGATCTCGGCGACCGCGAGGCGCTCTGCGCCAGCGTGCCC
>VGRE01000187.1 GCA_016875435.1 Deltaproteobacteria bacterium | reverse complement strand
TGGGTAGCGGTCGACCACGAGGTAGAGCCAGTCCCCGGCCGCCGCGTTGGCGATCATCCACTCGGCGTCGGCGTGCGCGTCGAGCGTGTCGTCGTGGAGCCGGGCCTCGTGGTAGGCCCGGCTGTTGCCCGACGCGGCGGCGAGCCAGCGGGCGGCGAGATCGGGCTTGTCGGCCTCGAACAGGCGCAGCGCCGCGCTCGCGGCCTCGTCGCCGTTCACGTCGGCCGGGGGCCCGCCCTCCAGGCGCGACAGGGGCGTGCGCCCGTCGAGACCGGACAACCACCGCCAGAAGTCCGGCTCGCTCTCGAAGCCGAGGTAGCGGTCGACCTCGTTGCCCTCGGCGTCGACGGCAAGCAGCGTGGGGTAGCCGGTCACGTGGTAGCGCGACTTCAGCGCCCAGCTCGAGGGCTGGTCGGCATCGACCGCCACGATCTCGTAGGGCGACAGTCGCTCGGCGTCGGCGGGATCGTGCAGCACCTCGGCGGCGAGGCGCTGGCAGGGTGGGCACCAGATGGCGGTGAAGTCGTACAGGCGCACCGGGGCGCCGGCCGGGCGCGTCGCCGGGTCGGGAGGCGCGGGCTCGAGCAGCGGGGCCCGTCCCCGGGCGGCGTTGTCCACCGTTCCCACGAGGGTGAGCTGGCGGCAGTCGCTGCCGTCGTCGTCACACACCCCCACCACCAGCGTCACGCGGTCGTCCTGCGTCACCGGGATTCGCGCCCACGACAGGTCGCCCGTGCCAGCGACCTCGTCGCGCCCGTTGCCCAGCCGCGCCGGCGCCTCCGCGTTGACGTGCTGGCCGGGCTCGGCCTGGATCTCCACGCGGCCGAGGCCCCCGTGCGTGAGCAGGGTGGCGGTGGTGGCGGCATGGGCCAGCGGGAGGAGGAGCATCGATCCGGCCTAGTCCGCTCGCAGCCCCGGGGCCTCGTGGCCGAAGGCCACCACGTACTCGGGGTAGCTGCCCTCGAACACCCGGGGACCGGACGGCGCCACCTCCAGCACCCGCGTCGCCAGCGCGCGGAGGAAGGCCCGGTCGTGGCTCACGAACACCAGCGTGCCCTCGTAGTCGGCCAGCGCCTTCACCAGCGCGCGCTTGGTCGTGAGGTCGAGGTGGTTGGTGGGCTCGTCGAGCACCATGAGGTTGGGGGCGTCGAACAACATCTTGGCCAGGGCCAGGCGGGCCTTCTCGCCGCCGGAGAGCACGTGGATGGGCTTGTCCACGTCGTCGCCGGAGAAGCCGAAGGCGCCGGCGAGGTTGCGGAGCACGCCCTGGTCGGCGCGGGGCGCGTGGGCTTGCAGGGCCTCGAACACGGTCAGGCCGAGGTCGAGCTGCTCCACCTGGTGCTGCGCGTAGTAGCCGAGGGTGACTGCGGCGCCGAGCGCCACTTCCCCGCCGTCGGGTTTGAGCGCGCCGGCCACCATCTTGAGCAGCGTCGTCTTGCCGGCGCCGTTCTCGCCCATCACCGCCCAGCGCTCGCCGCGCCGGACGGTGAGGCTCACGCCGTCGTGGACGGTGCGCGCGCCGTAGCGTTTGCTCACCTTGCGCACGTGCACCACGTCGTTGCCGCTGCGCTCGCACTTCTTGAAGGCGAAGTGCCGCTCCACCAGGCGCCGGGGCGGCTCCACGCGCTCGATCTTCTCCAGCTTCTTGGCTCGGCTCGCCGTCTGCGAGGCCTTGGACGGCTGCCCGCGAAAACGCTCGATGAAGCGGATTTCCTTGGCGAGCATCGCCTGTTGCTTCTCGTACTCGGCCTCGCGCTGAGCGGCCTCGAGCGCTCGCGCACGCTCGTAGACGTCGTAGTCGCCGCTGTACGTCCTGATCTTGCCGCCGTCGATCTCGACGATCTTGCGGACGACCCGGTTGAGGACGTCGCGGTCGTGACAGGTCATGAGCACGGCGCCCGGGTAGTCCCGCAGCCAGGCCTCGAGCCAGACGATCGACTCGATGTCGAGGTAGTTCGTGGGCTCGTCGAGCAGGAGCAGCTCGGGACGCATGAGCAACAGCCGCGCGAGCTGCACCCGCATGCGCCAGCCGCCGGAGAGCGCGCCGATGGTGCCCTCGACCTCCGCCTGGCCGAAGCCGAGGCCGGCGAGCAAGGCGCGGGCGCGGGCCTCCAGGTCGTAGCCGCCGCCCTCCTGAAACTGCGCCTGTACCTCGCCGTAGCGCTCGATCACCCGGTCGTAGTCGGGGTCGTCCACGTCGCCGAGGCGAGCCTCCAGCGCCGCCAGCTCCTCGCCCAGCGCCGCGAGGGGGCCGGCCCCGGCCATCGTCTCGGCGAGCACGCTCTTGTTGCCGTAGTCGGCGAAGTCCTGGCGGAAGTAGCCGATGCTCAGCCGGCGGGGTCGCTCCACCGTGCCCTCGTCGGGGCGCTCCTCGCCGAGCAGCAGGCGAAAGATGGTGGTCTTGCCGGAACCGTTGGGCCCGAC
The DNA here is from genome assembly GCA_016875435.1 of Deltaproteobacteria bacterium. Lineage (GTDB taxonomy): Bacteria > Myxococcota_A > UBA796 > UBA796 > SXON01 > SXON01. The sequence goes on along the minus strand of VGRE01000187.1, from coordinate 6,023 downwards.
GAGACCGGCCTTCTCGCCGGGGTTGAGCTTGAATGACGCGTCGAGGAAGAGCACCTGGCTGCCGTGCTGCATCGTGACGCCGCAGAGTTCGATCATGGCGGCGCGCCGCTAACTCGCCTACTCCCGCTGGTACGGCCTCACCTGCTTGGTGACGAGCCGCCCGTCGCAGCGCACCCTCTGCTCGGTGTCCCACGTGAAGGTGCCGACTTCTGGTCGTCGACCGGAAAGGCAAGTGCCCCGCCACCACGTGTTTGTGGACCGTAAAGGCGTAATATCTGGTTCGGTCACGCCGTGGACCGAGATCGGGCTGTCGTGGGTTAGCCGCGCCAATGGCCCTGATTCTCGCGCTCGCAGCCTGCACCGGCAGTCTCGTCGATATCTTCGGCGGCGGCGACGGCCCTGGCGACACCGGGGTCGGCGCGACACCTGGCGACACTGGCGAGCCCGACGACACCGACACCGGCGATGAGATCGAGGCCGACGACGCGAGGGTCCGGGCGCTCACGCAGGTGTGGGAGGGCGACTACCCCGCGCGCGCGCCGATGCTGGTGCGGGTGACCTACGTCGACGACGGCGACACGGTGTACGTGCACCCCGACGATGGCAGCGAGGGCTTCAAGGTGCGCTTCATCGGGATCGACACCCCGGAGGTCGACCACGGCGAGGGCGATGGCGAGTGCTACGGCGACGAGGCCAGTGACTTCACCCTCGACCGGCTGAAGGACAGGCTCGCGTGGCTTGGCTTCGACATCGAGTACAAGGACGACTACGACCGCGTGCTCGCCTATGTGACTCGCGACGAAGGCGTAGACGGCTTCCACAACCGCGTACTGGCGCGCCAGGGCTACGCCAGCCAGCTCACCGTCGAGCCGAACGACAGCTACGACGAGGAGATCGAGGACGACGTGCGCGCCGCCCAGGACGAGGGGCTCGGGATGTGGGAGTCCTGCCGGTGAGCGGGGCCGCGCACCCCTCGTTGACATCCGGTGACCCCCCGATTACCCGTCGCGGCCCTGGGCCTCCCCCCCTCGGGACCGTTCTTTCCCACCCCCTCGCAGCGCGCCGCGGATGATCGATCCGAACACCTCGCGGCGCCTCGCCCCGGCCATCGCGGTCGGGGCTGGTTTCACCGGCTCGATTTTCGCCGGGGCCCTGCTCGGCGCGTGGCTTGACCGCGCGCTCGGCACGTCGCCCTGGATGGCCCTCGGGCTTTCCCTGGTGGGACTCGCGAGCGGAACCACGTTTGCCCTGCGCGCCCAGCGGCAGCATGGCCCCAAGCCCCCTGATGATCCCCCTCAATCTCCTCCTCCGTGACACTGCCATTCTCACCGCCGTCGTGGCGGGAGTGGTCGCGATTGTCTCGGAAGATCGCCTGCCGTTGCTCGTGGGTGCCGGGGCGGGAATGGCCAACATCGCGGCGTGGACCCTCGGTGCCTCCGCGCTCCTGCAGCGCCGCGCCTCGGCCTGGCTGCTGGTGGTCAAGGGCTTCCTCGCCGCGCTCGGCGTGGTGATGCTCACCTCGATCCTCCCGGCGTGGCCGGTGGTGGGTGGCTTCTTGCTGCCCCTCGGCGCCTGCCTCGCCCGCGTGCTCGCCCTGGTCCCTAGCCTCCGGAGGGCTGCTGCATGATCCCCACCATCCCGTTCGCGAGCGGCTTCACCTGGTTCCAGCTCATCCCGGGCATCGGCGACGGCGGCCTGGGGCGCGTGCTGGGCCTGCGCGATGCGGGCGAGGGCTGGATCATCGCCACCGCCTGGTTTGCGTGTCTCCTGGTGCTGGGCATGGCGCTGCTGGCGCGCATGGGGCTCAACCGGGCGATCGCCACCGCGGGCGCCGAGCGGCACATTCCCGACTCGGGCTTCAGCGCGCGAAACATGATGGAAGTGTTCATCGAGGCCTTCAACGACCTCGTCACCGGCTTGCTCGGCGCCAAGGAAGCCAAGGTGTTCTTCCCGCTCGTGGCTGGCTGCTTCCTCTTCATCGCGACCAGCAACCTGCTGGGACTGCTGCCCGGCTTCCTTCCCGCCACCGAGAGCTTCTCGAACAACCTGGGGATGGGCATCACCATCTTCGTGGTGTTCAACTACGCTGGCCTCTCGCGCAACGGCTTCGCCTACATCAAGCACCTCTTCGGCCCGATGCTGCTGATGGCGTGGCTCATCTTCCCCATCGAGCTGCTCGGCCTCTTCATCCGGCCGTTCACGCTCACCATCCGTCTGACCGCCAACATCTACGCCGACCACCTGGTCGTGTCGTCGGTGCGCGACGTGGGCGCCGACATGCTGGGGATGGCCGGCGCGCTCCTGGTGCCGGTGCCGTTCTACGTGCTCGGCTTCTTCGTCTGCCTCTTGCAGGCGTTTGTCTTCTCGCTCCTGTCCACCGTGTACGTGAGCCTGTCCACCGCCGACATGTCGCACGGCCACGACGACCACGACCACGACGGCAAACACTCTCACGCTCGCCACTAGCCCTCAACTCACTGGAGATTCCATGAAGTCCGTTGCCACCTTCACCCTCCGCGCTGCCGCGCTCTTCGTCGCCTCCACCACCGTTGCCCTCGCCGAGGACGGCGCCGGCGGTGTCAACTGGGGCCTGGGCGTCGGCGCCGGCCTCGCGATCGGACTCGCCGCCCTCGGCGGTGGTGTCGGCCAGGGCCTCACCGCCTCCGCGGCCCTCGAGGGCATGGCGCGCAACCCCGCCGCGAGCGGCAGCCTGCTCGTTCCCATGATCCTCGGCCTGGCGCTCACCGAGTCGCTCGTCATCCTCGCCTGGGTCATTGCGAACGGCATGGTGTAGCGTCGTGGGAGTGGGGAACCCGCTCTGGCGGGTTTCCCAATCTCGACGACACGCCCCGAGTGGGGCCGCCCCATCCAGCGCCCCGTCGGGAGCTACCCCGCCGTGCCCGTGGCGAGCATCTTCTCGTCGATGTCGGCGCGGCCGGCGTCGCGGAGCAGCTTGCGAGTGAGCTGCATCGCGTTTTCCATGCTGTGGTCCATGTTGTTGTACCAGAACATGCCGGTGCGACCCGCGAGGTGCAGGTTGTCGTAGCGGTCGAGCTGCTTGCGGGTGCGCTCGAGCTCCGCGGGGTAACGCGTGTGGTAGATCGGGTAGGTTTCCGCGACGCGCTCGATGCGGACGTCATGCACCTTGCGTCGCGACGAGATCATGCCGACCTTGATGAGATCGTCCACCACCCAGTCGGTGAGACGCTCGGCGTGCTGCCAGCGCTCGTCGCCCTCGCGGCAGGTGATCTCCACGTTGAGCCCGGAGGCGCCGGGGTGCGGCACGGTGTCGGGTGAGAAGAACTTCGGCGTTGAAACGCGAGAGAAGACGATATCGTTGGCGCCGTAGTAGCACCACTGGTACTCGCGGGGCACCGCCTCCTCGACCATCACGTTGTAGAACAGCGTGGAGAGGTAGGGCAGGTCGGGGGCGTCGATGCCGAGCTGGTCGCAGGCGAGGGTGATCGGCGCCGTCCAGATGACCACGCTCGGCTCGATGCGCTCGTGGCCGGCGTACACCGCCTCGATGCGCCCGTTGCCGCCGGCGAGGCGGGCGCCGGTGCCAGTGATGATCCGCCCGCCCCTGGCCTTGATCAGCTCGCTCACGATGTCCCAGGTGACCTGCAGCCCCCCGCCACTGGGGTAGAGGAAGTCGATCTCCGCCTTGTTGTACTGGAGCAAGGTGGACTTCGCGAGCTGCGCGAGGTTCTGCATCTGCAGCTTGTCGTCGATGATCGCCCGGTTGAGGCCCACCTTGGCCCAGTCGGGGTGGGTTTCCCTGGGGTGGATACCAAGGAACTTGATGCTGTAGTCCTTGAAGAAGTTCTGGTAGAGCGTGGGGCCGTACTGGCGGAGGACGTAGTCCTCGAAGTTCGCCTGGCCGTAGGTCTTCATGCCGTTGACGGCGAGGTCGACGGCGGACTTCAGGGCCAGGGGCACGGGCAGCTGCACGAGGTTCTTCGGGTGCAGCGGCCAGCGGTAGTAGCAGCCCTCGAAGTACACCTCGGACTTGCGCGGGAACCACACGCCGTGGCCCTCCAGCACGCGGTCGAGGTAGGCCTTGATGTTGGGGTTCTCGGTGTGGAAGCGGTGAGGACCGCAGTCGAACACGAAGCCGTCGTACTGGTAGCTGCGGGCGAGCCCGCCCACGCGGGGGAACTTCTCGATGACCACGACCTGCGCGCCGGCCTCGGCGAGCAGGTGGGCGCTGACCAGCCCCGTGACCCCGCCACCCACGACGACAACTGGACCCTCGAACAACGACGGCTTCGACACCTGCGACCTCGCGTCGCCATTGTGCCCCGTTCCGGGCCGTTCAGGTAGTGCGGACCCTCACCTGGACGTGGATTGTCGCGGTTACCACTCGTCGACTGGCCTCGGCTGGAAGGGGATGGCCTGCCCGTTGCCGTCGATGGCCTCGTACAACTCGACGGAGGCGCGATCGTTGGCTGCTCGCGCCTCGGGGGAGTCGCCGTCCATGGCGGGGAGCAAGTCGCCGCCGGCGTAGTAGGACACCCGCGTCCAGTCGATGCCGCGGGCCGCGAACCAGTGCAGGATGGCGAGGCAGCGCTGGCGCGTGAGCTCGTGGGCGGCACTCGCCCCCTCGCCGGTGTGCGCGTACAGCTTGAAGCGGAAAATCAGCTCGGGGTGGGCCTCGGCGGCGGCTTGCACCCGCGCGAGGAAGGCCTCGGCCTCGGGCCGGAGGCGCAGGCCGTCGAAGGCGAGCTCGGCACGCTGCCCCAGCAGGGGGGCGACGTCGGCGGGGAGCGTGTCGGGGCAACCGTCCCCGTCGCGGAAGCTATTCTCCGTCTCCGGCTCGTCGGGGCAGCGGTCCAGGGCGTCGGGGTAGGCATCGTTGTCGTTGTTGGTCTCGGGGCAGCCGTCGTCATCGAGGAAGCCGTCCACGTCCTCGGCAGTGCCCTTGCAGCGGTCGAGGACGTCGAGGAGGCCGTCCCTGTCGTCGTCGGGGTCGAGGCAGCCGTCGTTGTCCTCGTAGAAGTCGAAGTCCTCGTCGCTGTCGGGGCAACGGTCCTTCTTGTCGATCACGCCGTCGCGGTCGCGATCGGGGGGTGGCTCCCACCGGAAGTCTATCCCGACGGTGAGCTGGCCATCCACGTAGGGGCCGGCGTGCCCGGCGGGCTGGTCGCCGAGGAGCACGAAGCCGAGCAGGTCGGCGCGGAGGTGAACCCACTCCCACAGCCAGTAGCGAGCCCCGCCCCCGGCCACCAGCATCGGGTTCATCACCGGGAGCACCGCGTAGCCGAGCGCCGCCTGCGGCGAGGCGCCGTCGACCGTGGAGTCGAGGAAACGCAGGTGACGCCAGCCCAGGCCGCCGCCCACCTGCGCGTCGAGCCGGTAGCCATCGACGAGGTGATGCATCAGGTCGAGGTGGGTGCGGCTGGCCACGACGTCGAAGGGCACTTCCTCGGTGCGCACCGGGCTCGCGCCGGTGACGAACTCGAGATCGAGGCGGAAGTCGTGCAGGTTCATGCCCACGCGCAGCGCGTAGGTCGGCGCGGCGGGGACGAGGTCGGGCTCGGCGGTGAGCTGGTAGCCGCCGCCAAGGCCGCCCGTGATGAGGGTGGCGAGCGCGGCGCCGGAGGGGTCGGGCATGGCTGTCGCTCTATTCTTCCGCGGACTGCCTGCCGAAGCGACGCAGCCGGAGCGCGTTCGTCACCACGAAGACCGAGGAGAAAGCCATGGCCGCCGAGGCGATCATGGGCGAGAGCCAGCCCGCGGCAGCCACGGGAATGGCCACGACGTTGAAGATGAAGGCCCAGGCGAGGTTCTGCTTGATGTTGCGGAGCGTGGCCTGTCCCAGCTCGATGGCGGTGGCCACCCGGCCGATGTCGCCGCCCACCAGCGTCATCGCTGCCGTCTCCCCGGCCACGTCGGTGCCCCCGCCCACGGCCAGGGAGAGGTCGGCGGCGGCGAGCGCCGGCGCGTCGTTGACCCCGTCGCCCACCATGCCCACCTTGCGACCCGCTGCCTGGAGCTCGCGGACGAGGGCCACCTTGTCCTCG
>VGRE01000186.1 GCA_016875435.1 Deltaproteobacteria bacterium | reverse complement strand
TACGCTTGAACTACCCGCAGGTCTCGTGACCGGCGGCCACCACCGACCACACCTCCCCACCGCGCACTCGCGTCCCGCCAGCGCCTGCGGGGGCAGCGCGTGCGGCGGCACTCCACGCCAGCGCGGCCACGGCGCGGATGGCAACCAGCCGGGCGGCGTTGCGGCGCCGCTGCGTCACGAACGCCAGGTGGGCCGAGGCGTCCAACGCCTACATGCGCTCCAGCGGCGAGAGCCCGAGCAGCGACAGTCCTCGCGACATCACCACGTCGGCCGCCGCGACCAGCGCCAGTCGCGACCCGGCCGCCTCGCCGCCCTGGAGGACGGGTAACTCGTAGTAGAAACGGTTGAACGACTCGCACGCGCGGTACACGTGCTCGGCGAGGATGTTGGGCGCGTAGTTGCGCGTCGCCGCCGACACCGCCTCGGGGAAACGGAGACAGCTCATCGCGAGCTCCCGCTCAAGGGGGTGATCGAGCCGCATCGCCCCCGGGACGATCTCCGCCTTGCGCAGGATCGAGCGCGCACGGGCCCGCGAGTAGAGCAGGTAGGGCGCGGAGTTGCCGTCCATGGCGAGCATGCGCTTCCAGTCGAAGCTCACGTCGGTGGCAGGCGACTGTACGAGGTCCTGGTAACGCACCGAACCGGTGCCGATGGCCTCGGCCACCATCGCTCGCTCCGCCTCGGGCAGCATCGCGGACTTCTCGTCCACCAGCGCCCGCGCGCGCGCCACCGCCTCGTCGAGCAGGTCGACCAGCCGGATCACGTTCCCCGATCGCGTGCTCATCGCCCCCTCGGGCAGCTTCAGCATGCCGAAGCCCACGTGGGTCATCTCGGCGCTGACATTCCACTTGCTGGCGATCTTGAAGAAGTTCGCGAAGTGCTGCGCCTGCCGCACGTCGGTGACGTACACCATCCGCGCCGGGTTCCAGCGGTCCACCCGGTAGCGCACGCAGGCGAGATCGGTGGCGGTGTAGGTTGCGGCGCCGTCCTTCTTGCGCACCACCGACACCTGGTTGCCGTCGCGGATCACCACCGCGCCCTCGCTCTCCTCGGCCAGCCCCGCCGCCAGGAGCGCGTCGACCACCGGGTCGACGAGGTCGGCGTAGGCGCTCTCCCCGAGCATTTCGTCGAACTTCACTCCCATGCGGGCGTAGACGCCCTCGTACTCGGCGAGCGAGCGGGCCTTGAAGTCCGCCCACAGGGCGCGATTCCGGGGGTCGCCCCGCTGCAGCCTGGCGGTCTCGGCGCGGGCGCGGTCGCCGAGCGCCGCAGCCTCGGGCGCCTCGCCGAACTTCACGTATAGGCGCTCCAGCTCGCCCACCGGGTCGCCGGCGTAGGCCGCCTCGTCGCGCCAATCGTCCCAGGCCACGACCAGCTTCCCGAAGGGGGTGCCCCAGTCGCCGATGTGGTTGTCGCCGACGACCGTCCAGCCGGTGGCGCGGTGGAGACGCACGATCACGTCGCCTATGTGCGTGCTGCGCATGTGGCCCACGTGCATGCGCTTGGCCACGTTGGGCGACGAGAAGTCGACGATCACCGTCCGCCCCTGGCCCTCGTCCTCCACGCCGGTCGTCGACGAGGCGGTCATGGCCGCCAGTTGCGACGCGAGCCAACCGTCGTCGAGGGACAGGTTGATGAAGCCCGGCCCGGCCACGCTCACCGCGCGAATGCCGGCTCGTCCCTCGAAGCACGGCGCCAGCTTCTCTGCCATCGCGCGGGGGTTCTCGCGACGGGCCTTTGCCACCCGGAAGGCGAAGTTCCACTGGTAGTCGCCGTGGGCGGGGTTGCTGGTGGGCACGACGCCTTCCACCTCGGCCGCGGGATCGACGATCGCGGCGGCGGCGGCGCAGTAGGGACGGAGCAGGGTGGGGATCATCGCGCCCGGTGCCTATTCCGCCGGGCGGGTACACTCGTTGCGTTTCCAGGTGTCGATCCAGCCGCGCGTGGTGGCGTTGTCCACCCAGCGCTCGTCGGTGACGGCGGCGGCACACAGCGAGGGATCAGCCTTTAAGCGCCCGTTCAGCACGCTGATGATCGTCTCGCGCGCGCCCGCGAGGCACTCGGGACCGGGGCAGCCCTCGGGGTCGATGACCAGCTTCCGGTCCACGCGCTCGCGGAAGTAGGCCTTCCAGAACAGGCGGTCCGGGTCGCGCACCGCCGAGATCGCCCGCCAGGGCTCGATCGCCGCCGCCGCCTCGGCGGGGAGCTTCTCTTCCACGGTGCGCGCCGCCTCGCGGAGCAGGTGGTAGCTGCACTCCCGCGCGAACTGGGTGGCGGCGCAGGCGTCCATCGCCTCGGCCGGGTCGTCCTTCACCACGCGTTCGGCGTAGGCGAACAGGCACTCGCCCGTCGCCCGCGCCTCGGAGATGAGATCGCAGTCCGCGCGGACGCGCCGGTCGTGCTCGCGCATGGCGGCGAGGAGGCAGTCATCACGCTTCTGGCCGCGCATCTCTTCGCATGTCGCGACAGAGTACTCGTAGGATTCCGCCGTGGCGCCCGCGGCCAGACGCTCCGCCTCGCTGGCGGCGCAGGCGACGAGGAGGATCAATTGTACTGGCAGGAGTCGGGGACGCCGCCGCAGTGGCCACAGTCAGCCTTCGGCATCTCGCAGGCTGCTCCCGTGTCGCTGCGGAAGGCGGCGCCGCCCCCGCCGCCGTGGCCCACGTTGTGGACCGAGATGAGCTTCTTGAGCTTGCCGCCGGTGTCGCAGAAGTGGCCCGCGTCGGGACCCTCCTGGGGCTCGCGGCCGCCCCGCACCAGCGCCTCGACCACCTCGCCGCACTCGCAGCGGTACTCGTAGATGGGCATGCTCTCTCCGTCTCGCCCCAGCATATACACGCCGGCGCATGGACGAAGCCCTGCTGGTCAAGTTCTTCGAGGAACAGATCCCCTTCAACAAGCACCTGGGCATGAAGGTGGAACGCCTCGAAGAGGGCGGCGTGCGCCTGCGCGTGCCCTTCGCCGACCACCTCGTCGGCGACCCCTTCCGCCCCGCGCTGCACGGGGGCGTCACCTCGGCCCTCGCCGACGCCGCCGGCGGCCTCGCCGTCTTCGCCCGCGTGGGCCTGCTCACTTGCCGCGTCGCGACCGTCGACCTGCGCGTGGACTACTACCTCCCCGCTCGGCTCTGCGACGTCGTGGCCGAGGCCGAGGTGGTTCGCATCGGCAATCGCGTGGGCGTGGCCCGCATCCTCGTGCGGCAGCAGGGTGACGATGGCCTGCTCGGCGAGCCGATCGCCGAGGGCAAGGGGGTCTACAGCATCATCAAGCTGCGCGGCTGAGGGTGTGTGCCCCCGCGTGGCCGCCTGCCCGGGGACGCGCCCACCGGCCCTCGCGGGCCGACCAGCCCATCTCGCCGAGGATCGTCACCAGGAAGAACGGGATCGCCACCGCGATCGGGTTCAGCACTTGAGCTCCGCCTCGATGGCGTGGGCGAGCGCCAGGTTGTGCTCCACCAGCGAGGCGGGCAGCTCGTCCCAGTTCCAGGGGTAGGCCTCGTCGCACCAGGGCCCGGGATCGACCTCGCGCGAGGAAAAGGGCGGGAAACGCTCGTTGGCGAGGCCGGGCACGTCGACCCAGTAGCCGCTGAAGACGAGCGCGGCGCTGGCCGGGTCGTAGAGCGCGGACTCCGGCAAGGGCTCGGAGCGCAAGAGGTCGAATCGCAGAGGACGGAGCGTGTAGCTGGCGAAACGATCGCTCTGGAGCCCCGGCGGAAGGAGCACCTGGTGGGGCGCGAGCGACTCCTCGGCGGGCGGAGCCATGCCCAGCAGCGAGCACAGGGGTCCTTGCAGGTGCCCGGCCAGCTCGGCGAGCACGCTGATGTGGTACATCCCCGGCGAGGGGTAGAGCGCGTGGCTGCCCTCGGCCACCGGGATCAGCGCGTGCCCCTTCACCGCCGCGATCTTCTCGTCCGGGTAGCTCATCCGGACGCGCCCCTCGCTCCAGAACTTCAGGCTATCGAAGAAGAGGATCCTCTGTCCCTCGAGGTGACCGGACACCACGAGGCACTCCGGCTCCCCCTCCCGCCCGATCACGAAGCTGAGGCTCTCGCGGTCGAAGACATGCGGCCCCACGCCGAGCAACTTCGCGATGCCCGTCTTGGGGTCGAAGGCGTAGAAGGTGTGGAAGTTGAGGAAGGCGCGGCCGGTCTGCTCCTCCTCCAGGTAGCTGTAGTACACGGTGCTGTTGTGACAGTCGCCGCGCACCTCGTCGAACACCTTCTCGGCGTCGAAGGCCGACTGGTCGAGCAGGTAGTCGGCGTGCCCGTTGTAGCGCAAGAACTCGCTGAGCTGGGCCAGCGGCACCTGCAACTCGCCGTGGACGGTCTTCACCTCGACCGTGTCGTCGCTCGCCTTCACCGCCGGGGCGCCGATGAGCGTGGCCAGCGACACCGGGAAGTACTCCTCCTTCGCGGAGAACAGCAACACCGGCGCCAGCTCGCGCGCGAGCGCGTCGACCTGTGCCGGCGTTCGTGAGAGGCGCGGCTGCGCGAAGATGTCTTGTTTCCAGATCACCCGGCCGCGCGATCGCAACTCCACCCGGTAGGCGCCGCTCGCCTCGCCGCGGAGGTCGACCTCGAAGTGCCCGACCGTCTCCCCCTCGGCCACGGTGCGGGCGCCGATGCTCACCTCGTAGCGGAGCAGGTTCGACCGGAACACCTCGGCGAAACCGCCGGGATCCTCGAGCAGCCAGGGCAGCTCCACCACGAGGCGGGGCCCCGCCTCCACCACGCGCAGGAAGCGGGGCAACTTCACGCCTTGGCCCCGGAGAACTGCACGCCCTCGAACACGAGCGTGGGACAGAGCGTGGACGAGTAGCGCCAGGGATCGTTGCCGAGCCCGGCGAGGCCCGCGAACAGGGTGATGAAGTTGCCGGTGACGTTCATCTCGCCGATGGGCCCCCCCACCTGGCCCTTCTCCACGAGGTGACCGCGCATGCCGAAGCTGAAGTCGCCGGTGTTGGCGTCGGCATTGCCGCCGAGCCAGGAGGTGACGAGCACGCCGTTGCCCACGGCGGCGATCCATCCGGCGAGGTCCTTGTCGCCGAGCGACACCACCCGGTTCGACGCGCTCCCGGTGGTGGGCGCCATCCCGCCCTTCTTGCCGTAGTAGGTGTCGACGTAGGCGTTCTTCAGGCTTCCCGCCTCGATGATCGGCAGGCGCGCCGCCGCGATGCCCTCGCCGTCGAAGGGGCGCGAGCCCAGCCCGCGGGCGAGCAAGGGGTCGTCGACGATGCTGAGCTTGTCGCTGAGCACCTTCTGTCCCAGCTTGCCCGCCCAGAAACTACGCCCCTGCTGGAGCGCGTTGCCGGTGGCCGGCCCGAGCAGCCGCCCGATCAGCATGCCGGCGGCGCGCGGGTCGACGATCATCGTGCCCTTGAGGGTGGGCCCCTTCTTGGCGCCGAGGCGCGTGCTCGCCATGCGGATGGCGTTGTCGCCGATGCTCGCGGCGCTCGGCAGGTCGCCCACGAAGCGGGTCCAGGCGTAGTCGCCGTCTTCGGCACGCTTGTCGCCCTCGTCGCGGAGAGTGACATCCACGCTCGGTGCGATGTGGGTGCCCTGGCTGGTGCCCGCGAAGCCGTTGCTGGTGGCACACGCGCCCATCGAGCGCTCGTAGGTGAGGTTCGCGGTGGCGGAGATCACGTTGTCGTGCTTGCGCGCGTGCGCCTCCATCGTGGCCACCCAGGCCTCGCGGTCGGCGGCGGAGAGCCCAGCGGCCAGCGCGGCGTCGTCGCTTTCCAGCGCGGCCTGGGCCCGCGGGAAGAGCGCGGGGTCGGTGATGCTGCGATGGGGGTCCGGCTCGAGCGCCCGGGTGAGCGCGATGGCGTCGCCGAGGAAGGCGTCGATGGCCTCGGGGCGGAGGTCGGTCGTCGTCTGCGCCGAGTAGCGACCATCCACGTAGAGCTGCACCGCCATCGAGCGCGCCACGCTCTCCACGATGCGCTCGGTCTTGCCGTCGCGACGCTGGATCTCGGTCTTGGCGTTGCGACGGATCACCACGAAGGCCTCGTTGGCGCCGAGCTTCTTCGCGCGCGCCACGCCGTCGGCGGCGAGCTGGGAGAGGGTATCAAGCATTCTCGCCTCCAACCGTCATCGACGACACCAGCACCGTGGGCAGGCCCTGCGAAACCGGCACGCCCTGGCCATCTTTCCCGCAAGTCCACCCGCCGGTGTCGAGCTGGGTGTCGTTGGCCGCCATGGTGACGCGCTTGAGCGACTCGGGACCGTTGCCGATGATGTTCACGTCTTTGATCGGGGCGGTGACCTTGCCGTTCTCGATGAGCCAGCCGTTCTTGATGTAGAAGGTGTAGTCGCCCGCGCCGATCTGCACCTGGCCGTTGGTGAAGGTCTCGGCGATGATGCCGTTCTTCACGCTCGCGACGATCTCGTCCCGGGTGTGGGGCCCGTTCTCCATGAAGGTGCAGCGCATGCGCGGCATGGGCTGGAAACGGAAGGACTGGCGACGCCCCGATCCCGAGGGCTTCACGCCGTAGTGCTTCGCGCTGATGCTGTCGTGCAGGTAGCCCTTGAGCACGCCCTTCTCCACGAGCATGGTGCGCTCGGTGGGGTTGCCCTCGTCGTCGAAGGAGAGCGCGCCGCGCTCGTTGGGCTCCACGCCACTGTCGACGATGTTGACGAAGTCGGCGGCGATGGGCTTGCCCACCATGTCGCTGTAGATGGAGGTGCCCTTGCGGTTGAAGTCGGCCTCCAGCCCGTGCCCGATGGCCTCGTGCAAGAGGATGCCGCTGGCGCCGGCGGCGAGCACCACCGGCATCTCCCCCGCGGGCGGGCGCCGGGCGTCGAAGAGCACCATCGTGCGGTCGACGGCGCGCTTGGCCAGCTCGGCGAGGTTCTGGTCGGAGAACCAGTCGACACCCCGGCGACCGGCGAGGTTGGCGCTGTTGGAGAAGGTCTGGCCGTTGCGGGTGGCGGTGACGATGCACCAGAGGCGCGTCATGGGACGCACCTCGTGCATGAGCTTGCCGTCGAGGGTGGCGATGACCACCTGCTCCTCGCTGTCGTTCCAGGTGACCGTCACCTTGCTCACGCTCGGGTCGGCGGCGCGGGCGTAGCCCTCGAGCTTGCGAACCAGCGGCAGCTTGGCGTCGACCCCCACCTGGCTCCACGGGACGGCCAGCGTGTAGAGCGCGCCCCCCTGCGTGGGATTGAAGGCCACCGGCCCCGGGCGCGCCGTGCCGCTGGCGATCGAGGCGGCGGTGCGCGCGGCGCCGCGCATGGCGTCGAGGCTCAGCTCCTCGGTGAAGGCATAGCCCTGCTGGTCGCCCACCACCGCGCGCAGGCCCACGCCGAGGTCGATGCTGGCGCTGGCCTCGGCAATGCGACCGTCTTCCATCTGGAGGAAGTTGCTCCGGGTGCGCTGGAAGTAGAGGTCGGCGGCGTCGGCGCCGGTGGCGCCTAGCTCGCCGAGCAGGCTGGTACACAGCGCCGCGTCGACGCCGAAGGCGGAGAGCACGTCGAGGTTGGCGACGGGCGAGGCGATGTCGCCCTGCTTGGCGCAGCCCGCGAGCCACCCTGGGACGGTGACCAGCGCCGCGCCGCTGGCGGCGGCGGACTGGAGGATCTGGCGACGCGAGGGCATGGACGCTCCGTTGAGCGCGCGAGCTTAGCGGATCAACCCGCCCAGCGCACTGGCCCCCGCCGACCCGGGGAACACCTCGCGATCGAGTCGGGGCGGGTCGATGCCGAGGTGGTCGCGCAGCACGCCCTTCAACACGGCGCGCACGTCGGTGGCCACGCGCAGATCGCGGCCCTCGTGGAGCTCGGCCAGCCCCGGCCAGTCCCCGGCCACGCGACCCCCGCGGATCGCGCCGCCGGCGAGCAGGAGCGGCCCCGCCGTCCCATGGTCGGTGCCGGTGGTCCCGTTGGGGCGAGCGGTGCGACCGAACTCGGTGGTCACGACGATCGCCGTGCGTCCCCAGGCCTCGCCCACGCCCGCGCGCAAGCCGGCCAGCGCCGTCGCGAGGTCGCCCAGCTGGCGATCGAGGCGCTCCGCCTGCCCGGCGTGGGTGTCCCAGCCCGCGTTGTCGAGCACGGCCACGCGGTAGCCGCCCCCGGGGCCGACAAGGCGCCCGGCGCCGGTGGCCTCGGCCGCGAGGCCGTCATCGCGTTTCGCATCGCTGGCCATCATGCCGTCGGCCGCCGCGTGGGCGCGCATCGCCTCGGCGAGGGCCGTCTCGAGCGTCCCATCGCCCGCCCAGAGCCGCGACAGCTCGCGCGCGAGCGCGTCGTCGAGGCGGCTCTCGCGACCGGGGTCGACGCTCGACGCCCCGGCGCCCTTGCCGTCGCGGAGCACCAGCGGCACGCCGGTGCCGATGGCGGTGGCCGACGCGCCCATGCCCAGCACGTCGAGCGCGCGGCGCAGCCAGCCGTCGCGGACCTCGCCCAGCTTGGCGCCCCCTTCCTCGAGGAGATCCTGGGCGTCGAAGTGCGAGCGGGTGGCGGCCGGGTGGCCGGCGGCGGGT
>VGRE01000185.1 GCA_016875435.1 Deltaproteobacteria bacterium | reverse complement strand
GCTGGTGCGCAAGGTGCGGCCCGCGGCGCGCATGAGTCCTCAACAACGGGCGTTCTTGACCAAGAATCTCGCTCAGCTTCGCGTATAGCGACGTCGCGACAGCGCCGCTACGAGCACCAGCCCGGCGCCCGGGAACGCGGCGCCCGTGCCGCAACCACAGGAACTGCCCCCCTCGCCAGTCGCCCCGAGCGCGTTGTCGTCGGGAACGGGCTGCACGGGGCAATCCTCCTCGGTGACCGTCCACGTGAGCTGATCCTCGCGGGAGAGCCCGTTCACCACGGCGGAGAGGGTGGCGCTCCGCGTCGCCGCGCCACCCTCGGCGGGGCAGTCGCCCGCGAGCAGCGTGAGCTCCGGGGCGAGGCCAAAGTTCCCGGCGAGCGCCGCGTCGCCCTCGATCGCCCAGGCCACGTCGGCGCCGTAGACCACGCCGACGCTGTCGCGGCTCACGAGGCGGGCACCAAAGGGGGCGCGACGGCTCCCATCCTCGCGCAGCGGGTAGTCCACGACAATGTCGGCCTCGACGATGCCCGTCGCATCGACGAACTCGATCTCTCCCATCGGGAGGCTACCGGCCGGCAGCACCAGCTCGGCCGACACCCGCTCGCCCACGGCGCCCGTGGGCATCACGCGCGGGATGGATGTGGCCAGGGTGACTGGCTCGTCAATGGTGCTGCCATCGTCACCGGAATAGCGCACGATGGCGTCGGGTACCGAGTAGGTGACGCCGTGATCGGCATCGACCTCGAGCTTCGGCAGGAGCCAGCCCAGGTTGCCGGAGGCCAGCCGCCGCGCCTCGCCCTCGGCCGGGCGCCAGTCGGCCGGGTAGTCCGCCTCGTGCGAGCCTTCGGCCACCCCCTCCTCCACGTAGACCTCGAGATCGTAGAAGCCGGAGGCGAGGCCGTCGATTGGGATGACCTCCACCGCAGCCTCGTCGGCGGCGGGTGACTCGCCGTCCCCACCGAGGGGACAGTCCTCCGGCTCCAGCGTGAGCGTCGCGACACCGACAGTGTCGAAGAGAACCGCCTCGCCGACCACAGACGCGCCCTCCGCTTCCCACCGGGTGCAGGTGGACCAGTCGGCCTCGCCCTCGGCGCCCCGCAGTTCGGGGACGAGCGTCAACTCCGTGCCCACCAGCACGCGCTCCAGCCCGTCGTCGCCCGGGTAGAGCCAGCTCGCATCGGCAGCGGTCACCGTCCATGTCGCGTTCTTGGTGCTGAAGCTGGGAACACAGGCGAGGAGCAAGAGCGTCATGCCGCGAGAGACAGCAAGCGACGTGCCATCCAAGGCGAAGCTCGATGATTCCCCGGTGGCCCGCCGAGATCGCGACACCTCCGCCCCGGGCACGACGCGCGACTGCACGCACTCGCGCCACTCCTCGGGGCGAGCGACGGATCGCAGGATGCCGTTGACGCATCAATATGACACTACGAAACGAGGCAATCCCGCCTCGCTGTTCCCCGCGCCCGAGGGGGGAGCGACCCGGGCCGTTGCGCTCGACGACGGGTGCGTCGAGGACGGCTCCGCTTCCATGAGGCGAGTTCCGGGCGTGACCCGCCGCCCCGGCGACATGGGCGGGCGGCCAGACCGGGTGATGTCAGGCTGCCTCGATCCAGATTCCGGCCCCATTCTTCCCATCCGCTTCCGCAGCGGGCTACAGCCGCTCCTCTATGAGCTGCGCCACGCGCGCGGCTCCGCCGAGCCTGCGGTCGCGGTCGCGCAGGAGCTGGGCCGCGCGAGCGAAGCCCGGGTCCGTGAGGATGGTGTGCAGCGCACGCGAGAGGCTCGCGGCCGACACTTCGTGCCGGCCCATCCACAGCCCGGCGCCCTCTGCGGCCACCATGCGCCCGTGGCCGACCTGATCGAAACCGAATGGGACGATGACGAGCGGAATGCCGCGCGAGAGGGCCTCGTGCACGCCATTCGCACCACCGTGGTAGAGCATGGCCTCTACGACGCCGTGCTCGAGCACGGCGACCTGCGGGACCCACGTCTCGATCCTGAGGCGCCGTCGATCAACGCCCTCGAGCAGCGGCAGGGCGGCGGGGTGGTAGTTCGCGCCCAGCGACCAGAGCACGCGCACCTGCTCGTGCTCGTCGACGAGTCGCCGCAGGCCTTCCGTTACCCTTGCGAGCAGGTCGTTCGAGGGCACCATCACCGAGCCGAAGCTCGCGTAGATCACCTTGGAGCCGGTGCTCCGGGCGTCGTCAAGCCATTCGCGGAGCCCAGGGTTCGCCGCGTCGGACAGGCGCTGTCCGGGGCGGGCACCGCCCATCGCGCCCGTGAGCTGCAGGCCAGCAGGAATCTCCTCCTCGCGTTCGGCTCCCAGCATGGTGTTGCACAGAAGAGGCGTCTTCTTGAAGTCATAGTGGGGCCACAGTCCCAGTCGCGCCTGCCACTCCCACTTCCGCAGCGCGGATGGCGACAACGATCGCGCCTTCCACTGCTGGTGCGCCCTGACCAGCGCCGAGACCAGTCGCATGACCAGCCCCTGTGGCCAGAGTAGGTTCTCGAACAGCGACGGCGGAACCCCGGCGTGGTTGAGGAGCAGGGGGACGCGAAACCCCCTGGCCAACCGCTTCGCTGCGTACGTGGCGATATCGCCGACAATCAGCCGCGGTGGATCCGCGCGCAGTGCCGCCTCGAGGTGCTGATGCATGTGCCTGGCCTCGGTGCGCAGCCAGCGCTCGTGCCAGAGCAGGTGGCTGAACGCGAGCCGCTCGGACTGGCTGGCCTCGTGCAACAGCCTCTCGAGCAGCGCGGCATAGTCGGCTCGTCTCCCGGAGGAGAGCAACTCGACCCCTTCGCCTTCAAGGCTGCGGATCCTCCCCAGCAACGACTCGTCAGTTGCCAGCCGGACACGGTGGCCCCGTGCCCGAAGGACACTGGCGAGTTCCACGAGGGGGTTCACGCAGCCTTGCATCCCGATCGACATCAGGAGCACGCCGCCATCGCGGCGAGGAGGCTGGGCACTGGCGCTGGCGGACAGCTCGCTCACACACACTCCCTCCGCGCTCCGCGAACGGTGCAGGCCCGGCGTGAACCCGACCCCGGGCGCGGGATGTAACGAGTTCAACGGTGGGTGTCGAGTACGCGTGGTGACGACGGTCGGACGGGCGGGCGGTCACGACGCGTGGCCTCGCAGCCGCCGGCGACGGACTGCGGCCCGTTGTCGCTGAAGCTGCGCGGCTTTGCGCCCCGGAATGCCTCGAGCGCCCGCGCGCCTCAGCCGAAGCAGTCGCTCAGCTGCAGCACCAGCGTCGTGGTCTCGCACCGCGTGATCGAGACGGCCTGGGGCTCGGGCGTGTAGCACTGGTCGGGGTGCTCGGCTTCGACCGACCAGGTACCGACCTCGAGATCGAACTCGAAGTGTCCCGAGGTGTCGGCCATCGCCTGGATTGACTCGCCTCCGCTCGGCGTCAGCGTGATGAGCGCGCTGCTCGCCGGCTGATCCTCGGCGTTGCCGACGGCGCTGCCGGGAATGACGGCGTCGCCGCTGAGGGTGCCGGTGGCGGCGACGCAGTCCGGAGTCGGCGTCGTCGAGGCGCCATTCCCGCCGCCGCTCGACTCCAGGCCTTCGCAGGCCGCGAGCGTGCAGACTACGCTCGCCAGGGGGATAGCATACATGAACCTGGTCCTGGTGAGGAGGATGCGAGACACGTATGGGCTCCTGGGAAGCGTGCCTCGCCACGGTAGGCCGTCGCGACGGGTGCCGCAAGCCCTCGCGCGGGCCGCCCCCGAGGCTCTGGGCCGAGTGGACGGAACAACGACGTGAGGGGCAGGCGTCTCCTTCTCGCGTGGCCGTTGATCACCGTCTTGTTGCTCCCGGGGATGTGCGCTGAGAGCGGAGATGTCCTCACGATGACGTGGGCTCGCCTGCCCGTCGAGGTCGGCGCGACCGAGTCCTGGGCGGGGGTGGAGCTGGAAGTCACGGACGTCGTGGGCTGTCCCCAGGCGGAGATCCAGCTGGCCTACCTCGGCGGTGGGCGGCGGACACTGCACTACGACATCCGGTCCTCCTGGGGCCGCACGCTGCACGCGGGCTCGCAACGGCTGGGGGAGGGTGCAGGCGCGCTGAGCCTGCGCTTTTCCTGCGAGGCGGGAGAGGTGCCCCACCACTTGCTCGCCCGGCGTGTGCTCCTGCATCCGGCGGGTTGCGGTGGGCACTGACTGGGGAAAGGGTGGGACTTAGGCACCAAACGGCGCGCGCGCCTCGTCCACGCAGCGCGCCACGAAGGCCGGCAAGGACAGCGATCCGAGATCCGCCTCGCGGCTCTTCACGCTCACGGTGCGGTTGTCGCGGTCGCGCTCGCCCACCACCACCTGGTACACCGGTCGCGACGCGTGGGCCTCGCGAATCTTGGCGCCGATCTTGTCGTCGCCGAAGTCCGCGTGCACGCGGATGCCCGCCGCCCGCAGGGCCTCGCTCACCTCGCGCCCCCAGTCCACCGACTTCTCCGACACCGTCATCACCCGCACCTGTTCCGGCGCCATCCACATCGGGAAGTGCCCGGCGAAGTGCTCGATGAGGATGCCGATGAAACGCTCGAAGCTGCCGAAGATGGCGCGGTGGATCACCACCGGCGGGTGCTCCTGGTTGTCGGCGCCCACGTAGCGGAGGCCGAAGCGCAGGGGCACCTGGTAGTCGAGTTGGATGGTGGCGCACTGCCAGGGGCGACCGAGCGCGTCGATCACGTCGAAGTCGATCTTGGGGCCGTAGAAGGCCCCGTCGCCCGCGTTGACCGTCCACTCCAGATGGTTGGCGCGGAGCGCGTTCTCCAGCGAGGCCTCGGCGCGGTCCCAGAGGGCGTCGTCACCCAGCTTCTCGGGGGGACGGGTGGAGAGCTTGGCCTTGTAGCCGAGCCCCAGGGCGCCATACACGCGGTTGACGAGCGCGATCAGCGCGGTCACCTCGTCCTCGATCTGCGACTCCATGCAGAACAGGTGCGCGTCGTCCTGGGCGAACTGCCGTACGCGGGTGAGGCCGCCGAGCGCACCCTTCACCTCGTCGCGATGCAACACGCCCTGGTCGTGGATGCGCAGGGGGAGCTCCCGGTAGCTGCGCTTGGCCGAGCGGAAGATGAGCATGTGGCTCGGGCAGTTCATCGGCTTGAGCGAGAAGATTCGCGCCTCGTCCTCGCCCTCTTCCTTCTTCTCCACCTTGAACATGTTGTCGCGGTAGTGCGCCCAGTGACCCGACTCCTCCCACAGCGCCTTGTCGAAGAGCATGGGGGTACGCACCGCCACGTAGCCCTCGCGCAGCAGCATGCTGCGCATGGCCTCGCTCAGCTGGTGGTAGAGAACTTCACCCTTGGGAAGCCAGAAGATCGCGCCGGGCGCCCACTCGTGAGTGGTGAAAAGGCCCATCTGATGCCCCACCTTGCGGTGGTCGCGCTTCTTCGCCTCCTCCAACCTGTAGAGGTACTGGTCGAGGGCCTCGCGGGTGGGCCACACGGTGCCGTACACCCGCTGCAACATCGGTCGCGACGCATCGCCCTTCCAGTAGGCGCCCGACACCTTCATCAGCTTGAAGTGTTTGCAGTTGCCGGTGCGCGGCACGTGAGGGCCGTTGCAGAGGTCGGTGAAGCCGCCCTGGTCGAAGGTGCCGAGGGGGCCGGCGAGGTTCTCGATGTGCTCGAGCTTGTAGGTTTGACCCTTGAAGATCTGTCGCGCCTCGTGATGCTCCACGTTGCGACGCACGAACGGGGTGTTGCGCTTGACGACCGCGCGCATCTCTTCCTCGATCGTCGCGAGGTCGCCCTCGGTGATCGGTCGCGACACGTCGACGTCGTAGTAGAAGCCGTCTTCCACCGGGGGACCAAAGGCGAACTTGGCGCCGGGAAACACCTTCCCGATGGCCTCGGCCATCACGTGCGCGGTGGAGTGGCGCAGGGCGTGAAGGCGGTAGCTTTCCTCGTCGGCGAAGGCGTCGCGGCCCTTCTCGTGGTCTTCCATGGTCTCCTCGGCGGGCCCGGCGACTAACGCGCCCAGCCGGTTACTCGGCGGGCGTGTTGCTATTCACCGCGATGGCGGCGGCCAGCGATGTCTACGACTTCAGCGGCACCTGGCAGATGGTTCTCGACACCGCCACGCACGCGGCGGTCCCCGTCCTCGGAAGAACCTCGATCTACACCCACCAGACCATGGTGGCGACCGTCACCCGCGCCGGCACCGACGGCTTCGTCGTGAGTCACGACGTCTGCACCCTGGTGGCCGAGACGCGTCCTGCCCTCGCCACCACCCACTTCCCCGACGCCTTCGTCAACGCCATCCCCGGCAAGAGCTACCCGCTGGAGCTCAGCGACGAAGGGGGCCGTCTCCGCGCGCGCATGAACCTGCAGCCGCTGGCGGTGGGCTACGACCCCGACAAGACGACGGCGCTGCCGCAGTCGCTCGACTCCCCCTC
This sequence comes from Deltaproteobacteria bacterium, assembly GCA_016875435.1. Classification (GTDB taxonomy): domain Bacteria; phylum Myxococcota_A; class UBA796; order UBA796; family SXON01; genus SXON01. Next base: position 2,093 of record VGRE01000185.1, on the reverse strand, counting down.
GATCGTCGACTGGGACAACGACGGCAAGGCCGCCGCCACCATCGAGATCCACTTGCCTGTGCTCGGGACGGTGGAGGTGTACCAGGTGCAGGTGGCCACGGCGATACTCGACGGCTGGGTGCGGAGCAACGACGAGATCAGCGGCGGCGCCGCCGTGGTGGGCCTGCAGCAACGCACGCTCGGCGCCAGCAACCGCCTGTTCGTGCAGAACCCCACCCTGAGCGCCGACCCGTCGGCGTCGAGCTTCCGCATGACGCGCGCCCCCGAGGGCACGCGCTGTCCCTCAGGCTGAACCGAGCGCCTCGATGTACATCCGGTGGAAGTGATGCACCGCCCGCTCGTGGACGAGGCTGTAGCGCCCTCGGCCGGCCAGCCGTGAACGACATCCCCGCGCCACCGACGCGACGATCGCGTCGTCTTCCAGCTCCACCTCGTGCAGTTGCGCGCCAGGCCCCTCGCCGAGCGCGGCGGCGTCACGGACGAGGCGCTGGTAGCGCACGCGACAGCGGGTGGGACCGAGCGGCTCGACGACGTTGACCGAGACCCCCCAGCGGTAGACGTTGAGGAAGGTGGCGGGGAACAAGTGGAAATACCAGGCCGCCACGCGACGGCCGCCGTCGGGGTGTCCCGCGGGGAGCGACACGTCGCCCGCGCCGTCCTGGCCCGACGCCACCTGCAGGCTTCCACCGGGGAACAGCTCGTAGGCGTAGCCCTGGGCCTCGACTTGTCGCGACAGTCCGGGATGGACCCAGCGCAGGTGGAACCCCTCCAGGTAGTTCTCCACGTAGAGCGCCCAGTTCGCCTCGACCTCGTAGAGTTTCCGCCCCTCGGGATCTTCGCGGTGGGGCTCGGCGAGGAGAAAGCCCACGCGCCGCTCGAGCTCGGCGAGGAAGGCCGGCTCCGGCCAGGTGGCGCTCGGCTGCTCCGGCGGCAGGCGCGCGAAATGCAGGGGACCCAGCGCCCGGAGCGCCCTCGGCGCGTCCAGCTCGGGCAGGTGCCACGTGGGCTCCGGCTCGCGTCCCATGCCGGCGTGCTCGCGACAGTGCCCGTCGAGCCCAAACACCCGCCCATGGTAGGGACAGGCCAGCCCGGCCACTGCACGACGCGGCGAGGCGCACAGGATCGCGCCACGATGGGTACAAACGTTCGAAAAGAGTCGCGACCGCCCCCGCATGTCAGTGGCCCAGAGAAGCGACTCGTCGAGCAGCCCCGGCAAGAGCGAGACCGGCACCAGCGACCCCGGCTCGCCCGGCCCGGGAGACACCAGGTGCCAGGCCCGTGCGAACACCTTCTCCCTCGCGAGCGCGTGTACCTCGGGATCGGCGTAGAACGAGGGCGGCAACCAGCGCGCGCGCTCGATGTCGGGGTCGGCGTCGGGGAGTTCCATCGCCACCGGGCCTATCGTGCTGAATGACCCTGGCGGCTGGCGCGTCGATGCGGCACAGGAGTCCCGAATGTCCCTCCTCAAGACCGTCGTCCTCGTTTCTGTCCTCGCCTTTTCCAGCGCTGCCTTCGCGCGACACCGCCCCGCCGTGGCGGTTCACTTGCCGGCGATCAGCGTCACCCTCGGCTCGGCCGGCAACCTCTGGGTCTCGGCCTTCGTCGACCGCCACGGCGTGTACCACCCCGGCTACTGGCGACCGGCGCACCGGCACGGCTGGGTGTGGGTGGACGGCTACCGAGACCGCCACGGCCACTGGCACGCGGGGTACTGGCGCAGGCGCTAGGCCGAGTCGCGGATAGCAGGGGCGAATGCTCGCCCTCCTGCTCGCCTGCACCGCCGACCCCGAGCCCGCTCCCGAGGCCGCCAAGCCCCCGCCGCGGGCCGTCCAAGTGGCACTCAACTGGTACCCCGAGCCCGAGTTTGGCGGGTACTACGCCGCGCTGAAGTCGGGTGCCTACCGCAAGGCCGGTCTCGAGGTGAAGATCGTGCCGGGGGGTCCCGGCGTGCCCGTGCTGGAGATGCTCGCGGCGAGCAAGATCGACGTGGCCATCTCCGGCGCCGACGATCTCTTGCTGCGGCGGGCCAAGGGTCTCGACGCCGTGGCCGTCTTCGCGGGTCTGCAAGACAGCCCCGTGGGCCTGCTCGTCCA
>VGRE01000184.1 GCA_016875435.1 Deltaproteobacteria bacterium | reverse complement strand
GCCGTAGATCCGGAGGTTCGACTGCCGCGGGAAGTCGCGGCTGTGGCGAACCTCGAGCTCGACCGCGAGGGGGATCTCGCCAGGCATGTGCACCTGGCCGTTCAGCCTGTCTTCGACTTCGAAGTGGTGGCGACGCGGATCGGCCACGACGGACACGCCGCCCGAGGAGATGTCGTACAGGCCGAGGAACGGGTGGCCCGGCTGGTCGACCAGACTCAAGCAGAAGCCCGAAACCCCCATCACGAGGTGACGCGAGGCGACCCGGCGGTCGCAGCGCTCCACCGCGAGCGGCGACTGCAACACCCAGCTACCCCGCGGGTCGAGCGACACCAGCCGCGTGAAGAAGGAGTAGGCGTCGTTGCGCGCGTAGTAGTCGCACTTCACCGTGGCGCCGATGCGCGGCAGCGGGGTCGGCACCTTGGGGTCGGGGATGAACAGCGGCCACGGGTCGAGGCGCTCGGCGAACGCGCCGCGGGCGGCGACACCCGCGCCCGACAGGACGACGGGTCGGCGCTCGCTGGCTGCGCAGGCGAGATGCACGTGAATGTCCTGCGGGCGAGTAAGCCACAGGCTTCCCACTTCGTCTCGCGGTTCCATGGCAGGCTCTCCTTCCAACTCCGATCGGCACCAGCCCACGGGAACATGAGGGCGCCGTGCACGAGATAGGACCCGGGGCATGTTCGTGGAACGCCTGGAGGCCCATGGCTTCCGTCACCTGCCGTCCACGGCCCTGTCGTTCAGCCGCTTCGAGGCCATCGACGGCGCGCCGCTCGCGATGCAGGCCCTGCACGACGCGCTGCTGATCCCCCTCGCGCCCGTCGATCCCGACGTGCTCCGCGATCTCATCCGCAACTGGCGCGCCCAGCCCATCGACCTCGCCGAGGCGGGTGGCCTCGCGAACGACGCCAGCTGGAACGGCGGCGAGGGCCTCGGCGGCCTGTTTTCGCCCGACGGCGACGGGCTCGTGCGCGTCTCCGCCACCTACCGTCTCGACCCGGTGCTGTTCGGCAAGCTGCGCGCCTCCGCGCTGCGCGACCCTCGCCTCGTCGACGCGATGTCGGGCGACGCCACGCTGAGCATCACCTGCGGGCTGCGCTTCGACCGCGACTTCCGCGCGGTCGGCCTCGACGTGCTGCGCTTCGCCGTGGGCGAGGTCACCTTCCCCACCAGCGGTCCCGATGCGCCGAGCTGGCTGCCGTCTATCTGGCGCGCGTTGCGTGGTCGTACCCGGGGGCTGCCCCTGTCGGCGCTCGACTGGCACCCTTGCGCGTCGAGCTGGAGCGCCGAGACGCAGAACCGCCTGCGCGAGACCCTTGGCGCGCTCGCTGGCCCGCCCGCGAGGCTGGGCGAACTCGTGCCGCTGGAATCTGGGCTCGGCCTGCTCGACGGCGACGCGCTGGTACCGCTGCACTTCCTTGGCCTCGACAAGCTCCGCGCCGCCGGCTGGGTAGGCGCGGCCTTGCTTCGCCGCCCCGACATCCTCGTGGCCCGCGACGCGCCCTGCAGCGCGCCCTGGCAACGCTGGTGGCGAGCTCAGGTGGAGGCCGAGAACTCGCCGCTGGAGCAGGTGATCCTCCTCGGAGTGCCTCGTGGGCGACCCCCCGGTGCGTAGCGCCTGCCTGCGCTGCGCGGGCTGGAAGGAGCTGCCGCTAGGGAGGTGCCCCGGGTGCGGTCACGTGCCGCGCGCCTCGGAGGCGCCGCTGGCCCTCCTGGCCTCCACGAGAATGCTGTCCGAGGCCGACCTCGACGAGGTGCAACGTCGACTGGCGCAGGGCACGGCGCTGCAGCCTTCCGCCGCGCGGCTTGCCGCTGCCCGCGCGATCTTGCGGGGGGAGAGCGACGCCTCGTCGCTACGGCGATTCAACCATCACGAGCTTGGCCTTCTCGCGCTCGGCACGCTCCTGCTCACGCCGCTGTTGGCCCTGGCCTTCGCGTTCACCTACCGCGACGCGCCGGCCGGGCGGCAGGCGCTCGCGCTCGGCGCGGCGGGCCTCCTAGTCGATGCCGCGCTCTTCGCGTGGGCGCTGTTCTAGGCGTCGCGTCGCAATAGCTGCTCGACGCGGTCGGCGAAGAGCTTCGCCCCGAGGGGCTTGCGGAGTAGCGGGAGGTCCTTCACGCCCACCAGCTTCGCGTCGTGGGAGGTGCCACCAGCACCGGCACCGGCGAGGCAACGCGGCGCCCAAACCACGAACGCCTCGTTGCCGGCGAGCACGCCACCTTCTCGCGAGACGTAGGCGCAGGGACCCTCCACCAGCCCGACGAGCTCCTGCGCCCAGCCCAACAAGGGTCGCTACGGGACATCCACCCGCCCGAAACGGAGCCCCGCCACGCCCCACGCAAGGGCGGTGAGCAACCCCACGATCGCGAACTGGCTCGGGAGGAACTCCCCGTCCCACCCTTTCCAGCAGCCCATGGCCGCCACCAGCGTCCACTGCACGAGATCCCTCGCCACCTCCACCCCGAGGAATCCCGCGAGGGCGAGAATGGCCCACAGCACCCGGTCGGCAATCAGCAGCAGGATGATGCTCACCACCACGCCGCCCACCGACCGCACGAACACCGACAGCGCCATGCCGATGGCCACCAGCGCGAGGTCGGAGAAGAAGCTCGCGGCGTAGCCGAGGGCGAGCCGGGCGAGCGACTGGTCGCCCTCGGCGATGGCCTGGTCGATGGCGGGCGGCCCGAGCAGAACCCAGCCGAGGCTGATGGCCACGGTGAACGTGATCGCCACCGAGCACGCGGACAACACCGCCAGCGCCACGGACTTCGCCGCGAGGATGCTCCACCGCGGCACGGGGCGCACCGCGAGCTCGCGAAGCGTGCGATCCGCGTGCTCGCCCGCCACCGCGCTTGCCGTGGCGAGAAGCAGGAGGAAAGGGATCACCACGAGGCTGCGCGCGTAGAGCACCCAGGCGCCCACCGTCACCACGTCGAAGGCGAAGAGACCGCGCACCGGCTGGCCGTTGAAGCTCATGCCGTCTTGCCAGCCCGACACCTTCCACGTGAGCAGGGTGACAAAGGCAGCCACCAGCGCCGACACCACCAGCGTGCCGATGCCGCTGCCCCGCGTGAACACCTTCAGCAGCTCCACCTTCACCATCGACGAGAACTGGCGGGGCATCAGGCCACCCCCGGCTCGGACGAGGTGACCGACAGGAAGAGCTCTTCCAGCGTTCCGGCGCGGGGAACGAGCGCACCCACGTCGATGCCGCCCTCCACCAGCGCGCGGTTGAGCGCGGCGGGCTCGAGGCCGCGCAGCGACAGGAGCATCCGTCCGTCCTCGCCCTCGCCCATCGCTTCGACACCGCCTAGCTTCTCAAACACCCCGAGGGCTCGCGGGCGGTCGGTTGTCGCGACACCAACTTCGACGTGTGTGGCCCCGCCCAGCCGCTTCACCAGCTCGGCGACGGAGCCCTCGGCCTTGAGCTGGCCTCGGTCGAGGATGCCTACCCGGTTGCACATCGCCTCGACCTCGGCGAGCAGGTGGCTCGACACGAACACGGTCAGCCGGTCGCGGCGCACCAGTTCCTTCAGCAGGTCGCGGACCTCCTTCATGCCCCGGGGGTCGAGCCCGTTCGTCGGCTCGTCGAGCACCAGCAGCCTCGGCTTGCCGAGCAAGGCCCGAGCGATGCCCAGCCGCTGCTTCATCCCCAGCGAGTAGCCGCCCACCCGCTCGCCCGCGCGCTCGCGCAGGCCCACGCGCTCGAGCGCCTCGTCGATGTCGGCCTCGCTGCCCCGCCCGGCGTAGGCCGCGGCGATGCGCAGGTTGTTGCGGCCGGAGAGCCACTCGGAGAAGGTGGGCGTCTCCACCAGCGCGCCGATCTCCTCGCGCTGGCGCACCGGGTGCCGCTCGCCGAACACCTCCACCTGCCCGGAATCCCGCTGGATGAGGCCGAGGATGGCGCGGATCGCCGTGGTCTTTCCGGCGCCATTCGGCCCGAGGAAGCCGTAGAGATCGCCACGCTCCACCCGCAGGTCGAGGCCGTGCACGGCGGCGCGGCCCCCGTACCGGCGACAGAGGCCCGCCACGGCGAGCGCGGGAACTTCACTTGTCAGCAGGCCAGCCCCCGTGTAGACAGCGCCCCCTCCTAACTCCCGGTGTCCCGATGATCGCCAGCTTGCTTGTCTTCGCCTGTATCGATCCGCAGCCGATCGACGGCGACACCAGCCTCTGGGACGACAGCGGCGAGGGCAGTAGCGACGGTCCCGCCACCATCTTCGACGTGCGCGACGGCACCATCGGCGACGGCGACTCGGTCACCCTCACCGGCGTGCTCGTCTCCTCGCCCCCCACCCGCGAGGACAGCGACAGCGGTCGTTCCGACGGCTTCTTCATCCAGGACCCGGCCGGCGGGAAGTACAGCGGCCTCTACGTGTGGTCTGCCCAGGGCTTCGGCGACGAGCTCACCGTCGAGGTGGGCGACGAGCTGACGATCTCGGGCCAGATCTCCGAGTACTACGACTGGACCGAGCTGGTGGTCGGCGACGTCGGTAGCCTCGAGGTGACCGGCAGCGGCACGCTGCCCGACCCGGTCGATCTCGGCGAGGGCGGCGACGTGGACTGGAACGCCTACGAGTCGGTCCCCGTGTCGCTGAGCAGCCAGGAGATCCTCTCCGTCAACAGCTACAGCACCGGCTACCTCTCGGGCGGCGTCTGGCTCGACGACGGCTTCGTCTACAACGACTACGACTGCCGCGGCAGTTACGAGAAGGTCACCGGCATCGTGTTCTACCAGTACGAGGCCTGGTCGGTGAACAACCGCTCCGAGGCCGAGCTCGAGGGCTACGATGCGCCCACCCAGCTCGACACCACCATCACCGAGATCCGTCGCGACAGCGTGTGCGGCAAGGTGCGCGTGGAGAACGTGGTCGCCACCGCGCCGAGCTGGGGCGAGGACGACGGCAAGACCTGGGTGTTCGCCCAGGACCCCGGCGGCGGCGAGTACAGCGGAATCGTCGTGTTTTACCCCGAGGCCTTCGTCGATGTCCAGGCGGGCGACCTGTTGACAGTGAGCGGCGACGTGAGCGACTACTACGGCCTGGTCGAGATCTACGTGGGCGACGAGGGGGGCCTCGCCACCACCTCGGGCGGCGGCGAGCCCGTGGCCACCGAGATCACCGAGACCCCGAGCGACTGGACGCCCTGGCAGTCGGCGCTGGTGACCTTGTCGGAGCTCACGGCGGTCACCGACCTGGAGTACGGGGCCGTGCTCACCGACCAGGGCGTCTACGTCGACAACCTGTTCTACAACTTCGACGCCGAGGAAGGCACCTTCTTCTCGAGCGTCACCGGCCCGCTCTTCTACACCAGCTACGACGACATCCCCACCTGGCTGGTCGAGCCGCGCGACGCGAGCGACGTTTCCTATGGCGACTGAGCGAAGCTCGGCAGCCGACCGGCGCGCGAATCGGCGGAGCAGCGGGTAGATTCGCGCGCCGCAGAGGTTCGCCGTGCCCGTCACCCGTCGACAAGTGATCGCTGGCGCCGGGGCGATCGCCTCCGCACAGGCCTGCAAGCCTGAGGCGGGCGACACCTCCGCCGAGGAAGGGGCCTCGGTGGAGCACATCGTCTTCGTGATGATGGAGAACCGCTCCTACGATCACTTCCTCGGCGCGATGACGCTCCTGGAGGGCCGGGACGACCTCGACGGACTGGCTGCCGAGATGTCGAACCCCGACGCCAGCGGCACCGCGGTGACGGTGTACCGCAACGACACTGACTGCCAGGATCCCGACCCGCACCACGGCTGGAACTCGAGCCACGAGCAGTTCAACGACGGCGCCAACGACGGCTTCGTGATCGACTACGGCGGCCCCGGGGTGATGCAGTACATGAGGCGGGACGACCTCCCCATCACCTGGGCCCTCGCCGACGAGTACGCCGTGTGCGACCGGTACTTCTGCTCGGTGATGGGCCCCACCTGGCCCAATCGCTTCTACGGGCACTGCGGCACCAGCGACGGGATGACCGGCAACGACTTTCCCGAGGGCGGGAGCTACGACCTGCCTCACGTGTGGGGCAAGCTCGCCGAGGCGGGGGTGTCGGCCCAGTACTACTTCTCCGACCTGCCCTTCACCATCCTGATGACCGGCGCGAACGACCCGGACAACCTGAGGTACTTCGAGGATTTCGTGCGCGACGCCGAGCTCGGGCGCCTGCCCGCGGTGAGCTGGGTCGACCCGGGCTTCGCCTTCAACGACGACCACCCGCCCCACCACGTGGCGATGGGCCAGGAGTTCCTTGCCGCCGTGTACAAGGCCCTCGCGAACTCGCCTCAGTGGACGAAGATTCTCCTCGTGATCACGTATGACGAGCACGGCGGCTTCTTCGACCACGTGCCCCCGCCCACCACCGACGACGACCACGCCGCCGATGGCTTCGACCAGCTCGGCTTCCGGGTGCCCACGCTGTGCATCGGGCCCTGGGTGAAGCAGGGCGCGGTGAGCGCGGTGTTCAACCACGCGAGCTGGCTCCGCTACGTCTGCGACACCCACGGGATCGAGCCGTGGACGAAGCGGATCGCGGCCTCGACCTCCATCGCCGAGTGCCTCGACCTCGACCGCATGAGCCGGAACGAGCCGCTCGAGCCCATCGAGTTGCCGAGCTTCGACTACGACGACGACAGCGTGCCCGAGGCCTGCTACGGCCAGGGCGTCTTCGGTCCCCCGCCGCCGGCCGAGGAGGCGCCCGCCGGGCCGCCGTCGCCGCACGCGCGCTCGCCGGTGGGTGTCACCGAGCCCTGGCACGGCGTGTTCGCCGCGGTGCACCGCGAGGAGAACCGCCTCGCCGAGTGGCGCGCCCTGCGACGCTGGATCCACGACTACGTGCGTGGAAAGCCTCAAGTCCCGTTCAAGCGCGGCTAGATCGTGCGCGGCCCCCGCCGCATGCGGTCGAGCGCTTCCTCGGCCTTGAGCGCGTCGGGGTGACCCTTGTCGCGGGCGGCGCGCTCGAGGCAGTCGATGGCCTCGTCGCGACGGCCCGTCACGCGGAGGAGGATGCCGAGGTGGTAGAGGCCGGCGGTGTCCTCCGGGTTCATCTGCAAGGCCTCGCGGTACCTGGCCTCGGCGAGGTCGACCTCGCCCCGCTGGAAGTAGTCCACGCCCTCGGCCACGCGCTCGGCCGACTCGTGGACGAGCTGCACCTCGAGGAAGGCTTTCACGCCGAGGTTCACGATGAGGAACTGCAAAGGACCGGTGAGCAGGAGCGCGAGGCCCTCCGCCGCCAGGAGAGTGGTCATCGGCACGTCGGGGAGGAGCTGCTTGCCCTTCCACAGGAAGCGCACCTTGGTGTAGCGCGCCTGGTCGGCCACGCGCTTGAGGCGGTCGCGAAGCTCGTTGAGCGAGCGCTCGATGGACTTCGGGTCGATCTCCCAGTTGAAACGGTCGTCGGCCATGGTGGCTAGAACTCGGTGAGGGTGAGGTTGCACTCGTGGCTATCGCCGTCGAGCCAGGGGGCGGTGAGCGCCGACACGATGCCCTCGGCGGGGCAGGTGAAGTTCACCGTGGGGCACCAGGAGCCACACTCGGCGCGGTCGTTGCTCGCCAGCGCGTCGTAGCCGAGGCACGCATTGCCGCTCCCGGCGCAGGCACGCAGCACCGGGTCGCCCACGCAGGCGCCCACGCAGGCGGGGTCGCAGGAGAGCTCCACGCTCGCGCCCGGGGTGCACGCCATGTCGCCGGCCTCGCTCCAGCCGCAGTCGCGCCACTCGCCGGCCTTCTCGCCGGTGCAGGGGTCGGTCACCGGCGGCAGCTCGGACCGGTCGACCACGGTGACCGGCACCTCGGCCACGTTGTTGTCGTAGCGCTGCTCCGCGAAGCCCAGCTCCGGGTTGATGGTGATGCGAAGCGTGTAGTCGCCCGGGGACAGCTCGGTGATGTCGATCCACTGGCAGTCGAGGTAGCTCGCGTAGGTGTCGGCCCAGCCCACCGAGATGCCCTGGTAGTCGCAGGTGTAGCGACCCACGCCGCCGCCGCCGTAGTCCTCGGTGTCCATCAGGCAGAAGGCCTGCTTGCGTCCCTCGATGAGCACGGCGCCATCGGCATCGTAGAGCGCGTAGTCCGAGAAGGCGCTGAAGTGGTTGTGGTCGTGACAGGAGGAGTACTCGAAGCCCGGCATGTCGCGCGCGTCGCCGAAGAAGGCGTCGGCGCTGCCCTGGTTGGGGACGGTGGTGGAGAACCGCAGCACCCGGCGCTGGCCGGCGGCATCGACGCAGGCCTCCTCAACCGCGCAGTGGTCCTCGGCGAAGGGGATGTCTTGCAGGTCGAGGGAGATGCCTAGACGCGCGCTGTCGATGCTCAGATCGGGGAGCGGGCAGGCGCCGTCGAGGTCGAGGGCCATGCACTCGGCCTCGGCCTCGGGCACGCAGCAGGGCACGCAGCAGCCGTTGCCCGCGCCGCAGTCGCTCACGCCCTCCACGCAGGCGTCGCCGATGTCGAGGGGGCCACCGCTGTCGCCGCTGTCGCCGCTGTCGCCGCTGTCGCCGCTGTCGCCGCTGTCG
>VGRE01000183.1 GCA_016875435.1 Deltaproteobacteria bacterium | reverse complement strand
GTCCCTGTTCGAGGTCGAGCCTGCCTCGCTCCTCGACCCCGCGCTCTACCTCGCTGCGCTGCCCTTCCTCGGCCTACTCGCCGTGGGCGCCCACCGGGCTCGGGGGTCGGCATGAGCGCCCTGCTTTTTGCCATCCTGCTTTTCTTCCCCTACATCGACGCCAAGCTCGCGCTCGACCTCGGCCCCTGGCACGCCGACGCACCGCTCGCCGACCTCGCCGCGCTGCTGCTGGCGCCGTTCGGCCTGGTGCTGGCCTGGCGCACCCGCTGGCGGCCGCCCGGCTGGCAGGGATTCGCCGCGCTCCTCGCCGTGGGCTGGATGTCGGCCTGGCTCGGCGACGCGGCCGGGCGCGCGCTGCACGAGCTGTTGCGCAAGGTGCTGTTCTCCGGCGTTGTCTACGGGCTGTGCATGGCCCTGGCGGTGAAGGAGTGTCGCGACACCGACCTCCTGCGAAAGGCGCTGCTTCTCGGGGTGGGCGCCTGCGCCTCGATCTCCGTGACCACCTCGGTCCTGCGCATCGGGGGCGGCGACGCGCTCTGGTGGCAGTCGATCGAGGGGCTCACCAACAACCACAAGACGCTCGCCGTCGCGATGGCGCCGACCTTGCCGCTGCTCTGGTCGTGGCGTGACGACCGCGTCGCGCGCTGGGTGGTGGGCCTCGGGGTGCTGGCGCTGGCGGTGTCGATGAGCCGCACCGCGTGGATCGCCGCGGCGGCCGGCGGGACCTACCTGATCCAGTGGCGCGGCCGTCCCCTCGCGGCGCGCCCCTGGGTGGTTCCCGCCATCGTGATCGTGGGCGTGCTGGCTGCTACTTTCGGCCCCCACCTCATCGACAGCGCCGCTCAGCTCGACGCCCTCCGCTCGCGACAGAGCCTCGACAAGCGCGCCTGGCTCCTCTTCCTCGACAACCCCTTGCTCGGCGGCTCCCCCGGCGCCTCGATCCGCTACGAGATCCCGACATTTCCCGACTACCGGGTGAACGGCGTGGAGGCCCACGGGGTGTTGCAGAAGATAGGCGGCGAGTACGGGCTCCTGGGGCTCCTTGCCTACGGGTGGATGTTCCTCGGCCTCGCGCGGGCCTCGCGGGGGCACTGGACGTGGCCCTGTTTCGTTGCGCTCCACGTGAACTTATTGCTTTCAACCGAGACCTTCACCCAGACCCACTGGGCGCTCCTGGGCCTTGTACTCGGCCTCGCCGCGCGCCGATGAAGCTGCTCCTCGGGTCGAGTTTTCTCCATCCCCGCGGCGGCGACACCACGCTCCTGCTGGCCGAGTGGGCCGGCTGGCTTGCCCGGGGGGTGGAGGTGCTCCCCTTCGCCATGCGGCACCCCGACAACCTCGCCGCGCCCACCGAGGCTCGTTTCCCAAGCTGGCACGCGCCGCGCGAGAGCCGGTCGCTGGGCGCCAAGCTGCTCGCGCTGGTGCAGTCCACCTGGAACCGGGAGGCGGCCCGCGCGCTCGACGGGCTCCTGCGCGACACGCGGCCCACCGCCGCCCACCTGCACCACCTCCACCGGCATCTCACCCCCTCGATCCTGCCGATCTTGAAAGCGCACGGGCTGCGCGTGGTATGGACGGTACACGACTACGAGCTTTCCTGCCCCACCGGCCTCCGGTACCGGGACGGCGCGCCCTGCGACGACTGCCGCGGTGGCCACTATGCAGCCGCCATCGCGGGACGGTGCAAGGACGGGCGCTTGCTCCCCAGCGCTGCGGTGGCCCTCGAACACGCATTTCATCGTTATATCGACATCCAGCAATATGTTGATGCATTCGTGGCGCCGTCCCGGGCCGTGGCGGAGGCCCTCAGGGCCGACGGCATCGAGCGGGTGGTGCACCTGCCGAACCTGCTCCCAACCGGCGGGATCGTGTCGCGACCCGCAGCAGACGTGGTGTTCGCCGGTCGGCTCACCGAGGAGAAGGGCATCTACGAGCTCCTCGGGCTGGCGCGCGCCCTCCCCCACGCGACGGCGCATGTCTACGGCGACGGCCCGCTGGCGACGGCGCTGCTGTCGGCGGGGCTCGCGAACCTCCATCTGCTCGGGTCGCGGCCCAGCGAGGAGGTGCGAGGCGCGCTCGCCGCGGCGAAGCTCGCGATCGTCCCCTCGCGCTGGCCGGAGAACCAGCCCTACGCGGTGCTGGAGGCGCAGGCTGCGGGCGCGGTGGTGGTGGCGAGCCGCGTGGGCGGCATCCCCGAGATGATCGACGACGATGTCGATGGCGTGCTCGTGCCGCCGGGTGACGTGGGAGCCCTGGTGGCGGCCGTGTCGCGGCTGCTGGGGGACGAGGCGCTACGCGCGCGAATGGCGGCGGCCGCGAGGGCGCGCATCGCGCGGGAGCGGGATGCCGAGGAATGGTTTGGGGCGATGCGAACCGTCCTTGGCGGCGGTTGAGGCGCGGCCGTGGGCAGGGCGCCGGGCAGCATCCTCCCGAGGCCACCGACACGGCCGAGGGCACGGTCTGCACGGTCGATGAGCGCGCGGTCCTCGTCGCCGAGTCCCAGCGGAGGCGCGGGTGGGCCTCCTCGGGGTCTCCACTATTGAAGCGAGCGTCGTTGGACCGGCGACGGCCGAGGCGAAGGCGCATTCCCCCGAGTAGCGTGAGCACCCGCCCGACGGACGGAGGTGCCGCCACTCGTCCTCGCGTTCCTCTCGAGGACGACACCCCCCACCGTTTCCGTAGCGCACCTCGCCCTTGCGGCTGGGCACCAGCGCCGTGGCCGCGCGCGCGCTAGGCTGCCGCACTCGTGAACGCGCTCTTCTTCGTGCCCCCCACCGAACTGAACCGGCGGAAGCTGCCGGTCGATCGCGTGTACGGCTGCAACTACGGCTACGACTACAAGCCGCCCGTCCACTTCTTGCAACTCGCCACCGTGGCCCGCGACTGGCTCGGCTGGAACGTGCGGCTGGTGGACTGCCCCGCCGAGGGCCTCGATCTCGCCGCCTTCCAAGACCTCGCCGAGGGGGTCGACGTGGCGGTGGCGCAGAGCGTCTACCTCAGCGCCGAGGAAGACCTCCTCGCGATGCGCGCGGTCCGCGCCCGAAACCCTGGGCTCAAGGCCGTGTTTTTCGGCACCGCCCCCACCTGGAAGCCCGCCGAGTTCCTCGACGACGAGCACACCTACGCGCTGCTCGGCGAGCCCGAGATCACCCTGCGCGAGCTCGACGACGCCTGGCGCCGGGGAGCCGAGCCCGCCGGCATCGAGGGGCTCGCCTGGCGTAAGGGCGACCGGGTGTTTCGCACCGGCTTCCGCGCGCTGCTCGACGTGTCCACCCTGCCGATGCCCGACCGTCGCCTGCTCAAGGGGAAGTACCGGGCGAATCGCCTCGACGTACACCCGATCACCACGCTGGTTGTCTCCCGCGGCTGCGGCTTTCGCTGCACCTTCTGCACGCCCAACGGCATCGACCAGATGATCGAGCTGGAGTTCAAGCGCCTGCAGCCCAGCTACACCGAGCGTCCGCCCCTGCGAAAGCGCACCGTCGACCAGATCGTGGCGGAGTTCGAAGACATCGCCGCCCGGGGCTTCAAGGGCGTGGAGGTGGCCGACAACATCTTCACCTGGGGCAAGGAGCGCACCCGCGAGATCTGCGCGCGGATCGCCCCGCTCGGCCTGCACTGGATCTGCCTCGCCCGCGCCAACATGCTCCACGACGGCCCCACCATCCGCGCCATGGCCGACGCCGGCTGCAAGCTCGTGTACATGGGCTCCGAGTCCTTCGACGATGGCCTGCTCGACGACATGCAGAAGGAGCTGAAAGTCAGGGACGTGCATCGCGCCGTGGCAACGTGTCGCGAGAACGGGGTGGAGCCAGAGGTGAGCGTGCTCATGGGCGCCTCGCCGCGCGAAACCTGGCGCACCCTGTTCAATAGCTGGCGCGCGTCGCGACAACTCGGCACGAGGTTCGTACACTTCAGCGTGGCGCTCCCCTCCCCGTCCACCGAGATGTACGACACCGCCCGCCGAGAGGGCTGGTTCGTCGATGGCGATTTCTTCCCCGCCGACAACCAGCGTGACGTGATCGTCAACCTGCCAAACCTCAGCGCCCGCGAGCTGCGTGCCGCCTTGAAGCTTGCCTACGTGGCACAGTACCTGAGCCCCGCGGGCGTCGGAAAGCAAGTGCGCAAGGTGTCGAGCGTGGCCGACCTCAAGCACAAGGCCAAGAGCGCGGCCCGCCTCCTCGGCTTCCTGCGGAGTCGAAACCCCGCGGACCGCGGGATTCCCGCCGGGCGTGTCACGTCCCCGCAAATCGGGGCCGACAAGGGCTTGCAGTCGGAGGCTTTCCCGGCGTAGGGTGCGCGCTGTGAGCCTGCTGCGACTCGGCCCCGTCGTCCTGCTGAGCGGCTGCTCCTTCGGCCTGGCGGCCAATCCCTTCGACAGCGAGGGGAGGCTGATCGAGATCGACGGCGATGCCGACGCAGACGGGGATGCCGATGCCGATGCCGATGCCGATGCCGATGCCGATGCCGATGCCGACGCCGACGCCGATGGCGACGCCGAGGTGGAGGTCGACATCGACAGCATCGAGCCCAGCTGGGGCAGCGCCGCCGGGGGCACCGGCGTGCTCATCACCGGCACCTTCCTCGACGACGCGACGGTGCGCTTCGGCGGCGTGGAGGCCGAGGTGCTCTCGGTGTCGGAGAAGCAGGGCGAGCTGAGGGTGCGCACGCCCGAGTTCAACGGCGACGAGGGTCCGGTCAGCGTGGTGGTGTCGAGCGGCAGCGACACGGAAACGGAGGAAGACGGCTTTTACTTCTTCGCCGATGGCACGGGCCAGAACGGCGCGGTGGGCGCGGTGGTGTGGGTCGATATCGTCGGCGATTACTGGTCCGACTCTCCCCGCGACTACGGCTACGGCTTCATGCTCCTCACCCCGCCGCAGGACTTCTCGTGGGGCGAATACTGGGCGGCGGGCATCGACCAGTGCAAGTCCGACCTGGACTACACGGGCAACGTCGACTTCGAGATCTACGACCTCGGTAAGGGCACCACCGCCACGCTCCAGGGCGGCTCCAAGTCCTTCGACCTGACGTGGAACGCCTCCACCGGCTCGCTGGAGAACTCGGACCTCACGGGCGCGGATCTGGGCGCGGGGCTGAGCTACGACTTCGTCGATTTCGAGGCCACCAGCGGGGCCCTGCCCCCTGTCGAAGTGCCCGACCTGGTGGAGATCCCCGGCAGCTTCACCGTCAACGCGCCGGACATCGGCGGCTTGCGGGTCGTCGAGGTGTCGAGCAGCTTCGCCCTCTCCTGGACCGGGAGCGGGGGCGACGGCGTGCTGGTGCAGCTCGGCATGCGCAACTCCTCGGGCAACGCCTACCAGGAGTCCGTCAGCTGCTGGCTCCGCGACGACGGGAGCCACAACGTGAACGGCTCCACCTGGCACAGCTGGCCCACCGGCCGCCAGCTCGACATCTACGTGTCGCGCTTCGCGGAAGGCTCGGGCACGTGGCCGCACAACAACGGGAAGTCGGGCGTGATCGGCGAGTACACCGTCTACGGCGCCGTCTTCACGAGGTGACCGGCCGCGTCGAGGTGCTCGGGGTCGGCGTCGATCCCGTCGATCGCGCTGGCCTAATCCGCGCCATCGATGGCCTCGTCGACGAGCACGCGCGCGACGGGCGCACGCGGGTCGTGGCCTACGCCAACGTGCACGTGCTCAACACCGCCTGTCGCGACGAGCGGCTGAGGGCCTTCCTCAACCGGGCCGACCTCTGCTACTGCGACGGGAACGGGGTAGTGCTCGGCGCGAGGTGGCTGGGCCAGCACTTGCCGGAGCGCATGACCGGCGCAGACTGGATCTGGGACCTCGCGGCCCGCTGCGAGGGACGCCGCAAGCTCTTCTGGCTGGGGGGCCGTCCCGGGGTGGCCGCCATGGCGGCCATCAAGCTGCGCGAGCGCCACCCGGGGCTCCTGGTCGACACCGAGCACGGCTTCCACGACCACTACGATCCCGTCGTCCGGCGCGTCAACGAGAGCGGTGCCCACGTGCTTCTGGTGGGCATGGGAACCCCCTTTCAGGAACGTTGGTTGTCGCGACACCTGCCCGCACTACGCGTCCCCGTGGCCTGGGTCACCGGCGCCACCGCCGACTTCGTGAGCGGGACAGTGTCACGCGGTCCCGCCTGGTTGCACCACGATTACGAGTGGCTGGCCCGGCTCTTCACCGAGCCGCGTCGCCTGTGGAAACGATACCTGCTCGGCAACGGCGCCTTCGCCCTCCGCGTGGCCCGCCAGCGCTACAGGCGTTCGACCTCGGGCTTGTAGCGGTCGACCTGCCGCTGCATCGCGTTGGCCTCGCCATCGAGGACCAGGGCCCCCGCTGGGCACACCCACCAGCAGTAGAGGCACTGCACGCACTCGGGCGACGACGTCTTCACCCCGATCTCGTCGAGGCCGAGCCCCGTGGGGCAGAAGTCCACGCAGCGCGCGCAGGTCCCACACTTGGTATTGTCGCGACCGACGAGCCGAAGCGTGTCGTCTTCCAGCGAGTACACGTCCTGGATGATCTTCGCCTTGTAGGCAAGCTCGGCCACCTTTGGCTGCGACACGATGGGCCGCACCGCCTTCTTGAGCCACAGCAGCGATCGCGCCTCGGAGAGTTCGGCCAGCTTCGATCGCGGCGGCGCCTTCTTGATGGGGCGGATCACCGGCAACTCGCTCGCGACGCGTCCCGCGAGGGCAGCGTCGAGGTGACCGGCCGCGAAGGCATGCACCAGGTAGGGCACCTCGGCGTGGGGCATGTCGACCAGCCGGCAGGCCACGAGGTCGTTGAGGAAGGCGTTGTCGGACACCATGAGCCGCCCGAGACGGAAGGGCTCGCCGTCGCCCGGCCCGTTGCCCTCCATGCCGACCAGACCGTCGACGATCACCAGGTCGGGGACCACCACCTCGTTGATGGCGAAGATGTTGCGCCCGAGGTCGAAGTGCATGTGGCGCTTGTCCTGGCCACAGGCGATGCCCACCCAGTTCTTCATCGCGCACGAGAGCCCCGCCTCGGCGTGGGTCTTGATCTTCGGCACCGAGATCAGGAACTCGGCTTCCATCACCGTCCTGGCCACCTGCGGGTGAGCGCCCTCGTGGAGCACCACCACCGTGCCGGTGTCGCGATTGAGATCGACCGTCTTGATGCCGTAGCGATCCGCCAACCCCTCGACGCGCAGGCGGCGGAAGGTACTTATGTCGCGGCGCTCCACGCCCACGTTGCTGCCATCGGCGATGGTGATGTCGCGGTAGCCGCGGCGCTGCAGCCCCTCGACGATGCCGGCCAGCACGCGCAAGTCGACGCAGTTGCCGGAGAGCGCCACGAGGTCGTTGTTGAGGTTGGGCTTGATCACCACCCGGGCGTCGCGACTCTGAGGGAGCTTGTGCTCCCAGTCGGCGAGGATGCGCTCGAGGGTGGCCTTGACCTCGGCGGTGGTCCAGGCCTCGTGGACGTCGACGCGGCCCTGGTCGCAGCGGAAGCTCAGCACGGGCACTACCCTAGCGCACGGCGCTCAAGATCGCCTCGTAGGCCGACCAGGCGCGGGGCCAGGCGTAGCGCTGCACGAAGCCGCGACCCGCTTCGCCGAGGCGTGCCCGCTCGGCGGGATGGGCGGCGAGGCGGAGGAGGGCATCGCGAAGCGCCGCGGAATCGTCGCGAGGCACGAGCACCGCATGTCCCCCGGTGGCCTCGCGGACGGCGGGCTCCTCGTAGCCCACCACCGGCAGGCCACAGGCCATGGCCTCCACCGCCGCGAAGCCGAAGCCCTCGGGCATGAGCGTGGGGAACAGCGCGATGTCGGACGACTGGTAGTGGGGCACTACGTCGGGAACGTCGAAGTGAAAGGACACCGGCAGCTTGTGCGCCTGGACCCGGAGCTGGTCGGCGTAGATCCGGTCGGCGATGGCGCCGACGACGTGGAGCTCGATGTCGCGACGCTGGTCGGGACGCATGCGGCCGAGGGCGTCGATGCTGGCATGCTGCGCCTTGCCGGGGAGCACGCGCGACACGTGGACCAGGCGGAGCCTGCCGTCGGGCGCCCGGGGACAGGGCAGGAAGCGATCCAGCTCCACGCCGTTGTGGACCACCGTCACCTTGCCCGGCGCGATGCCGGCCTCGACGAGGTTTGCGCGGGTCACCTCGCTCACCGCCACGATGCCCGCGAGCAGCCGGGACTGTGCCCGGTAGAAGGCCCGCCTCGCCGTGGCGGCCGCGCCGTGTCCCGCGCCGCCGAAGTTCAGGTCGTGCACGATCGTGACCGTGGGCACGCCGGGGACGAGCACCTCGATGGAGTTCGACAGCACCACGTCAGGCGAGAAACGCCGCGCCTCGGCCACCGCCCCGAGCGCCATGGCCGCCCAGGCGCTCCTGCCCTTGCCGCGGAGGTCGACGGCCGCCGCGTCGGCGGGCACCAGGGCGCGGTCGCGGCGAAACCCGCAGACGAGCCGCACCTCGTGGCCGGCGGCCCGCGCCTCGCCGAGGAGCCGCTCGAACACGGTCTCGGTGCCGCTCTGGACCTTAGG
>VGRE01000182.1 GCA_016875435.1 Deltaproteobacteria bacterium | reverse complement strand
CGGAAGCTCATGAACACGCCGCCCGAGGTGGGCAGCGAGAGCCCGGCGGCGATGAGCGCCTTGGCGTAGGCCTCGCCGAAGCTCGTGCCCACGCCCATCACCTCGCCGGTGCTGCGCATCTCGGGACCGAGCACGGTGTCGACCCCCGGGAAGCGCCGCCATGGGAACACCGGGGCCTTCACGAAGGAGTAGCCCTGTCCCCAGTTCTTCGACAGGTCGAAGTCGGATAGTTTCTTGCCGAGGAGCAGCTTCGTCGCGATGCTGGCGATGGGGTGGCCGGTGGCCTTGGCGAGGTAGGGCACGGTGCGGCTGGCGCGCGGGTTCACCTCGATCACGTAGACGACGCCGCGCTGCACCGCGAACTGCACGTTCACCAGGCCCACCACGCCGACGCGCAGGGCGATGCGACGCACGATGGCTTCCATCTCGGCGCGGTTCTTGTCGGAGAGCTGCACCGCCGGGAACACGGTGGTGCTGTCGCCGCTGTGGATGCCGGCCTCCTCGATGTGCTCCATGACCCCGCAGATGTGCACGGTCTCGCCGTCGCAGAGGGCGTCGACGTCGTACTCCACCGCGCCCTCGAGGAACCGGTCGATGAGGAGCGGGTGCGACTCCGACACGAGGATGGCCTCGTCGACGGCGGCCTTGAAGTCAGCGTCGTCGAAGCAGGTCTTCATCGCGCGGCCGCCGAGCACGTAGGAGGGGCGCACCAGGAGCGGGAAGCCGAGCCGCGCGGCGGCGGCGAAGGACTCCTCCCGGGTGAGCACCATCTCGCCCTCGGGCTGGCGAATCCCCAGCTCGATGAGCAGCGCGTTGAAACGTTTCCGATCCTCGCAGATATCGATGGCCTCGGGCGAGGTGCCCAGGACCGCGCCCACCTGGTGACTCAACTTCAGGGGTGTTTGACCACCGAACTGCAGGATTACGCCGCGAGGTTTCTCGCGGTGGACGACGCCGCGAACGTGCTCGGCCGTCACCGGCTCGAAGTAGAGCTTGTCGGAGGTGTCGTAGTCGGTGCTCACCGTCTCCGGGTTGCAGTTCACCATCACCGACACCAGGCCCTCCTCGCGCACGGCGAAGGCGGCGTGGCAGCAGGCATAGTCGAACTCCAGCCCCTGCCCGATGCGATTGGGCCCATTGCCGAGGATCACCACGCGCTCCCGGTCGCTCTCCCCGGCCTCGTCCTCTTCCTCCCAGGTGGAGTAGAGGTAGGGCGTGTGGCTCTCGAACTCGGCGGCGCAGGTATCCACGCGCTTGTAGACCGGTTGGGCGCCAACGGACTCACGACGTTCGGTGACCGCCCTCTCGGTGACACCCATCACGCTGGCGATGCGATGGTCGGACAGGCCCGCCCGCTTGGCGGCCCGGAGGATCTCCGAAGACAAGCTTGGCCCAGACTGGACGGCGCGCTCGGCCTCGACCATCGCCGACATGCGGTCGAGGAACCAGGGATCGATGGCGGTGGCGGCGTGGATCTCGTCGGGCGACACGCCGCGTCGCAAGCTCTCGAAGATCGCCGGCAGGCGGTCGGGCGTGGCGGCCACGGCTCGCTCGCGAAGCTCGGCGTCGGTCCAGCCCGCGGCGTTGGCAAAGCCGCCTTCCAGCGAGGCGACCGCCTTGCCCATCGCCTCCTCGAAGGTGCGCCCGATGCCCATCACCTCGCCGACCGACTTCATCGACGTGCCGAGCTGCTTGCTGGCGCCGCTGAACTTCTCGAAGTTCCAGCGCGGGATCTTCACGATGGTGTAGTCGATCGCGGGCTCGAAGCTCGCCGGGGTCACCCTCGTGATGTCGTTCTTGATCTCGTCGAGGGTGAGGCCCACGGCGAGCTGCGCGGCGATCTTGGCGATGGGGAAGCCGGTGGCCTTGCTCGCGAGCGCCGACGAGCGCGAGACGCGCGGGTTCATCTCGATCACCCGGATGCTGCCGTCGTGAGGCGAGACCGCAAACTGGATGTTCGAGCCCCCGGTCTCCACGCCGATCTTGCGGATGATCGCGAGGGACAGGTCGCGGAGGTCCTGGTACTCGCGGTCGGTGAGCGTCTGCGCCGGGGCCACGGTGATGCTGTCGCCGGTGTGGACGCCCATCGGGTCGACGTTCTCGATCGAGCAGATGATGATGACGTTGTCGGCGAGGTCGCGCATGACCTCCAGCTCGAACTCCTTCCAGCCCACCACGCTCTCTTCCACGAGCACCTGCCGGGTGGGCGAGAGGTCGAGGCCCTGGGCCACGATGTCGCGCAGCTCGTCGAGGTTGTAGGCGATGCCGCCGCCGCTGCCGCCCAGCGTGAAGCTCGGCCGCACCACGGCGGGGAGTCCAACGTCGCGGGCGATGGCCTCGGCCTCGGCCAGGCTGTGGGCCACGCCGGCACGGGGCACCGCCGCGCCGATCTCCTCCATCGCCTGCTTGAACAACTCCCGGTCCTCGGCGAGGGCGATGGCGCGAGGCTTGGCGCCGATGAGCTCGCAGCCGTGGGCCTCGAGCACGCCACGCTTGTGCAACTCCATCGCGAGGTTGAGCCCGGTTTGCCCGCCCACGGTGGGGAGCACCGCGTGCGGCTTCTCCCGCGCGATCACCCGCTCCACGAACTCCGGCGTGAGCGGCTCGATGTACGTGGCATCGGCCACGTCGGGGTCGGTCATGATCGTGGCGGGATTGCTGTTGATCAGGATCACCCGGTAGCCGAGCGCGCGCAGCGCCTTGCAGGCCTGGGTGCCGGAGTAGTCGAACTCGCAGGCCTGGCCGATGACGATGGGGCCGGAACCGATGATGAGGATGCTCTGGATGTCGGTGCGCTTCGGCATCTCAGCTCCCGGCCATGCGGAGGAAACGGTCGACGAGGAGGTGCCGCGAGTCGCGGGGACCGGGCGCCGCCTCGGGGTGGAACTGCACGCAGATCACGCGGAGATCGGGGTGAACGAAGCCCTCGAGCGTGCCGTCGTTGAGGTTGACGTGGGTGACGCGCCCGCCGGCGCGCTCGATCCCGGCCGGGTCGACGCAGAAGCCGTGGTTCTGGGAAGTGATCTCCACGCGCTCCGTTTCCATGTCCCGAACCGGGTGGTTGCCCCCCCGGTGACCGAAGCGCAGCTTGAAGGTGGTGGCGCCGAGGGCGAGACCGAGGAGCTGGTGCCCGAGGCAGACGCCGAGGATGGGCGTCTTGCCAAGCACCTTGCGTACCTCGCCGAACATGCCCGGCAGGGCTGCCGGGTCGCCCGGGCCATTACTGAGGAATACCGCGTTGCAGTCGCGTCCGAACACCTCGGCGGGGGCATCGGCGGGGAACACCTCCACGTGGCAGCCCTTGCTGGCGAAGAGGCGCAGCAGGTTGCGCTTGCATCCCCCGTCGAGCACGTGGATACGTGGCCCGTTGCCGGTCGCGAATGTGTATGGCTCGCGACAGCTCACCTTGCTCGCCAGCGCACGCCCCTCCATCCCGGGCCAGGCGAGGCAGCGAGCGCGCAGGTCGTCGATCGACAGGTCTTCCGTGGAGAGCACAGCGCGCATCGCGCCCTTGCTGCGGATGTGGCGGACGACGGCACGGGTGTCGAGCCCGTGGATGCCGGGGACACCGGCCTGGCGGAGGTAGCCGTCGAGGCTGCCCTCCGCGCGGTGGTTGCTCGTGACCCGCGAGAAACTGCGCGCCGCGAAGCCGCTGAGCCACACCCGGCCCGACTCCTCGTCGTCGCGATTGACGCCGTAGTTCCCCACGTGCGCCGTGGTCATCACCACGATCTGCTCGCAGTAGGAGGGGTCGGTGAGCACCTCCTGGTAGCCAGTCATCGCCGTGTTGAAGACCAGCTCGCCCACGCGGGTGTTGCGCGCGCCAAAAGAATCCCCCGCGAAGAAACGTCCGTCTTCCAGGTAGAGCACGGCCACGCGGTCCTCGGGGGCGGGCCCGGGCTATTGCGCGGCGGCGCGTGGGTCAACGGCCCTGCGACGGTGAGCCGCGGGCGGCAACGCAGCGCCGCTCATGCGGCCGATACGTCGATCCGATCCTCGTCCCATGGTTGCCGAGATCCTCACCGGCTGCGTCATCGGGGCGCTCGTTGCCCTCTTCGCGCGCGACCGGGAGCAGCGATACCGGCGAAACCGCGAGGACGAGCGCACCCGCCAGCTCGCCATCGAACTCGCGCTCCACGTGGCCGAGCGCACGCCCTGCGAGGGAGAAATTCGCGTGCCGCGGCGCATGGTGGAACGCATCCTCCTGCTTGGCGACCGCCTCGACGCCGATCCCTCGGCGGTCCGCGCGGCCGCCCTCGCCGCTGCCCTCCCGCCGGGGGCCACGGGCGATACGCGCTTGCCCCTGCCGGACGGCACGCGCGCGGCCCTGGCCTGTCGGCACGCCCGCTTCGACGGGCTCGGCCTGCCCCCCGGGATCGGAGGGTCGGGCGTCCCTCTCCCTGCCCAGCTGCTCGCCGCCGTCGACTGGCTCGAGACGCGGGACGGCGCCTCGCCCGAGGCGATGGTGGCCGCCATTGCCGAGGAGAGCGGCCGCCGCTTCTCGCCCACGATGGCCAGCACGCTCGTGGGCGCGATCGACGGGCTCATGGTGGCGGGACCCACGGACGGTCACCTCGGTATGCGGGTTACCAGCGGGGCGCTGCTCGTCGTGGGTGCCGTCGCTCCCGACGCGGTGGCGAGTGAGATGCGCCCGGCCTTCCTCGCCGCGCTCGAGGCGCGACTGCGCGAGCGTCTCCGCACGTCAGACCGCGTGTACTGCACCGACACCGACGTGGTGGCCTGGCTCGGCGCGACCACGCCCGAGGGTGCAATCGCCGCGATGAAGCGTCTCGAGCCGCTGGTGGCCCGGGTGCGCGTGCCGAGCATCCACCGCATGGAGGTGGCCTGCCGCATCGGCCTCGCCGTGGCCGACAGCGACGCCACCAGCTTCAGCGATCTCCTGCGCGTGGCGCGGGCGCGGAGCCGGGCGGCGGAGGGGCGACAGGTGGCGTAGCCGGGCCTAGCGGAGTCGCAACTCGCCGAAGTATGACCGCGTCGCGAGCGAGCGACTGTCGAGGCCGCCGGCGAAGAACCGGATGACGGCCGGGTCGTGCGCGAGCGGTGCGGTGTCGGGACGCACGAGCGTGAAGCCCGTCAGGATGGTGTCGGCGGGGTCGAGACCCTCGACGGGGATGGACACCCAGGACCAGGTTGCCCCGCCGTCGGCGGAGCGACCCACCTGCCACTCGGTGCTTGCGCTCGGCGACAGGATCCAGAGCGTGTCGCCGTCACGATGCAGCTTGGCGTAGGTGCCGAGGCAACCGAGGCGGGTCTCGGTGTCGGCGGCGTCGACGCTCGTCGCGATCACCGTGTCGCAGGCGCTGTCGTCGACGTAGGCCAGGAGCGTGGTGCCGGCCTCGTCGAGGAGCGCGTCGTCGGGGAAGGCGGCGAGGGTGGCGCCGCTGCCGGGCGCCACCTGGTAGCTCGGCGTGAACTCGCTGCCGTTGCCGAGGAGGGCCACCGCCGCGTCGTAGGCGGCATTGCTGCCAGCGCCGGGATCGAAGACGCCGGCGAAGAGCAACAGCTCGCGGGCGGAGAGCGCGGCGTGTACGGGGTAGAGGAGGTAGTCAGGGGAGAAGTCGAGGGTGGCCAGCTCGTCGGTGTCGCCACCGGCGCTCCACGACATCACCACTCGCCGCCAGTCCTCGTCGGCCAGCGACCACCAGGTGGTGCCGTCGGGCGTGGTGCCGAGGCCGAGGTAGCCGTTGGTCGGGGCCGTCCACTCGTTCCAGTTGCGGTAGGTGGCGGGGTCGTAGCGGCCGTCGGCGGCGCGGGTCTCGAACACGAGGTGGTAGAATCGTCGTGAGTTCCCCTGTGTACCGGCACCGCCGGGAAAGCAGGTCACGTCATCGCTGCCGGGGCGCTGGCACACGAACGCGAGGTGGAGTCGGCCACCGGCGTCGACGACCAGCCCGGGGGGCTGGTGGGGCATGTCGATGGTGGCGAGGAGGCTCCACGGCCCGCCGTCGACCGGTCGCGACAGCAGGGCTGCGTAGCGCTCGGCGGCATCGTCGGCGTACCAGGTATGGACGGCGTAGTAGAACTGGCCATCGCCGGCGAGCTTGGGGAGGTTGGCGTTCCAGGTGGGCGGGGTGGTCACGGCGGACGGCGAGCTGGCGATCACCTCGACGCGGGCCACCAGCTCGACGGGCTCCGGGGTCGCGGTGTCGGCCGTGTCGGCGGTGTCGGCGGTGTCGATGGGCGGGGCGCTGTCGCTGGCGCTGTCTCGCGCGGTGTCGACGTTCGGCAGCAGCGTGCTCCCGGCGGGTCCGTCGTGGCAGCCGAGGAGGGCGATCACCGGGATAGTCTACTCGCGATGGGTGGTGTTCTCTTCTTTCACGGCAGGGAAAGCTCGCCGAGCGGCAACAAGGCCCGGTGGCTGCGGGCGCGCTACGGCGCGTTCACCCCGGGCTACGACACGAACTCGCTCGCGACGGCCCTGCCCACGGCGCGCGCGGCGTTGGCCGAGCATCGTCCCGAGGTGGTGGTGGGCTCGTCTTTCGGCGGTGCGGTGGCTTGCCAGTTGGTCGCCGAGGGGCTGTGGACGGGGCCGACCATCCTCATCGCGCCGGCGTCGCGACTACTGGGTGGTCCATCGCGACTGCCCGAGGGCGCGCGGGCGGTCATCTTCCACGGCGAGCACGACAGCGTCGTGCCGCTGGCGCACTCGCAGGAGATGGCGGGTGGCGGCGTGGAGTTGCGGGTGGTGGCGGGTGGGGATCACCCGCTGAACTGTTTGCTCGAGGACGGGGCCATGGCGCGGGCGCTGGCCGAGCTGGGGGTTCTGTCGCACGAGGGCTGATGTCACGCCGGGCTCGAAGGCGGGCTAGGGCAGGCGGCGCTGGTGTGATCCGGGTGGGCTGCCTGCGGCTACCAGTCGCGACGGAGCGGCCCGGGCTGGGCAAACTCTGGCGAGCATCGCGACCTCGGGCCGGTCCC
This sequence comes from Deltaproteobacteria bacterium, assembly GCA_016875435.1. Taxonomy (GTDB): domain Bacteria; phylum Myxococcota_A; class UBA796; order UBA796; family SXON01; genus SXON01. Next base: position 1,574 of record VGRE01000182.1, on the reverse strand, counting down.
AGTCGTGTCGCGACATGTGAATGCGCCGAGACTTCGCCCCCTTGCCGCAGGCCTCGCCGGGGAGCATGTAGAGCCTGCAACGGGCCGCGAGGCCCATTTCCCTTACCGGGGGCGTACCGGTTTCGACGAGGTGACGGACGGCCGACGGGCGTGGCGAGCGCGGTTCCGCTGTGAGAGAACCAAAACCAAGCTGCCAACAACAGCGACCACTTCAGCGAGGCCCTCGCGGCTTAGTTGAGGTCCGGGGGTCATTAAGAACCCCCGGCATCCGGCCCGGAGCTGCCGAACCGGGCTGGGTGTAATCCAGGCACGCAGTGACTCCGCGGATGAACAACCGGCGGACGATCGAAGTTCAAACAGGGAGTTCTGACGGTCCCCAAAGGGGACGACACTCGCCGGTGAGCTTCCGGCAGGCCACGTATCTCGAGAGCTAGAAGGCGCTTCGGACGCGGGTTCGACTCCCGCCGCCTCCACCCCTCCTCTCCCTCTCGCTCAACCCGCGCCAGCCGCCGCCTGCCCGCCCAGCCGCCGCAGGCGGTCGATGGCGGCGCCGTCGGGCGTGGCCACGTAGATGTACTCGGTGTTCCGCAGGTGGCTCACCTGGCCCACGCGCTCCCCCTGCGGGTTGTGGATGCCGATCTGGGCGCCGACGTAGCGCTTGAAGTCGTGGGCGAACACCACGACTCCGCCCCGCTCGCCGAGCATCGCCTCGATGTCCGCGCGCCGCACGTGGCCCTCGTCGCTGAACGAGACGACCAGGTGGCGCGCCTGCGCGGCGCGGACCACGGCGGCCAGCGCCGCCCTGGCGTTTCCCCGCGAGTTGAACGCGCTGTGGCGCCGTCGGCAGTCCACCCGCTTGCAGGCCACGCCGTAGACCTCGGGCTCGTCCCACCGGACGAGCGTTTCCCACGCGTGGTAGTTCCCCAGGTACTTGTGCTGGTTGTAGGGAGGATCGAGGTAGCAGATGTCGGCACGGAGTAGCGTGGCTGCCACCGCGGCGTCCTGGCCGGACGCCTCGCCCTTTCCGCCGCGGGCGCGCGGCAGGAGGGCCGGCACGCGCAACTCGAGGTCCCGGGAGGCTCGCGGCGCCCAGGTCTTCAGGTAGGCCATCTGCAGCCCGGTCGTCGAGTCCACCCGATCGGCGGCCTCCATGAGCGATGCCAGCATCACCGCCTTCAGCTCCGGTTCGAGGTCCTTGCCCTCGATGGCGTCTCGGATCGCGTCGATGCGGGAGCCGTTTTTCGGCTGGAAGAACCTGCTCCGCTCGCAGTATGTGGTTGTGAAGTAGCCGGGGATCCCCGGGAGCGCGTTGAACTCCCGGACCAGCTGCCCGGCGCGGCGCGCGTGGTCGCCGGCGTCGGCAGCCACGTAGCAGCGGGCGAGCGCCTCGGCGTAGGCGTTGTGATCGTTGGCGAGGACGCGGTAACCGTGCCCCTTCAGCGCGTGGCCCACCCGCGACGTGCCCGAGAACAGGTCGATCACCGACCCGCCCGGCTGGACGGCCCCGATCACCCGGAGCAACTCGGGGACCAGGACTCGCTTGGAGCCGAGGTACTTGATCACGCCGTGCCCCT
>VGRE01000181.1 GCA_016875435.1 Deltaproteobacteria bacterium | reverse complement strand
GGGGCGCTCAAGTCAACTGCATGGCTGCTGGCCACCGGATCCTCCGCCATTGACGGCGGTATCATACACCGCGAAACGCGCGGTCCATCCACTCCCGGCGCGCGCGGCCCCCGCTCGATAACGGGGCGGCAATGAAGCTCGCGTGGTTGTCGCTGCTCGCGCTCGGTTGCCGGCCCTACCAGCGGCCGGCCGATCTGCCGCCGCTCCAGGTGGCGCAGGGGCCGCTCCGGGTGGTGGCGGTCGAGGGGGCCGAGCCGCGGGTGCACGTGGTCGTGCGCGCTGGCAGCGCCTACGACCCGCCCTCGCGCGAGGGGCTGGCCTTCGTGGTGGCGCACGCGCTCGCGGCGCGCGCCGGGGCCGACGTGGCGGTCGGTCCCGAGTGGCTGTCGATCAGCTTCCCCCCCGGGGGCGCCGCCCGCGTGGGCGAGGTGCTGGCGGCCCCGATCGACGAGGAGTCGATGGCGCTGGCCCGCGCCGCCGCGCTGGCGAGCCTACGCAGTCGCGACTGTGCCACGCTGGCGCAGGCGACGGGCGCGACCTGGCTGTGGGCCGGTCATCCCTACGGCCACGCCGTCGCCGGGCGGCTCTCGGTGCTGCCCACCTTGTCGGTCGCCGAGGCGCAGGCCTTTCGCGACGCGCGCTACGTCCGCGACGCGGTGGCGCTCGCGCTGGAGGGTGCCGTCGATGCCTCGGTCCTCGCGCCGATCGAGGCGGCGATCCCGCCCCGGCTCTCCCGGTCCGTCACCCCGGCGGTGATGCCCCCGGCGTCGCGACCGTTGATGGTCGTCGAGGCGCCCGTCGATGGCACTTGCATCGCCACCAGGCCAGCGTTCGATCCACCCCTGGGCACCGCCGCTGCCGACCGAGCCGGCCAGGTCCTGCTCGACGCGGTGTTCGGCGAGCCCGACCTCGCGTCGTCGATGGGGCACGTCGTCACCGTGTCGCCCCTGGCGGCGGGGGAGCGCCCGGCCTCCGGCGTGATCGTCACCGCCGACGCCTCCCCGTGGCGGTCGCTCGAATCTTCCCCTACCGTCTACGTACTGGATAGCGAGGAGCTCCTCCGATGATGATCTTCACCCTGATCGCGTGCTCGGGCGGTGGCGGCGACCTCTCCGAGCTCCTCCCCACCGTCAAGTTCAGCCGCCTCGACCTCACCGACCTCTCCTTCGAGGAGCTGAGCGTCGACTTCGTGTTCGACGTCGACAACCCCAACCCCATCGACATCCCGCTGGAGCGCTTCGACTACGCGCTCGACCTCGCCGACATCGAGATCCTCAGCGGCGACTCCCCCACCGGGCTCGAGCTGCGCAGCGAGGCCACCAGCGAGATGGCGCTGCCGGTCACGCTGAACTTCGAGGGGATCTACGAGCTGGCCACCACCGAGCGTGGGGTCGACGCGATGCCCTTCCGCCTGCGCGGCGGCTTCGGCTGGGACACCGACATCGGCCCGGTCGACGTGATCTACGACGAGGAGGGCGACTTCCCGGCGCTTCGCATCCCCGAGTTCAAGGTGGCCGACCTTCAGATCGGCACCGTCGACGCGGAGTCGGCGAACTTCAACCTCGATATCGACGTCGACAACGACCACGGCAGCACCGTGGACTTCTCGAACCTCGACTTCAAGGTGAAGTTTGCCGGGGTGGAGGTGGGCGCGGGGGTGAAGGAGGACTTCGGCTCCGTCGAGGGCGCCACCACCAAGCGGCTGTCGTTGCCCTTCGCCGTCGACTACCTCGACGCCATCGACGCGATCGCCGCGTCGGCCGGCGGCGAGAAGATCAAGGTGGATCTCAAGGCCACCACCGACGTGCAGACCCCCTTCCGCGACGAGCCGGTGGCGCTGAAGGTCGACGAGAACGGCAACGTCAAGGTGCTCGAAGAGTAACTACGAGAGCAGCTTCTTCACGAGCTGGTCGCGGAAGGCCGTCAGCGGGGCGGGGTCGAGCCGGTGGCCCCGCGCCATGCGTTCGATCGGCATCTGGTCGAGCAACCACGCGAGCGTGGGCGGACTCATGCCGCCGTCCTTCTGCGCGGCGTCGTGGATCGCTCGGTCGAGGTCGTGGCCCGCCTCCACAAGCGCCTTCACGTCGAGCAAGTCGCGCAGCTCCGAGCGCCCGAGGATCGCGCCCAGCTTGTTGGCGAGGATCTCCTGTGCGTCGTCGACGAAAACGCCCGGCGCGAGTTCGCTGGGAGGGATGAGACTCGGGACCGCCTCCGCGACGAGGTCGAGCTTGGTGCTCTCCACGCCATCGGAGACAATGAACCGCGCAAACCCGGGGAAGGACTGGTCGACACGCACGTCGAGGCCCGCGGCGCGCAGGGTGCCGTCGGCCGCCGTGGGGACGTGGTCGAGCGTTCGTCGGCCATGGAAGAAGAGGTCGAGATCCCGCGTGTCTCGATGGCCAAGGTGGAACCCTGCGAGCGCGCCGCCGCCGGTGAGCGTCCACCGTGGCTCGAACCCAGCGAGGACGTCGATGACACGGAGTTGGATGGGCGAGAGGCGAGACTGCACGACTACGCCCGTGCCGCGAGGTACCACGCCCAGAACTCGCGGCGCTTGCCCAGGAAGGGCTGGATGTGGCGCCACAGTCGTCGCATGTCGGCTTCCGTGATCAGGCACAGCGCGTCGTCTGGCCGGGCTTGGCGCATCGTGACACCCATCCAGTAGGCTCGCTCGATCTCATCGCTGGAGTCGAGCAGCCTGCGCAGCTCCTCCAGCGTGAGATCATTGTCCCACAGGAAGTGCGGTCGCCCCTGCGCGTCGCAGAGCTTGTCGGGCGGCGTGGGGCAGAGCATGCCCGAAGGATACGCGCCGGGCGCGGGCCCGGCAACGCGCGATGCCTATGTCGCGACGTCGATGATGATCTTTCCCCGGGCGCGCCCGGAACGCGAGTGAGCCCAGGCGGCCGCGAGCTCCTCGAGGGCGAAATGCCGGTCGACCACGGCGCGAAGCTTGCCGGCCACGAAGAGCTGGTCGAGCGCGCCCAGATCGGCCGCGTTGCTGTGCAGCAGCACCGGGCGCACGCGCTTGCCGCCGAGCAGGTTCACCGCGTTCAGAAAGGTGGCGGCGCTGGGCATGCACGAGGCGTAGGCGCCGCCGCGCTTGAGGTGCACCAGGTAGGGTGCCGGGTCGCCCGCCACGCAGTCGTAGACGAGGTCGAAGGGGGTCACCCCGGCCCAGCAACCGGGCCGGGTGTAGTCGATCACGTCGCGACAGCCGAGCGAGCGGACGAGGTCGGCGTTCCGTCCCGAGCACACGCCCACCACCTCGGCGCCGGTCGCCGCCGCGATCTGCACCGCGAAGTGGCCCACGCCGCCCGAGGCGCCGATGACCAGCAAACGGCGGCTGTCGCCGCCGAGGTCGAGGCCCAGCACGTCGCGCAGGCCCTGGAGGGCCGTCATCCCCGCCAGCGGCAGCGCCGCGCCGGTGACCAGGTCCATCGCGTCGGGCAGTCGCGCCGCGTGGTCGGCGGGCACCGCCGCGTACTCGGCGTTCGCACCCGCGCTGGACATCGGGATGCGGATGTGTACGCGGTCACCGATGGTAAAGGTCTTGACTTGCTCGCCGACAGCATCGACCACGCCGGACAAGTCGTAGCCGGGCACGCATGGTCGCCTCTGGGGCATCAACAGGCGGATCTTGCCCGAGGCCTGCTTCCAGTCCACCGGGTTGACGCTGGTGTAGGCCACGCGCACCCGCACCTCGGTGGGCGCCGCCTCGGGCACCGGGAGATCGACCAGCCTCGGCTCGCTCCCGTAGTCCGGGTATTGCATCGCGCGCATGGCGGGCTCCGTGCGGATGGCACCGTATCGCGACCGGCGCGAGCGCTGGACCGCTTCACCGCCCCCCGGCCGCCGGTGACTTGCTCCAACCGGGGCCACGGCGATAATGAATGACTGTTCATTCAGGAGCGCCGCATGGCCATCGAGAAGGTCGCTGTCCTCGGGGCCGGCGTGATGGGGCAGGGCATCGCCGCCCACCTCGCCAACGCCGGGATTCCCAGCTTGTTGTTCGACATCAGCCCGAGGGAAGGGGGCGATCCCCGCGCGATGGCCAAGGCCGGCATCGCCAACATCGGCAAGCTCAAGCCGCCCGCCCTCTACCGGGCCGCCGACGTGGGCTTCATCACCGCCTGCAACTACGACGCCGACGCCGCGCGCCTCGGCGAGTGCGACCTCGTGATCGAGGTGGTGGCCGAGGTGCTGGCCATCAAGGAGAAGGTCTTCGGCTGGGTGGCCCAGAACCGCAAGCCGGGCAGCATCGTCGCGAGCAACACCAGCGGCATCCCGCTGGCGGTGATGGCGAAGTCGATGTCCGACGACATGCGCGCCCACTTCGTGATCACCCACTTCTTCAACCCCGTGCGCTACATGCAGCTGCTGGAGATCGTGAGCGGGGCCGACACGCTCCCGTCGGTCAGCGCGGCGGTGGCGGCGTTCGGGGAGCGGGTGCTCGGCAAGGGCATCGTCTACGCCAAGGACACGCCCGCCTTCGTCGCCAACCGCGTGGGCACCTACGGCATGTGCTCGGTCTTCCACCACATGGCGCGGCTGGGCCTCACCGTGGAGCAGGTCGACGCGGTGTTCGGCAAGGCCATGGGCCGTCCCGACAGCGCCGTGTTCCGCACCGCCGATCTGGTCGGCATCGACACGCTCGCCCACGTGATCCAGGGCATCCACGACAGCTGCCCCGCCGACGAGGAGCGCGGTCGTTTCGTGGTCCCCGCCTACGTCGCGTCGCTGATCGAGGCCAAGCGCCTCGGCGACAAGACCGGCTCCGGCTTCTACAAGAAGGTGAAGAACGCGGAGGGCAAGAGCGAGATCCTCGCCCTCGACCTCGCGACGCTGGAGTACCGCCCGTCGGAGAAGGTGCGCTTCCCCTGCCTCGGCGCCGCCCGCAACGCGGAGACGGCCGCCGAGAAAGCGAAGATCATCCTCGCCGGCACCGACGTCGCCGCGCAGTTCGCGTGGTCGGTCACCGCCGACACGCTGATCTACGCCGCCAACCGTGTGGGCGAGATCGCCGACGACGTGGTGAACATCGACCGCGGCATGCGCTGGGGATTCCGCTGGGAACAGGGTCCCTTCCAGACCTGGGACGCGCTCGGCGTGCAGGCCACGGCCGACCGCATGGAGGCCGAGGGCCGCGTCGTCCCCGGGTGGGTGAAAGACATGCTCGCCTCGGGACGATCGAGCTTCTACGCTCGCGACGGCGAGGGGAGCCTGACCTTTGCCGCTCGCGACCGGTCCGCGCCCCGCGTGCCGCGCAGCGTCGGCCAGCTTTCCCTGGCCGACGTCAAGGCTCGCGGCGGCGAGATCGACAGCAACGTCTCCGCGTCCTTGCTCGACCTGGGCGACGGCGTGCTGGGACTCGAGTTCCACAGCAAGATGAACGCCCTGGACGACGCCATTTTCCCGATGTACGGCAAGGCGCTCGACCTTCTCGACGCCGACAAGTACCAGGCGCTCGTGGTGGGCAACCAGGCCTACGAGCAGGGCGGCACCGCGTTCTGCGCGGGTGCCAACATCATGATGGTGCTGATGTTCGCGATGCAGGGCGACTGGGCGGGCCTCGAGGGCGCCGTCAAGGGCATGCAGGATGGCCTGATGCGCGCCAAGTACAGCAAGAAGCCGATCGTCACCGCGCCCTGGGGGCTCACCCTCGGCGGCGGCGTGGAGGTGACGATGCACTCGGCGGCCACCGTCGCCTGTGGCGAGATGTACTCCGGGCTCGTGGAAGTCGGCGTGGGCTTGCTCCCCGCCGGGGGCGGCTGCAAGGAGATGCTGTTCCGCTACCTCGGCGACATCCCGCCGGGCGTGGCCTACGACCCCAACCCCTACGTGCAGAAGGTGTTCGAGTACATCGCCACCGCCAAGATCTTCATGTCGGCGGGCGAGGCGCAGGACGGGCGTTTCCTGCGCGTGACGGATCGCGTGGAGATGGACCCCGAGGCGGTGATCGGCAGCGCCAAGCGGGCCGCGCTCGGGCTGGTGGCCGGCGGCTACCAGCCGCCGCGTCGTAAGACGATCAAGGTGCCGGGCGTGTCGGGCCGGGCCACCCTCGAGCTAGGTCTCTACCAGTTCAACAAGGGCGGGCAGGCCACCGACTACGACGTGGTGGTGGGCAAGAAGGTGGCCCATGTGCTCTGCGGCGGCGACGTGCCGGCGGGGGCGGTGCGCACCGAGCAAGACATCCTCGACCTCGAGCGGGAGGCCTTCCTCTCGCTCTGTGGCAACCCGCAAACCCAGGCCCGGATCCAGCACATGCTGGAGAAAGGCAAGCCCCTTCGGAACTAGGAGCCTTCCATGCGTGAAATCGCCATCATCTCCAGCGTTCGCACCGCGATCGGCAAGGCCCCCCGCGGCTCACTGAAGGACACCCGGCCCGACGACCTCCTCGGCGTGGCGCTCAAGGGCGCCATCGAGCGCGTGCCGGGGCTCGACCCGGCCGACATCGACGACGTGGTGGTGGGTTGCGCCATGCCCGAGGCCGAGCAGGGCATGAACGTGGCCCGCATCGGGAGTTTTCTCGCGGGCATCCCCGACAGCGTGCCGGCCATCACCGTCAATCGTTTCTGCTCCTCCGGCATCCAGTCCATCGCGCAGGGCGCCGCCAACATCGCCGCGGGCTGGAACGACGTGGTGCTCGCGGGCGGCGTGGAGAGCATGAGCCAGATCGCGATGGGCGGCCAGAAGCCCTCGCCCAATCCCGCGCTGATGGCGGCGCGGCCGGAGGCCTACACGCCGATGGGCATCACCGCCGAGATCGTGGCGGAGCGCTTCGGGGTGTCGCGACAGGTGCAGGACGAGTTCGCGGTGGCGTCCCACGCGAAGGCGGTGGCTGCGCAGAAGGAAGGCAAGTTCAAGGGCGAGATCGTCCCCGTGCACACGCGCGTGATGACCGACAGTGGCTGGCGCGACATGGTTTTCGACGCCGACGAGGGCCCGCGCGCCGACACCTCGATGGATGGCCTCGCCAAGCTTCGCACCGCCTTCAAGCAGGACGGCACGGTGACGGCGGGCACATCCTCGCAGATGAGCGACGGCGCCGCCGCCACCATCATCGCCGCCGCCGACGTGGCGAGGGCGAAGGGCTGGCCGATCCTCGGCTACCTCCGCAGCTATGCCGTGGCCGGCGTGCCGCCCGAGATCATGGGCATCGGCCCGGTGGCCGCGATCCCCAAGGCGCTCGAGCGCGCCGGGCTCGAGCTGAGCGACATCGATCTGTTCGAGATCAACGAGGCATTCGCGGCGCAGGCCGTGTACTGCGTGCGCGAGCTCGGGATCGATCCTGCCCGGGTGAACGTCAACGGCGGCGCGATCGCGCTGGGCCACCCGCTCGGTTGCACCGGCGCCCGCCAGATGGCCACCTTGCTCAACGAGATGCAGCGCCGCGGCGCCCGCTACGGCGTGATCTCCATGTGCATCGGCGGGGGGATGGGGGCGGCGGCCGTGGTGGAGCGCAGCGGAACGTAGGCCGACGCCGCCCTACTCGGGAGGCGGGAGCGAGCCGAGCACGAAGGTGAAGCGGACCATGCCGCGGTTGCCGCTGCCGTCGTCCTCGGGCGTGGTGATCAACTCCTCGGCGTGGACCTCGGTGAGCCAGGGGTCGCCCTCGAAGTAGAGCTGCGTGGTGTACGTCTGCACGCCGTCGACGAACCAGCTGATGTGGTAGTGCGCCGGGTTGAAGCCGTCGGCGCCGTCGGTGTAGGGCGGCGGCCGCAACGTCTCGAAGCAGACCCCGCCGTCGGGGCCGGTCGTCGCCTTGCCGCGGCAGTGAAACTCGGCGTCGTCCATGGCGTAGATCCCGGTCTGGTCGCAATGCCAGATGTGGATCACGGCGCCCTCCACGGGCACGCAGGTCTCGTCGAGCAGGCGCAGCTCGAGGCGCAATTCGTAGCCGCTCTCGCCGCGCACGTTGAGCTGCTGGCGCTCCGGCGCGTCCTCGCGGAAGTACGGGCCCTCGCCGACCGGCGGCGTGGGTTCGCACGCGGGATCCGGCTCGCCCCAGCTCTGGCACTCGCCGATGTCGCCCGTGTCGGGGCTGTCCGCGGTGTCGCCGGCAGCGGTGTCGGGGTTGGCCGTGTCGGCGGTGCCCGAATCGGGGTCGCCCGTGTCGGTCGGGGCGGTGTCCTTGCCGCCCGGTGAGGGCGGCTCGCACGCGAGGAGCAGGCCTGTGGCGGAGGCCCGCACGAGGAGGTCACGACGGGTCGCGCTCATCGGTCGAACGTACCCCGCGCGAGCTGCGGTCGCCTCCGCGACGTGGCGATGGCGAACAGCACGAGTGCCGGGGCGACCACGCCGGAGGGCGCCACGCCGCTCTTGCAGCCACACCCCTCGGGGGGCGCCTCGGGCACGTACTTGTCACCCCTGGAGTCCTCGGCGGTGCTGGCTCCGCCGGCGTGGGACGGGGACGGAACGATGCTCGGCGCCGTGCAGGCCAGCGACAGGAGGAGAAGCAACGTCCTGGTGAAGACGGCCAACCGCCCTTGCCGATCGTGCGCGGCGAGGTCACGCTTCCCCGGATGTCCAGCGTCCTCGTCG
>VGRE01000180.1 GCA_016875435.1 Deltaproteobacteria bacterium | reverse complement strand
TCGGACGACTCCACGCTGATCTTGGCGGTGGACTCGTAGCGCTTGGGCAGCACCATCGCGAGGATGCTGGCGCCCATGGTGAAGAACACGACCGCCTGAATGAACAACCACTTGCGACGAAGCAGCACCGTCCAGACTTTGAGGAGTTCCATGCAGAGGCCCGAGGCCGGCGTATAGCCCCGGCGATTCCGGCTCGCCACCGTCTTGACGCGCGGCGACGAGCAAAGTAGCCCGGCGGCCCATGTTCGCCCTGCTCCTCGCGCTCGCCTGCAATCCCCCGGAGCCCCCGGTGAACGTCGCCGACGCGGGGGTGGAACTCCGCCTTCCGCCGTCGAAAGCCTTCACCTTCGGCCCCGGCGACCAGATCGAGATCTGGGTGTGGCGCCACGACGATCTCACCGTCACGCTCACCATCGCCCCCGACGGCGCGATCACCTACCCGCTGGTGGGCAAGGTGCAGGTGGCCGGTCTCACCTACGAGGAGCTGGTGACGCTGCTCCAGGGCAAGGTCAACGAGTACTATGTCGACGCGCAGGTGCAGGTGAACGTCAAGGAAGTCACCAACCAGAAGGTGCTGGTGCTGGGCGAGGTCAAAGCCCCGCAGGTGATGCAAATCACCAACGATCTGTCGATCCTCGAGTGCCTCGTCAAGGCCGGCGGCATCAACGCCGACGCCCGCACCAGCAACGTCCTTTTGATTCGCGGCGGCCTCGACAAGCCCTCGCTCTACACCGTCAACGTCGACGCCATCTACGGCAAGGGCGACACGTCGCAGCTCGTCTACCTGCAACGCGGCGACATCGTCGTCGTCCCGCCGAAGACCATCACCAACGTGGAGCGCTTCTTCCGCCGCGTCCAGGCGATCCTCGCCCCGGCCGTGGCCGGCTCGGCCGTGTACCGGAACTTCGCCGGCGGCGGCGCGCAGGGCACGTCCTCCTCCCTCTCCGACTGAGCCGCCGTGCATCGCCTCGTCGGGCCGGGCCTCGCGATCCTCGATGCGCTCTGCATCGTCGCGGGCCTGCTCGCGGCCTGGGCCTTCTGGACCTGGCGATCGCCGAACCTCGGCATCCTCGTCCAGGTGCCTTTCCACGCCCTGTTCTTGCCCAACCGCTTCATCACCTCGGCCCTGGTGCTGATCCCCTCGTGGCTGGTGATGCACCGCCAGTTCGGCTTGCACGACCCGGGCCGCCTAGAGAACAGCTCCCGCATCGCGGCGGCGGTCACCCGGAGCGCCGCCTGGGTGACGGTGATGATCGTGGTGGAGAACTTCGTGCTCGGCGAGCGCGTTTACCCGAAGTCGCTGGTCGTCCCCTTCGTCCTGGCCTCCTGGGTGGTCCTCCTCGCCACCCGGCTCCTGGTGTTTCGCGTGCTCCTGCAACTGGAACGCCCACCCACGGCGCTCAACGCGCTGATCGTCGGAGTCGACGAGGACGGACTGGCGATGGCCGACACCATGGCTCGCGACGCGCGTCACGTGTGCCGCGTGGCGGGATTCGTGCGCACCGGCGCCGAGGCTCGCGAGAAGGTGGAGCCACGCCAGGTGCTCGGGACGATGGCCGACGTCGGGCGGCTGGTCAACGAGCACCGCATCGGCATGATCATCCTCGCCACGCGGCACATCCCGCGCGAGGAGGCCCTGCGCATGGCGGTGCAGGCCGACCGCATGGGGCTGCGCGTGCTGCAAGCCCCCTACTCCTGGGGCGTGGTGTCGCCGCGGCTCGGCTTCGCCCGCATCGGCGGCCTCGAGTTCATCGACCTTGTCGGCCTGCAATACCCTACCCTCGGCGAGCAGCTCAAGCGCGCCTTCGACCTCGTGGCGGTGGCGCTGGGAGGCTCGCTGATCCTCCCTTTCCTCGGGATGGTCGCGCTCGCGGTCAAGCTGCAGGACGGCGGCCCGGTGTTCTACGTGGCGCCGCGCGTGGGGCGCGGCGGGCGCACCTTCGGCTTCTACAAGTTCCGCTCGATGGTGGTCGATGCCGACAAGCGGCGCGAGGCGCTGGAACACCTCAACGAGAGCGACGGCGTGCTGTTCAAGATCAAGGACGACCCGCGCATCACCCGCGTGGGCCGCTTCATCCGCAAGTACAGCGTCGACGAGCTGCCGCAGCTGCTCAACGTGCTGCGCGGCGACATGAACCTGGTCGGCCCGCGCCCCCTCCCCGCCCGCGACCTAGAGGGCATCGAGGACGACCCCGAGATGCGCTTCTGGTTCGAGGCCCGCCACAAGGTGAACCCCGGCATCACCGGGTTGTGGCAGGTGTCGGGCCGCAGCGACGCCGGCTTCGCCGAGATGGTGCGCTTCGACATCCACTACATCCAGGACTGGTCGCTCTGGCTCGACGTGCAGATCCTGATCAAGACGATCCCCGCCGTGCTCCGGGGGCGAGGCGCGGCCTGATCAGCGCGACAGGCTGAAGCTGTCCACCACGTTTCCGGCGAGGTCGTAAGCGGTGCCACTGAGCGCGCTCGCGGTGGCGTCGACCAGCACGTAGTGCTCCACCTTCTCTTCCACGGCCGTGTAGTCGCGACCGTAGCTAGACGTGTAGAGCGGCGCGCCGCCGCCGCCAGCGACGACGTGCACCGTTCCCCGCAAGTCGTCGCGCGCACCGTAGCGCCACGGGTGCGAGCGCTCGTAGTTGTGGTTGTGCCCGGTGAACGTGAGCGGCACGCCGGCGTCTTCGACCACGGGCAGGAGGTAGGTCCGCGTGTTCGTGTCTTCGCCGTGGGGGTTGCAGGAGCTCACCGCCGGGCGATGCCACACCGGCACTCGCCAGGGGGCGTTCGAGGCGGCGAGATTCGCTTCCAGCCAGCTCTCGACGTCGGCCCATGTCTGCCCGGTTTCCAGCGTGTCGTTGACGATACTGAAGTGCATCGGCCCGTAGTCCACGCCGTAGCTGCCACGGTCGGTGTGGCTGGGGAAGAGGGCGAAGGCGAACTGCTTGTTGTTCTCGTGGTTGCCGAAGGCGAAGGCCATCGGCAGCGAGGCGAGCACGCCCGGCGCGGCGTCGAGCCAGGCTTCCCAGTCGCTCCAGGTGGCGCCGTTGCTCACCGCGTCGCCGGTAAAAACCATGAACTCCGCGCCCTGGGCCTGCGCCGCCGCGGCCAGCGCCGACCAGGTGTCGGGCGCGCCGCGGGTGTCGCCCATCACCGCGAAGCGCACCGGCTCGTCGGCGCCCGCCGGCGGGGCCGTCACGAAACTATGGGTGTCTGACCAGTGCTCGTCGCCGCCAACCCGGTACGACCACTCGCGACCGGCGGCCAGCCCGCAGGCACGCACAACGTGTACCCGCACCGTCGACACGAGGTAGCTGGCGCCGGCCAGCTCCCAGGCCGGCCCGCCGTCGCCGAGCGAGAGCGCCACGCGGCTCTGGAGGTTGGCGGTGTCGGTCTCCCAGACGAAGCTCATCTCGGTGGCCCCGTCGGCACCGAGGACGACGTGAACCCGGCGCGGCTCGCCGGCGGGCGACGCGAGCGACGCGTCGCCGAGGGCGGGGGTGTCGGCGTCCCAGCCGCCGTCGACCGGCGACAGGAGCGGCTGGGGGCAGGCGTGGGGCGAGCCCTCGCCCGGGAGCGTCGCGACGCTGTCGAGCGTGCCGGGCTCCACCTCCACCGCCGGCATCACCGGCACCACCGGCGCGATCGCCGTGTCGGCTCCCGGGCCACAGGCGAGCAGGAGGGCGACCACTGAGGGCTAGCGTAGCGCGCGGCGGCGGCGGTCGCGCAGCGAGGCCACGCGCGCGGCGGCCACCCGTCCTCAGGGCGACAGCGTGAACCGGTCGATCTCGTTGCCGGCGAGGTCGCGTGCCACGACCTCCATCTGCCCGCCGTCGATGGTCAAGAGCGCGAAGTGCTCGGTGACGGCCGCCACGGCGGTGAAGGCGTTGGCCATGTCGTTGTCGTAGGGGTCGGCGCCCGCGCCGGCGGCCACGACGTAGACCGTGCCCTCGCCCGGGGCCACCTCCACGCCACCGCGGAGCGGCACGCTGCGCTCGTAGTTGTGGTTGTGTCCCACGATGTCGAGTTGCACGCCGTGGGCCTCTTCCACCGGCGACCAGAGCTCTTGCAACTCGGTGTCGCTCCCATGCACGTTGCAGGAGGAGTAGGCCGGCATGTGGTGGCTCACGACCTTCCAGGTCTGCGTGGTGGCGCCGAGGTCGGCGTCGAGCCACTCGGCCTGCGCGGCGCGGTCTTCGCTCGACGCGCTGTCGTCGAGCACCGCGAGGTGGAGGGGACCGTAATCGAGGGAAAAGGTCTTCTCGTCGCCGGGCTGGGCCACCAGGCCGAAGTAGTTCTGCGCGTAGAACTCGTGGTTGCCGTGCACCATGATCATCGCGTGCGACTCCATGAAGCCCACGCCGGCGTCGAGGAAGGCGTCCCACTCGTCCATGTTGCTACCGAAGTCGACGGCGTCGCCGGAGAAGACGAGGAAGTCGGGGGCGAAGGTCTCGATCTGGTCGAGGAGCACCGCCCAGGTGGCCTGGTTGTCGCGCGCGTCGCCCGCGACGGCGATCACGACGGGCACGTCGGTGCCCGCCGCGGGCGCGGTGGTGAAGCTGTACTCAGCCGACCAGTGACCCTCGCCGCCCGCGCGGTAGGTGTAGGTCGTCGCGGGCGCGAGATCGCAGAGCGGCACCTCGTGGACCCGGCCGCCGCCGGTGTTGAAGGTGAAGCTGCCGCCGGCGACGGCCTGCACCTCGCCGCCCTCCTTCCAGTACTGCACTTGCGACGCGAGGGTGTCGTCGTCGGTACGCCACAGGATGGTGGCGTCGGTGCTCGGGTTGCCCGACCAGGAGTAGCGCAGGTGGTAGGGCTCGGGGCTGGCACCGAAGCTGGCGCTGTCGGCGTCGGCGGCTTCCCGATCGGAGGTGGAGTAGCCGAGCTGCGGGGTGAGGACGGGGTCGCCGCAGGTGGCGATCGCGTCGTCGGTGGGCAACTTCTCAACCGTGTGACAGGCGAGGAGCCACCACATCAGAACCTCACCGTGAAGTTCGCGTCCACCCGGTCGTCCTCCAGCTCGTCGCCCTCCAGCTGGATACTATGCCGGTAGGCGGCTGCCAGTTTCACGTCGTGCATCCACTTGGGGGTGCGCGGCACGTAGAGGTTGAGACCGGCGTCGACGTCGACCGTCGCGAGTTCCTCGGGGGCCGAGTCCAGCGCGTCGTTCGGCTCGGTCCAGCCGCCACGGGCCACCACCTCCAGGTGCTCGCTGGCCCACTTCACCGGGATGAAACAGCCGAGCTGCCCGTACGCGGCCGTGGCGTGGTAGTCGGCCAGATCGGCCGAGGCATGCACCACCTCGCGATCGGCGTACTCGCCCTGGATGGAAAAAACGCCGACGGCGGCCTGCAACTCGACTTGCAGGATGTTCGTCTCCTCGGCGGCCTCGTCAGCGCCGGTGCGGTTGTAGATCCACCCGCCGCCCACGCCCACGTAGGGGTCGCGACCGGTGCCCTCGAAGGGGCGCTCCCGCATGCCCAGCGGCGCGAGGAGCACGCGCTGGGCGAGCATGAAGCGGTCGTTGCCGTTTTCCGCCACGTTGCTGCCCTCGCCGTTGAACACGCCGCTGGTGAGCGACAGGCGCGGCTTCTGGGCGAGGAACAGGCGCCCCTCGGCGCTGGCGCCGATCTCGCGCTCGATGCCCATGGCGTTGGCGAGGCGCGGGTCGGTGGGGAGCTGGCGCTTGGTGTCGCTGGAGAGGCGGTGGATGGAGAAGGGCACCTTGAACTGCCCGGCGTTGAGCGAGAAGTAGGGGACAGGCGTGTAGTTGACGAAGGCGTCCTTGAGCGAGGGGTCGGGGGCGAACTCCATCTCCACGCGCGCCCGCACGCCGATGGGCTCGGCGACGGCCTCGAGGCCCATCCGCGCCTCCACCGAGAAGCCGTCGGCGGCCGACCCGAGGCCGGGGTCGTCCTGTTGCCAGGCGACGGCCGGTCGCACCCAGCCGCCCGGGGTGACGGTGAACGGGCGGGTTTCTTCGGCGAGGGCGGAGAGCGCGAGGAGCAGCATGCGGGGGGAGCGTAGCGCGAACCGCGACTACCGCGAGGGGGGTGGTTAGGCTGCCGCCATGCCGGACCCCACGATCCCGAAGGCCGACTGGCTCGCCTACGGCATCTTCGGCACGGCACTGTTCCTGGTGCTCAAGCTGCACCTGCTCCCGGCGCTGTTGTCGGGGCTCCTCGTCTACGCGCTGGTGATGCTGCTGGTACCGGTCTTGCGCGTGCCGTCGCTAGGGCGCGACGCCACGCGACTCCTCGCGGTGGCGCTCATCGCCATCGCCACGATCGGCCTCGTCACCGGGGCGGGCTTCGGGATCGTGGCCTTCGTGCGCACCGGGAGCGAGAGCTTGCCCAAGCTCGCCCAGAGTATGGCGGCGATCATCGAGGGCTCCCGCGACCAGCTCCCCCCGTGGGCGCTCGCCTACCTGCCCGCCGATGCCGAGGAGCTGCGCCTGTTCACGGTGGAGTGGCTTCGCACCCACGCCGACCGCTTCGGCGTGGCCGGCGCCGGCCTCGGGCGCGCCATCGCCCACATCATCACCGGCATGGTGGCGGGGGCGCTGATCGCCCTGGAAACGGCCGTGCCCAAGGAGACGCCCGGGACGCTCTCGGTGTCGCTGCGCGCGCGGGCCCGCGCGCTGGGCCTCGCCTTCCGCAACGTGGTGTTCGCGCAGGTGTGGATCAGCGCCTTCAACACGCTGCTCACCGCCATCTACCTGGCGGTGGCGCTGCCAGCGCTGGGGGTAAACTTGCCCTTCACCAAGACGCTCATCGCCATCACCTTCCTCGCCGGGCTGATGCCGATCCTTGGCAACCTCGTGTCGAACACGGCGATCTTCGTGGTGAGCCTCTCGCAATCGCTGGGGCTCGCGGTGGCCTCGCTCGCCTACCTCGTGGTGATCCACAAGCTCGAGTACTTCCTCAACGCGCGCATCATCGGCGGGCACATCCGGGCCAAGGCCTGGGAGCTGCTCATCGTGATGATCCTCATGGAGGCGTCGTTTGGACTCGGCGGGCTGATCGCGGCGCCCATCATCTACGCCTACGTGAAGGACGAACTTCGGGCGCTGCGGCTGATATGACCGGGTAAGGGCCGCCGCCATGGGAGTCGGTCGCACGGCGCTGTTCCTCGTACCGGTGGCGCTTGTCGCCCGCGGCATCGGCTTCGTCGTCCCCATCGTGATCGCGGGCTGGTTCGGCGTACAACCCGCGACCGACGCCTTCTTCTTCGCGCTGTCCGTCCCCAGTTTCCTCCTGGTGCTAGCCTCGAACGCGATGGGGACAGTGGTGGTCCCGCCACTGGCGCAGCTCCGCGTCAACGAGCCGGCGCGGCTGCCTGGCGTCGTCACCGGCGCCTCGCTGTTGGCGGCGGGGCTCACCACCCTCGCCGGCGCGTTCTTCGCCCTGCTGGTGCCGCACGCGCTCCCCCGCTTCACCGCCTTCGACGCCGCCACGCAGGCGATGGCGGTGCGCTTCACGTGGGAGCTGTTGCCCTTCGTGGCAGGCGTGGGCGCGATCAGCGTGGTGCGGGCGGCATGCGAGGGTCTCGGCGCATTCCGGGCGGCCGGCTTCTCGCCGGTGGCGCGCAGCGTGGCGATCATCGGGGTGGTCGCCGCCGGACGCGACACGGGGCCGGCGATCCTGCCGCTGGCGCTCTCCCTCGGCGCCGCCACGGAGCTGCTCTGGCTGTGGGGCGTGCTCGCGCGCGAGGGGGTCTGGCCGGGGCGCCCGAGCTGGCCAGCGCCGATGGCCGTGGCCGCCGCCGCCTTCGGCCCGGTGCTCGCCGGCGAGACGATGGTGGCGCTCAACCTGGTGGTCGACAAGGCCTTCGCCGCCGGCTTGCCCGAGGGCAGCGTCACCATCCTCGAGTACGCCGACCGCGCGCGGCTCATCCCCCAGACCTTGCTGGAGAGCTCCCTGGTGGTGGTGGCCTTTCAGGCCTGGGCCACGGCGCGGGCCAAGGGTGACCCCTCGGCCGAGCGCGCCGCCGTGCAGCAGTCTCTCCGATGGGTGTTTCTCCTGGCTCCGCCGGCCCTGGCGGGGATGGTGGTGGCGCGCGAGGTGCTGGTGCGCACGCTGTTCTCGCACGGTGCCTTTCCCGAGTGGGGGGTCGATGACTGTGCCAGCGCCCTCGCCGCCTTCGTGCCGGGAATCTTCGCGTCGCTGGTGGGCACGCTCCTGGTCAAGGCGCACATCGTGGCCGGCCGATACCGGCTGGTGATGGGCCTCGGCGTGGTGTCCTTCGTGCTCAACGCGGCGCTCAACGCAATTTTCCGCGAGCCGCTGGGGCTCACTGGGCTCGCGTTGTCGACCTCGGTGACCACGGTGTGCGTCACCGCGTGGTCGTGGTCGCGACTGCAGATCGGTCGCCCGGCGCTCGACGGCCTCGCCGTCCTCGGGCTGGCCACCCTCGGCGCGGTGTCCCTGTTCGAGGTCGAGCCTGCCTCGCTCCTCGACCCCGCGCTCTACCTCGCTGCGCTGCCCTTCCTCGGCCTACTCGCCGTGGGCGCCCACCGGGCTCGGGGGTCGGCATGAGCGCCCTGCTTGTTGCCATCCTGCTTTT